>JAGWSG010000171.1 GCA_028876335.1 Acidobacteriota bacterium
CCGCGAAACCCGTTCAGGTCCAAAGAAGAAATCTCGACGCCACCTGCATCCAGCGCCCGCAGCCCATCCTCCCCGCGCACCACGTGCAGTGAAGCCCGCCGCTTCGATCCCGCCTCCGTCAGCATCAGCGATCCCGCAGCAAAATCGAACGCCGCCAGCATCTGCCTTCCGCCCAGCTTCGCCCCCGCCGGCCTCCAATGCAGCCGCCCCGCAATCATCAGGTGCAGCACCAGCCACACATCCCCCTCAACGCCCATGCAGATGCGCTTCCCCACGCGTCGCAGCGCAACAACGCGTCTCCCATGTACTGCCTCAAGCGGTGGCTCCACACTTCTCAGCAGAAAGACCGAAGCCAGCCTCACCTGCTCCAGCACCTGGCCCATCACCCGCGCCTCAAGCGCCGTAATGTACGCGGAAATGTCAGGCAGTTCAGGCATCTAGCTAGACCGGTTTCTGGGTCAAAGTGCGGCTATTCTATCGAATCTTTGTTAGGCAACCGTTTGGTTGCCTGTTGTGCCGTGCGGATTGCTTCAACGTCAGCAAGGTCCTGCATACGCCCGGAAGAAGTCTTTGAAGCGATCAAATCATCCGCAGAAATAAACCACGCTTTTAGCCCTGTCGAAGGATCGACAGTGGCTTCAATACGCCGGTTCCATGCAGGCTCAAAATCGACGCCTGGAATTTCTGGTAACAGATCGATCGTGTGTGGGTCTCTGCCAAATCGAAAGAAGCTGGACTTGTCTTTAAAATCTTCTGAAGTCACACCGCCTAACGGCGCTCCAAAATCGCTGAGCGCCAGGAAGACAGCTTCAGCGTTTGCCGGATCAACGTGAATAAGCAGGTCGATGTCTTTTGTTGCGCGAGGCTGAGCGTGGAAAATGACGGCGTAGCCGCCAACGATCAAATACTTAACCCCACGGGCATTGAATGCGGACAAAAGGTCTTTGAAGTCTTGGAACATCGGGCTCTGGCTCCAATCCCTTGATCGCGGACGCCGTGCGAAGAATCTCTTCCACCGCCTCAAAGCGCTCATAGGCCGGCCGGCTCTGCCAGTAGCGGTACTCGTCCAGCTTCATTTCATCCAGGCTCGAGTATCTGCGAAGCATCGGCTGCATACTGTTATTCTCCCCCGTGCACCGGCAAAAATCCACTCTTCCTCACGCCTGACTGCCCGCCAGGAACACGCCCCTTAACCCACCACCGCATTATCAATCAGCCGCGTCTCGCCCACCCACGCAGCCACCGCAAACAGGGTCCCCGCCTCCGCCACCTTCACTGGCTCCAGCGTTGCCCAGTTCACCAGTTCCACATAATCAATCTTCAGGTTTGGCTCCGCTGCCAGGGACGCTCTCGCCGTCGCCAGCAATACTTCGGCCTTTCGCTCGCCATGTGCCACCAGCGCTTCCACGCGCCGCACTGCCCGGCTGAGTGCAAGCGCTTGCTTGCGTTCATCCGCCGTCAGGTAAACATTCCGCGAGCTCAGCGCCAACCCATCCACATCCCGCACAATCGGGCAAACCACGAGCTCTGTCCCAAAGCAAAGGTCGCGCGTCATCCGACGCAACACTGCCACTTGCGCAGCATCTTTCTGGCCAAAGTAGGCTCGGTCGGGCTGCGCTGCGGCCAGTAGCTTTGTTACCACCGTCGTCACGCCCCTGAAGTGTCCCGGCCTTGAAGCACCGTCGAGCCTGTTACTTAGCCCTTCCACTTCCACAAAAGTCGCCGCGCCCTCGGGATACATCTCCTCCACCGCCGGCGTGAATAGCGCATCCGCGCCTTCCTTCGCCGCCAGCTCGCAGTCTGCCGCAAAGCTCCGCGGATACTTTGCGAAGTCCTCATTCGGCCCAAACTGTGTGGGATTCACGAACAGCGATACCACAACATACTCGCAATCCTTCGCCGCCGCGCGAATCAGCGATGCATGCCCGGCATGGAGCGCCCCCATCGTGGGGACCAATCCAATCGACAATCCTCTGGCCTGCTGCTGGCGAACCCTCTGCTGCAGCTCCGCGATAGTACGTAGTAGTTCCATCAGGCTGGTCGTGCAGTGCGCCGGTGAGATGCCGTCTCCGCCCGTACCTTAAGCGCATCTCGTGCCTGCGCCGGCAGGTGGTAGCTCTCCTCGTCGCTCGGAAAATTGCGATGCTCTACATCTTCACGATAGCGCTCCACCGCCACGCGGACAAGACTTGCCGCATCCCCATAGCGCCGCACAAACTTCGCCGCCGGCGCAAAGGTCAAATTCAGCAGGTCGTGAAACACAAGAATCTGCCCGTCGCAATCAGGCCCCGCGCCAATCCCGATCGTCGGAATCGTCAGCTCTGCCGTGATTGCTGCGGCCACCTCGCGCGGCACACCCTCCAACACAATCGCGCCCGCACCGGCCTCTTCCAGTTCCCGCGCATCGGCCAGCAACTGCGCAATCGTCTCCCGCGTCTTTCCCTGCACACGGTATCCGCCCATGCGGTGAACGCTCTGCGGTGTCAGCCCCAGGTGGGCTACCACCGGAATCTCCGCCTGCGTCAAGGCGCGGACAAGTTCTACACGCGGTCCTTCAATCTTTACGGCCTCAGCGCCGGCCTCTTTCACAAACCGCACCGCATTCGACACTGCGTCTTCAATCGCACCGTGATAGCTGCCGAACGGCATGTCCGCAACCACAAGTGCACGATGCACGGCCCGCCGCACGGCGCGCGTGTGGTGCAGCATTTCGTCCACCGTGACAGCCAGTGTGTTGTCATGGCCCATCACCACCATCGCCAGCGAGTCGCCCACCAGAATTAAATCAATCCCGGCTTCGTCCACCAGCCGCGAGGTGGCATAGTCATACGCCGTCAGCGCGCTGATGAGTTTGCCCTGCCGTTTCATCTCGGCAAGTGCAGGCATGGTGATCTTGGTGGCAGAAGTGGCGGAAGAGGAAGCTCCGCCCGAGGGGAAGTGGGTAAGGCTCATAGTCAGCTCCAGTGCCGCTCCGGAGAGACAGGATACGGCCCGAACAAACCAAGTATACGCCTGCACCCAAAAAAGTTCGCTCTTAGTCACTCCTGGGCTCTCCGCGCCCAGGCAAGGCCATCCGCGTTCGCAACTGCAGTCCAGACTTGTCACCGTAATCTTCGCTCGAGTCAACCTGTATGAACGATATAGGCAAATGGCCTGAACCTGAGAAATCTGGCTGAATTTTCCCGGAACTGCGCACAAATGTTCACGAAGAACGCAATTTTCCGCAAAGAAGTGGATTTTCTGCACTCAAACCACCGGATCGATCCGTCTGTTTCGCTCCACCCCCGTTTGCACCCGGAAATCCGCCAGCTATTCCTCGCTGAAATCCTTGAAAATCACCAGATATATCTGCTGGTTTTCGCCGGTCCCTCCACTTGACCCCGGTCCCTATTCCTTAATCTGTCTTTCGCCACCGATCCCCACTTGCCGCGGACCCGCCCTCCGCCGCACACTGTGAATGCACCTAGATGCTCTCTCCGCTCCAAACCGGGCTCTCCGTTGGACTTGGCGCTCTGGCAGGTGCTGGCCTTGCCGCCGGAGGATTCGCCTACGCGGCCATGTGGCCTGCCTCAGAGATCTTTGGCTGGGCGCTCAAGGCCCCGCCCCGTCCCGGCGAGCTGGCGCTCACCTTTGACGACGGCCCCAACCCCGCCTGGACCCCCCGCCTGCTCGATATCCTCAATATTCACAACGTCCGCGCCACCTTCTTCCTCGTCGGCAAATACGCCGAGGCCGAACCGGAGCTCACCCGCCGGATCGCGCGCGAAGGCCATCTACTCGGCAATCATTCCTGGAGCCACCCTAATCTCGCCATAAAAAGTGCGGCAAAAGTGGACGATGAGCTCCTCCGCACCTGTAAGACCCTTCAGGACATAACCGGTCAAAGAATCAAGTACTTCCGCCCCCCTTTCGGCGGCCGTCGCCCCCGTGTCCTGCGCGCCGCACTCGAGCTCGACATGACACCGGTCCTCTGGAACGCCATCACCACCGACTGGCGTGAACCCTCAGCTGACAGGATTGCCGAACGCCTCATGCGCCGTATCGACCATCTCGAGAGGCTTTACTGGGCTACCAACATCGTCCTTCATGACGGCGGCCACCTGAAATTAGGCGCCAACCGCGAACCCTCCGTGCAGGCCGCCGGACAAATCCTCGCAAAATATAAACATACCCATCGCTTTGTCACAGTTGACGCCTGGGATCCCACTGTTACCTGAGCTGGCTTCAAACTCTATCGGGACCTAAGTTGTAGCTCTGACTTATTCGTGATAGGTTGACTCAGCATTATCAAACTCAGCACAAGATAGTCCGTTAGTCGGATTTATCCGGCAACATCAAAGTAGTCGTTTGGAGGGATGAATGCGCGCTCGTGTGCAGATGTGTCTTGTAGTAGCTCTTGGTCTCACAGGCCTATTCGCAAGTCAATGTATTGCACAGGAAGCTGAGAGCAAATCGACCGCGCCGACTGAAGTCAGGGTTGGCCTGAAGTCGATCGTACTTCCTGCGCCTTCTTCCGAACTTCTCGAGCCCGGACCGGATTATCGCGTAATCCTGGAACCACTTGCCCCCATTTCAAACAGGCTCGTTGCGGGCTATATTCTGCCCGATGAACTGCACGCTATTGAAACGGGAAAGAGTACTTTAACGCGATACGCCCTCGTAGAGGTGCCTCGTCGGGCAGAGTTTGCCGATGTGGATGACACCATTTTTCATCAGGTGGCAGACATGGCTGCGAAGCAATTCAACGTTACTCTCACGAATTCGTTGAATGATATGCAGTCGGAAATCAACATGAAATTGAAGAGCCTTGATAAAGATGGGACTCAGATTACTCTCGATAAACCGACACCACTCGGCTTGTTTTTCAATAAGCCGGATGCAGTTGCACTAGGAATGGTCTTGAAATCAAATCACGGAGGCGAATCGAAAACAGAGGCGGGAGTCACCTTGTTTATGCATCTGAAGAACAGAATTCTGATTGCCTATCTCTTTACTCCGTACGACGGAGAAACTTCTGTGAATTGGCTGCGCACAACAGGTGAACACTGGGCCGACGCAATCCTGAAAGCCAACCGATAACTTGTCTTAGACAACTCGAATAAAAGTGCAATTATGCGGTAATGGTCTGTCGTCTACGCCGCAAAAGAAATCCAGCCCCCTGAAATGCAATTGCAATTGCGAGGAAGATGGCAATCGTCAGGTCGAAATTGAACTTCTGCTTCTCAATGAAGAGATAGCCGATTGCATGTGCTCCAGCCGCAGCAAATACCAGGTAATTCCAGCGTTGCAGGCCCTTCCATTGCGGTGTCCCAAGCTTCCTTAGGGACCAGTCGTTCGATGTGGCGAACAAGGCGGCCAAAAACAGCACGCTCAGCACCCCTGTGTAATTGGAAAACCCGAATAGATCGTGTCTGACGGGAATCACATGACCATGTTCCCATGGTCCATAAACGTAATAAAGCCAGGGCCTCCCTCGCAGGTGGACGCATTGACCGATGCCCGCATGAGCAATGCCCGTAATGCCGGCCCAAATGCCAATGTCACGGCGAAAATCGCTCGAAATGGGATTGGGGCGCGAGGTCCAAAGGTTCCATGGCCCGATTACGAGGGTGGCAGCCAAAAGGGCCAGCGCCGGATAGGCAGTTGAAAAACTAAGCCGCGTAATTACATCAGGATATGGACGAGTGATGTAAAGCAGATACCCGCTCAGAAAACTAGCGGCAGCCAATGGAAGATGATGAATGAGCAGCCGACGTGCGAGCCGACGGCGCTTGAACGAAGACCCAGACATTTCAGTACGGAAGCATAGAGCCTCAGACCAGCGTCGCGAAAGAGGTCCGTGCAGCCTCAATGGTTGCAGTCACTTCCGTCTCTCCATGCGTTGCACCGATGAAGGCAGCTTCGAACTGTGAAGGCGGCAGCCAGACACCGCGGTCAAGCATGGCGCGGTGGAATCTGCCGAATGCCGCGGTGTCAGACTTTGCGGCCTCTTCGTAATTTGTTATTGGGCCGGAAGAAAAGAACCAAGTTCCCATGGAACCTATTCGGTTGACTGTTAGAGTGATGCCGCTCTTTCGAGCCTCTGCGGCGACACCATCGAAGAGCGCGCCGGCAGTGGCGTCCAAGTGGGGATAGATCGCATCGGCATGATTGCGAAGGTGGCTGAGCGTAGCGATTCCGGCTGCCATCGCCAGCGGGTTCCCACTCAAAGTTCCGGCCTGATATACGGGGCCTAACGGTGCAAGTAGATCCATAAATTGGACTTTTCCGCCAAACACCCCCACTGGCAGTCCACCACCAACTATCTTGCCCAATGTGATGAGGTCAGGGTCGAGCTGGAAATACTCGCAAGCGCCACCTGGGGCAAGGCGAAATCCTGTCATCACTTCATCGGCAATGAAGAGAGCTCCATGTTGCGTTGCCAGCGCCCTCAGGCCTTGAAGATAGCCGTCCATAGGAAGGATGCAGCCGGCGTTGCCCACGACAGGCTCGAGAATGATGGCAGCAATTTCGCCGGGATGCGCCTTGAATGCTGCCTCAACGGCTGCAATGTCGTTATAAGGCAGCGCAAGAGTAAGAGAGGCAATCTCCTCCGGTACACCGGCAGATCCCGGAATACCAAGCGTCGCAATACCGGATCCTGCCTTAACAAGGAGGCTGTCGGCATGCCCGTGATAACAACCCTCGAACTTGATGATTCTCTTTCGATTGGTCGCAGCGCGTGCCAAGCGAATCGCCGACATCGTCGCTTCTGTTCCCGACGAAACAAAGCGTAGTTTCTCAATCTGCGGATAGCAGGCCTTAATCAGTTCAGCCAGATCCGATTCGGCTGCCGTAGAAGCGCCGAAACTGGCCGACTTGGCAGCAGCTTCCTGAATTGCCTCGACAACTGGTGGAAACGCATGACCAAGAATCATTGGTCCCCATGAGCCAAAGTAGTCTATGTAGCGATTTCCATCCGCGTCAAAGAGGTAGGCTCCCTCGGCGTGATCAACAAATGGTGGTTTACCACCCACAGAGTTAAAGGCGCGTACCGGTGAATTCACTCCTCCGGGGAAACAGCTTTCAGCGCGCTTTTGCAGCGCAAGTGAATGTGCGCGTTTGGATGTCGTGGCTGGCGAGCTCATGATGGACTCAGTATAGAAGGATATGAACGCGCAATTGAGATGATCCCTTTGATTCTTCCTGCACTTCGATATCATCCAGATAAATGTGACCAATTCGGCGCAAAATGACGAGCAATTACTGGTAATTTTCGACGGCCACTGCGCACTTTGCAATCATGCGGTCCGCTGGTTCCTGCGTCGCGACCTGGATGATCGCATGCGCTTTGCGCCATCCGAAGCGCCTGTCGCCGCAGAGATCTTGGAGCGGCTTGGAGTGGATGTTGAGGGTGATGCAAAGGGGCCCGGATCAATCGTTGTGGTGCGGGGTCATGGGCACGATCGAAATCAGGCTTTGTTGCGTACGGATGCGGTCATTGCAATGCTACGTGAGCTGCCGCAGCCGTGGGCTTCTTGGCGTTTTTTTTTGCGGCTCGTTCCGCGACCGCTGCGGGACTGGGGCTACGGCGTGGTTGCGCGATGGCGGTACCGGATCTGGGGACGGCTCGAAGTGTGTCCAATACCGACGGAAGCGGAGAGGGAAAAGTTCTTATGAGAACGCGGTAATGCCGGACAGACACAACGTGCGTTACGAACAAATTTATGCTCCACCGTACATATTCCTGAATTCAAATACTTTAGAGAGATGGCGATAGGAGCTGCATCTGATTCTAAGGCACTTATCTATCCATATTTGAGAACCCTGAACTTCCAAAGAGTCAGAACAACTGAACGACAGAAAGAACACCTGGATAAGGGATAGTATGCGCCGAAGACGAGCAATTTTCGGTATCCCTCGGTCTGAGGAACCGTGCGAAGTCTTTTGCTTGTGCCTGAGTGAAAGCTGCGTTCGCAATGCGCAGTTATTGTGGCAGCTGATTGCCAACTTGCGCGGTGTTCAGTCCAGTAGTGGTTCGCAGAAGAAATGTGGAGTTCGCCTGGTGGCGAAGATATCGTCGAATTGGATCTGGCCGTTTTGGGTTTTTGTGTAGGGCCGGAAGACTTCGACGGCTTCTCCGTGGCTGTGTTCGAGACTGCAACACATGGCGTCCTGCTTGCGGTTTTTGCCGGGAGGAATAGTGAGAGCGTCGTAGCAGATTCCGGCGGCACGCAGGGCACCCTGCCGAGCGCTCTGCTGGAATATTGCGGTCATGGAGTCAATCAATGACTGCGAAGACGGGTGTTCATTGTCCCCATCCATTACGCCAACAAACTGGATTGCGCCGTCTGAGGCCATAAAGGCGCCGATGGGGTAAAACTCGCCATTCTTCGTGAGAAGGTTCTCCGCCGCGGAATAGAGGGCGTTCAGCAGTTCGTTCAAGTCGGGATGTGCCATAGAGTGCCGGAAGGTCAAGCTACAGGCGATGGTGCGTGCGCGTCAAATTGTGCGTGTCGCCGACTGGGCTTACAGAAAAGCTCCAGGAATGTACCTGTTCAGAGCGCTCATCTTGATGAACGTCAAACTGGGAGCGCCGATTCAAAAAAATAAAAAATGACATTAACTTAGATTTTCGCTAAGGCTTCTGATTGATTGGCAAACAGGCGAACATATTTGGTGATACCGACCATGGTGAAAACTTTGATGAAGTGCGGAGACAGGCCGAAGGCCGAGATTTGTCGAGCGGAGCTTGTCGCTTCCAGCAAAAGTTTAATAATCAGTGCAATCCCGCTTGAATTGAGGTAATTGACGTGAGTGAAATCGAGAAGAACGATTTTGGAAGAAGCTTTGGGGAGGCTCTGGTAAGTTCTCAAGACGGCATCGTGGGAGCAGCTGGAAATGTTTCCTTCAAAGCGAAGGATTGCTATCGGTTGACCGGTGTGTGAATTGAGTTGCTCAACGCGTGATTTGGTTTCGGTCTGCATTTACTTCTATCTCCGGTTCAGGGAGCATGGAGCCATGACCTGCGCGATGTTCGTTTGCCGTTCAGGTGAAAAATGGAGGTCCACCGGTTTGCGATGGACCTCGGCTAAAGAACGGAATTGAACTCCTATTTTTTGCCCCAGAAATCAGGAGACGAGCTAATCCAGGAGTCCGGAACGTAACTGATGCCTGAACCGAAAGCGAAGAGATTGGCTTCCTCTGAATCGACATCCGCATTCAATTCATTGCGCAGAATCGCAAGCTGATCTTTGCCAGTTGCATCGGTAAATTTCTTACTGTTTTCGGCCATGTAGTCGACTGTCGCGAGTGACTCCATGGGCGTGACGAGGATGTAGGTGTTGCTGCTTCCGACGCCGTACATCTTTTCGAACATTGCCCACCGGGCTTCCGGGATTGCTTCATATGCCTTGGCGAAGAGTTTTACGACATGCTGGAAGTCCTCATCGCGGCCAGCACGAACCTGGAAGAGGAGAATGCGCATAAAGCGCATTTTGGAGAGATCGACATTTGGGTTGAGGCTGAGGTCCTTGTCGTAGCGATAGATGCTGCTATGTGTTTCTGCGATTGTTGCGGCCTGCTCGGCATCGTCCGCCCGCATGGTCTCCATCAGCTTTGACATGGCGACGGTATCGTCATGGCTTTTTTGTAGGTCAGCAAAGGAGTCAAATCCATGTATAGCGATCACATGATTCGAGCCAGTGATGGACCACATTGCCACGTAATGGTTGGGCGCCTTGGCCGCGCGCATGGCTTGTATCTCATCAGCCTGAATCTTTGCGTAGGCGCCGGACTGGTTGGGCTTGATTGCGATGTTGCTCAGGAAGATATATTTACTCGGGCCCTGGGTTTGACCGGCCTCATGTTGGGCAACGGCCGCAGGAGCCAAAGTTAGAGAAGCACCTAATAACAACAGGCAAACTGCAGCCCGAGAAGCGGAGCGGTAGTTCATTAAAGCTTCCTCCATTCTTGATTTAGGGGAGCGGGAAATAATACTTCGAATCAATGATCAAATGTGAATTCAATTCCCTGGGTTCGTATGGCTTGCACCGGTGCGGCATCCCTGCTGGCCATCCCGACTCCAGAGATGCCGCTTCTGTTTTGCATTTACCGGTTCTTTGGTGCACACACCCGCTCGCCAGAGGCGTCTCTGGATCCGAGTTCCAAAGTGAGGCTGGTGCATGGCTGCCGCGAATCTCCCTCAAGAATCGCAACCCTGTCAGCTTGCTCTCATAGACCCGGGGCGTCAATTGAGGACAGAAAAATACGGTGTTAAGATGATGTGGACTCGTAAATCATTATGATTCATCAATGTAAGAGGCAAGGGAAACATTAGGGCCCCATACCTTGGAGGTAAGACCAGCTGGGGGAACTGTGGCGAAGCGGGCGATATCCTCAGAGCGGATTGAACTTGATCTGAACCGTTATGAACTTCGACGGGGCGGCAAGCGCATCGGCATAGAACGGATACCAATGGAGCTGCTGATTCTTCTTGCCCAAAGTGGCGGTCGGCTGCTTTCCCGTGAAGAAATTATTGAGGACATCTGGGGCAAGAATCCATGGCTCGATGCGGAACGCAACCTTAATACCGCAATCGGCAAACTCCGTCAGGCGCTCGGCGATCGCGCGGACAATCCTCGTTTTATTGAAACAGTGGTTGGCAAAGGTTACAGGTTTGTTGCTCCCGTTCAAAGGGAGAACGACGCAGGCCAATCTTTACCTGAGAACGCAGTCCGGTTTGAGCTTGTGGGCGTGCCCACCGGAGCGCGACCCACGCATACGTTGCCCGAGAATTTTCAGTCCAATGCAGATCGGGAACATTCGACTGCGGAGACCGTAGAGGAGCTACGCGGCACACCGACGCCGGGTGCGCAGATTTCACAAGTTGAGGCAGGAAGGCCAGCCCGCAGTGGAATTTGGAAAGGACTTCTGCTCACGTTTGCGGTTCTTGCCACAGCACTTGTGGCGTTTTTCTTTTGGCCGCAAACAGAGCAGCAGGTAATTCCGCATTACGAGCAGATTACGAACGCAGACATACAGAAAGTCTTTGCCATGGGAGAGTACTCGCTTCCCATTCTGACGGACTCCCTTCGGCTGTATTTCCCCGTTTACAGCGCCCAAGGCACTCTTGCAATTGGCCAAGTGGCAAAGGTGGGCGGAGAAAGTGGGGTTGTCAACACGGATCTGCCATCGCCACTTGCGCTTGGAGTATCTCCAGACGGCTCTGAATTGCTGGTGGAAAGCCCCGCAGGTTTGCCGCAAGCGCCCGTATGGATACAACCATTACCCGAAGGTCAGCCGAGACGACTGGGTCAGATTGAAGCGCGGAGCGCAACCTGGTCACCCGACGGCAGTCGCATTGCATTTAGTTCGACTTCGGGGTTGTTTATTGCAAGCAGCGATGGAACAAATGTTCAGCAGCTCGTTCCGATTCGTCCGGACAGCGGCGAGCTGATCTATTGGATCCGCTGGAGGCCGGATGCACAAGTGCTGCGCTATTCGCTTTACGATCCGAAGACCGGAAACCACTCGTTGTGGCAAGTAAATACGAACGGCTCCGATGCGCACGTGTTCTTACCGGACTGGAACCCTGCGGCGAATGAATGCTGCGGGACTTGGACACCGGACGGTCGCTTTTTCGTGTTTGCGGCAACTCAAAACGGTAGAAGCGATATATGGGCAATCTCTGAAAGGAAGAATCTGCTCGGCCGCAAACAGCAGCCTTTCCCTTTGACAGCAGGGCCGATCAGCTTTTCATCACCACTGCCAACACGTGACGGAAACGTTTTTGTGGCCGGGACGGAGACACGAGGAGAGCTATCGCGCTGGGATGCGGCGTCAAAGAGTATGACTCCGTGGCTTGGAGGAACTTCTGTTGTAGGAGTCAATACAAGCGCAGACGGCAAGTGGATCACCTATACATCCTTTCCCGATCGCACGCTCTGGCGCAGCAGAATCGACGGCAGCGACAAGGTTCAGCTGACCTTGCCGCCGATGAAGGCTTATTTACCACGGTGGTCACCGAACGGAACACGCATTGCCTTCTATGCCAAAACACCGGGGACTTCCGCCCAAGTCTATACAGTTGCTGCGAGTGGGGGGGCAGTTCAGGCCGTGCTGCCGAGTGAGCGCAGAGAAATTGATCCGACATGGTCGCCTGATGGTGGCAGCCTGATGTTTGAAAGCGACCCATTGCAGGAGAGAGGCACCGGCCGCAAGACGCAGATTGAAATAGTGAATCTGCGTAACGGAAAGTCTTCGCCTGTGGAGGGCTCGGTTGGGATCGTGTCGCCACGGTGGTCACCGAACGGGCGCTTCATCGCAGCCATGCCGGCAAACTCCAGCGGTCTGGTGCTTTTCGATTTTGAGACCAAGCACTGGACCAAAATCCTGGACGCTCAAATCGGGTATCCAAACTGGTCGCATGACGGCAAGTACATTTACTTCGATTGGTTTTCGTCGCCGGCCGGGGTTCGGCGGATTCGCGTGGCAGACCGCACAGTTGAGCAGGTGGTCACGCGGCAGCCAGGTGACTCACTCTGGACCGGTGATGACTGGACGGGGTTGACTGCCGATGACAGGGTGCTGTTGCTGCGGAATGTGAGCATTCAGAAGATCTACGCGCTGCGCTGGCGTACAAAATAACCTTGCGGAAGCTCTGGTGACGAGAGTGGTAACTAACTCCCAGTCAGATGGTTGCCGCGATGCACAGGGTGGGGATGAAAATCCTGCTAGAATCAACCTTTCCGACGCAAACCGTCTGAGCGTCTATACCTCTGCAAAGGGCCAATTTCCGTGCCTGAAGAAACCAAAAAGAAGTCTGTGACCTATGCTGACGCCGGAGTGGATATCTCCGAAGGCGACCGCACGAAGGGACGCATTAAATTTCTGGCGCAAAAGACGTTTACACGCAATGTGCTGGGTGGAATTGGCGGTTTTGGAGCGCTTTACAAGCTGGAAACGGGAAAGTGGAAAAATCCGGTGTTGGTCAGCTCGGCCGATGGCGTGGGGACCAAGCTGAAGGTGGCTTTTGAGATGGGCTTGCACCACACGGTCGGTGCGGACCTTGTGAACCATTGTGTAAATGACATTGCGGTACAGGGCGCCAAACCGCTGTTTTTTCTGGATTATTTTGCGAGCGGCAAACTTGACCCGGAAGTGACGGAGAGCGTGGTTTCAGGGCTGGCTGAGGCGTGCCATGCGAACGGATGCGCGCTGATTGGCGGCGAGACGGCGCAGATGCCGGGCTTTTACTCGGACGGCGAGTATGACCTGGCAGGCTTCATTGTGGGAGCGGTGGATCGAGACAATCTGATCACTGGCCAGGCAATTAAGTCCGGAGATGTGCTGATCGGATTTCCTTCGACAGGGCTGCATACGAACGGCTACTCACTGGCGAGGAAGCTGATGTTCGATGTGGCGAAGTACAAGTACACGCAGTATGTCTCGGCCATCAAGGAGAAGGCGGGTATTGCTTTGATGAAGACGCACCGCAGCTACCTGAGTGTGATTCAGAAACTTGTGACTGCAGGCGTGACGAACGGTATGGCGCACATTACGGGCGGCGGCATTACGGAGAATTTGCCGCGCATTCTGCCCAAAGGTACGGCGGCGCAGATTGAGATTGGGTCATGGCCGGTGTTGCCGATCTTTGAGCATTTGCGCGAACTGGGCCAGGTGAGTGAAGACGAGATGATGCGCACGTTCAACATGGGTATTGGGCTGATTGCGTCCATTCCCGCGGCGAAATTTACGAAGGCCAAAGCTTTGCTGGACCGCGCGGAAGAGAAGTTCTATGTAATTGGACGCGTGGTGAAGGGCGAGCGAAGGGTGCAGTACACGTGAGTGCAGCGCAGAAGCCATTGCGGCTTGGCATTCTTCTCTCAGGGCGCGGGTCGAATTTTCTGGCGATTGCCGAAAATATTCGTTCGGGCAGACTGAGCGGCGCTGAGATTGCGGTGGTGATCGCGAACGTTGCCGAAGCGCCAGGACTTGCCGCAGCTAGCGAGATGGGCTTTGAGACGGAGCTGTTTGTCTCCAAGGGCAGGCCGCGCGCGGAGCATGATGCGGATGTGATTGCCGCGCTGAAAAAGCGCAACGTGGATCTGGTGATTCTCGCGGGGTATATGCGGCTGCTTTCGCCGAGGTTTATTGCGGCATTTCCCAATCGAATCCTGAATATTCATCCGTCACTGCTGCCAGCGTTTCCGGGGCTCGATGCGCAGACGCAGGCGTTTGAGTACGGCGTGAAGCTCGCCGGGTGCACGGTGCACTTTGTGGATGAGCATCTGGATCACGGGGCGATTATTCTGCAGCGTGCAATTGAAGTTGCCGAGTCTGACGATGCGCATTCACTCGCCGAACGGATTCTGGTAGAAGAGCATATTGCTTACAGCGAGGCAATTGCGCGTGTGGCCAGCGGAGAATTTGAGCTGCGCGGAAGACGTTACATAAAGAAATAACAAAAGCACTCTGTAAAAATGCTGCGGCGATTTGCAGAGAATTAGTGCGATTCGTTCTACGCTGAATATATCCTCCAAAATCCTGCGAAGGCTTTTGCACCTCTCCCACAGACGGAGATGACTGGCAATCTCCGTCTGCATGCGGCAGAGCAGGACAAAGAGGCGATCAAGGGGGCAGCTTCGGCTGCCCCCTTTTCATGGAGGGAGCTCAAATGAAGAACTGGTTTGCAAATATCTGGAATCATCCGCGCACATCCGCGACGGGATTGCTGATTGCCGTGGCGAGTATTGCGGGTGTGTTGTCACAGCAGGGCGTGACGCTTGGTCACGTGGGCGATGGAAATATCGTTGCGCTGGCAGGTGCACTGGCCACAGCACTGCTGGGCCTCGTTGCGCGTGACCCAGGCGGAAAGTCCACGCA
>JAGWSG010000172.1 GCA_028876335.1 Acidobacteriota bacterium
ACCAAAGTCAGGCAGATTGGAGATGCTGGAAAAGGTTTGACGATAGTGTTCGGACGAACCGTAGAGTCGCAAATTGACGGCCGTGCCGCCCGGATTCTGCCAGTCGCCCCCGGTGGCATAACGCCAGAGGCGCGTGCTGTTCTTTTGAAATGGCGTGCCATTCGCGCGAGCTTCGTTGAAGCCGCTGACGCGTGTAAACACGCGCAAGGGTCCTTGAACATGCTCTGCCAGGAAGAGTCCGTTTTGCGCGTGTACGTTCGAGGCGATATCGACAGGTCCGCGCTGCCAGGGTGCCTCCTGAATATAGCCATCCGTCCCGAGCGCACTGCCGGCAAGCATCACGCCCCACGGGCCGCGCCTGGTCTGTGCGCGCAGACTCTCAAGGTAGGTACCCTCACCGCCGTAGGTGGACTCCAGCTCGACGAGATTGGATGTGGGGCGTGCCATCTCTATGCTGATGACGCCACCGATCGCGCTCGATCCGTACAGATCACTGGCACCTCCACGGACAACCTCAACGCCTTGCACCGCGAGATCCGGCTGCTCATCCCAATGGATCCAGCCACCGACGGGATCATTCAGGGGGACGTCGTCGAGGGTGAGCAAAGTGCGGCTCGCTGAAGTGGAACCAAGGCCGCGCAGGCTGATGCCCTGCGAAGTAGGATTGGCAACCAGTGAACTCGACCGGCGGAACAGTTCGATCCCCGGAAGCTGCCGCATCTTGTCATCCATCGTGATGGCTGCAGAGCTTCTGAGCGCGGTTTCCGTGAGCAGGCGCGTGGAGGCAGGACTTTCCAACTCGCCAAGCGGCGCGCGGTAGGCCGTGACCATCGCTTGCTGAAATGCCGATGCCACATCGAGCGAGATGGAAGCTTTACCAGTCATCGTCAGACTTCTGGGCGCAAACCCCTCCGCCTCGACCTGCGTGTGGCATGGGACGTTGCAGGAAAATGTGACCTGTCCATCTGCAGATGTGCGTCCCAACCGCTCACCCATGGCACCAAGAACCGTTGCACCTGCAATCGGCGCGCCTGAGCTGTCCGTCACGCTGAGAGTCAACGATGCAGGAGCCTGCGCAATGGACAAACGGCCCGAACACAACCATCCAGCTAGAATCAGGGCGCAACCCATGCAAATTGCGGCATATCGCGGCAATCGATCTCCTTCAAAAAGCTTCGCTCACAAGAATGGCCGGCAGTTGAAAACCAACCTGGCTTTTATGATCTTTTCCAGCAATGTATGCTGCTCTTTCTTGAATAACATGTTCCCGCCATCTGCTGCTTCAGCATTGAACAGATCTCTGCCGGTCTTGCTTTTCCTGCCGATACGCACTTCGCAAATCCGCCCATTGATCGTGCCGACTCGTAGCGGTGATTGCTCTTGTCCGAGACGGGAATGATGGGTAGTTAGTTTTCAAAGAGGCAAATTGGTAGCCCACCATTTGTCTTCAAATACGCAAGAAACGTACCTTTCAGCGGCATCGCTGCACAATTGTCAGCAACTTTCACCTCAGCGCATGATTGGATTCGTGGTGAAAAATATCAGTTTCATAGAATCATTGATTTGAATGGATCCACGCCAAGATCATGCCTCCGAGTGTGCCCCCATTGGTGCGGTGTCAGACGGAAATCTAGTGCAAACGAACACCTCATCGATGAATCACTTGATACGGGGTCTGGGTCATGAATCCTGGGTGGGGCCGCTTCCGGAAAGCTGGCGCGAAGCCGACTTTTCGTTCCTTTCCCATCTTTATTGAGTGCTCCGACGGTTATGTAAACATTGAAACGTGAAGGTTGGTACGTGGGTCAATGAACCTGCACTGCCATCTCAAAGGAACGTCGCCAGCGCGGCTCTACCACGGCGTCCGATCGCCGGCGCCCAATCGCGACCACCAGCGCGACGACATCGCCGCGTTCAAGCCGCAAGAGACGTGCCAGCCTTCTAGGGTCGAACCCCTCCATCGGGCAACTGTCGAGCCCTCGCGCCGTGGCCGCCAGCAGGATCGTCTGCGCCGCGAATAGTGCGCTTCGTGTCGCCCAATGGCGCAGTCCGTTGGGTCCCACCGGGACCAGCGCAAGAGGGGGACAAATCGTCGTCAACAGAGAAATAAGCGGTGACCAAAGGAAAAATGGAGCGATGCGCAAGAATCTACTGCGTGTCTTCACCGCTTCAAGGTGATAGCACCTGGATTTCTCGCTGAGCTCGCGCGTTGATTGGACGTAGGCGCTGAACGCTGATAATGAATCGAGCGCAAACCGGCTGCCAGC
>JAGWSG010000173.1 GCA_028876335.1 Acidobacteriota bacterium
TCACCGCTGAAGCTCAATGTGTCAAGAAAACTCCTCGTAAACCATAGTTTTGCCCGGCGGTTTTTGCGGGTGGTTACCTGGCGCGCTGGCGGACGCGTGCTTAGATGCCGTCCAGCAACGCATTGAACTCCTGTTATGAAAGCACCTCAATATATTCACCCCGCTCGATCTGGGCGATTCATTCCAATACGTTCATTCGGATTTCTTCCAACTGGGAGCGAAAATGGATGAGTTCGTTCACCTCATGCTCAGAGTCTGGCAACACGCGGCTGCTTCCGGGATTCATAGAGTGCATAGCGCAGGTAGTCGCAGCGATTCCGCTGAGGACTAATCTCAGGCAGTTCTTATGAGTATTTCCGTCAGGGACGTCTTACCGTGCTGGTCGGCACCCTCCTTTCCACTCCCCACACCGGTGTAATTGCGGCTACACTCTCCACATGCCACCGCGCACCTCAGCCCGCGTCAGTCTCACAGCTTTACTCGGTACACCCATTACCGACGCGCAGGGCAATGTTCGCGGGAAGCTCAAAGACATTGCCGTGGCCACGGGCCCGGAGGCGGGCCACGTGGCCGGAATCGTCCTAAAGTCGCGCGAGGGCCAGTTCCTTGTTCCCTCGCAGGAGGTGATGGAGACCCCTTCGGGGACTCTTGAACTGCGGACATCCGGTGAGCTGGCGCCGCTGAGCGACCAGACCAATTACCTTTTCCTCGCGCAGGACCTGGTGGACCGGCAAATTATCGACATTCACGGCCGCAAGGTGGTCCGTGTAAATGACGTCGATCTGGAATGGCTAGGGCATGGGGCTGCCCATCTGCTTCGAGTAACCGAGGTGGAAGTGGGCTTTCGCGGCGCGGTTCGCCGCATCTTCAAGGGAATCCTTCCGCGCCCCTCTCTGGAGGCGATCTCGCGCCGTTTCCGAGCCAACATCATTCCCTGGCAGTTTGTGGACGTGATCGAAGTTGACCCGGCGCGCCGTGTGAAGCTGCGCATTGAACACGAGCGTCTGGCTGGAATTCACCCCTCTGAGCTGGCCGACATTCTCGAAGATCTTGCGCCTGCCGAGCGCGAAGCGGTGTTTGCCTCGCTGGACGAAGAAGTGGCCGCCGAGACGCTGGAGGAAGTGGAGCCAAAGCTGCAAAAGGCGCTGCTGGAAAAGCTCGACGAGGAAAGGATTGCCGACATCGTCGAGGAGATGGATCCTGGCGCCGCAGCCGACCTGTTGGCCGAGCTCTCCGAAGAGAAGTCCGATGCGATTCTGGAGGAAATGGATCCCGAAGAGCGGCAGGAAGTCGAGGAGCTGCTCGAGTTCGACGAGGACTCCGCCGCCGGTGTAATGACTACTGACTTTGTTGCCGTCTCGCCCACGGCCACGGTGGCACAGGCAGTGCACGCGCTGCGCGCTTTTGACGGCGACATTGAAGCCGTTACAGCGGTCTATCTACTGGATGAAAATCAGGTTCTACACGGCATGGTTCCGCTGGCGCGCATGGTGCTGGCACAGCAGGAGACGCGTCTCAATGTGCTCTCAGAGCCGCGTGTTCTCTCCTGCCCTGCTGATCTCAACCAGAAAGAGTTAGCCGAACTTTTTGATAAGTACAACCTGAATGCGCTTCCGGTCGTGGATGCGCAGCAGCGCATGGTGGGCGTTGTGCAGGCCGATCACATCATCGCGTTCCTGCGTGATCGCATCTAACCAACCCAAAACTGCGGGTGGATGAATGCAATAAGGTTGATAGATCTCGACTAACTCCTGTGTTACTCTGGTGCCTTTAATTGTGGAATAAGGCCTAGGTACTTCATCACCTGCTCCTGCTGCCGGTGTACTTGCGCGCAGCCTCCACAACACTGGAGAATACCTTGCCTCCCACTGCACGTAAGGGCTCGCAGCACATGAAGGGGATCACGCCACCACCCTTTGGCATGCCTAGCCAGCCCAAACAGGCGAAGAAGACTTCCAGCGAATCCGATCCCCTGCTGATCCGCATCTTCTCCTGGTATCTGGTAATGCGCGCCGCGCTCTTCCTGATTGCGGCTCTGTTCCTGTTCGGCCCGGTAGACAATCCACTCACGTCATTTCTTGTTGGTCATGCCGCACTTTTTGCGCGCCGGCTACCCATCACAACCAATGACTCAAATGGGACTGCTTCGATCCAAAGTTATCTTGGCGGCTACTGTGTTTTCTTTGGTTTGCTTTATGGACTTACCGCCTGGCGCTGGATTGTGCGCCACTGGCTTGCGCGCTGGGCTCTGATGTTTCTGGCCGGCGCCACCGCCATCAAAGTCATCCTCGCTGTCGCTTTGCCTGACGCTTCGCTCTATGTGCTCGGCGGCATTCCCGTGGGCAATCCTATTCCCCTAAGCTCACTGCAATTGGGTCTGCTTGTCGTAAGCGCCTGCCTCAACCTCACCATCTTCTTCTACCTGATGTTCTATCCAGGCGTGGAAAAGACCTTCGAGAGACCGTTTCAATAAGCAAAGCGGTTTAAGGTTCCATCAACTGGTTGAACCTTTTTCATTCTGCCAAAGAGACGAGCGCGCACTGTTCATTCAGTCACCGTCGCCTTTAATCGTTCCGCTATTCTGACGCCATGCGCACCTGATTGCTTTTGGTGACGCGCAGGGCGAGATATGCCGTTCAGACCTCGAAAAAATCCTAAGCCGATGCATGGCATTACGCCGCCGCCACTCGGTGCGCCGCCGCCTCCTGCCCAGACTGCACCGACCAGCGAATCCAAAGACCCTCTCATGGTGCGGGTCTTCACCTGGTACATATTTATTCGCGCGGGGCTGTACTTCCTCACGGCATGCCTGATTGTTGCTCTGCCTGACTCCGCACTGCATGTGCTGCTTCAACATGCAGACAGTTTCGCGCGCATACTTCCTCAACATGGGGCCTCATTCGACTCGTATCAGAGATTGCGCGATTTCATCAGTTTTCGCTGCGTGTTCATGGCCGGTATCTATGCGCTCATCGGCTGGCGGTGGGCCATCCGCTACTGGCTCGCGCGCTGGGGATTCATGTTTGTCGCAGGCGCGTCGGCACTCAACACGGCAGTCAGTCTGCTCTTCAGCGGCACCACGGACTTTACAAATCCAATGCTCCTCATCTCCCGGCCAGCGCCAATTTCACCCCATACCATGAGTCTGCTTGTCGGAAGCATCTGTCTTAACCTTGCAATCTGCTTTTACCTCATGTTCTATCCCGGAGTGGAAAGGGCTTTCGAGAGGCCCCTCGAATAGAAGCGCTTCCACTTTGTTGTGCTGCCGCCAATCGGATACCGCCCGTTCTGCTTTCCCGGCGGTCACGCAAGGAGATCCCTATTCCATTTCGAGTGACCTTACGACTGTGAGCCTCCGCACATTGCGTTGTGACCTGATGTGGAACAATGCCAGCATGTTTCAGTCCCCAAAAACCATTCAAGGCGGCATGGGAATAGGCGTCTCCAACTGGCGCCTGGCGAACGCTGTTTCTCGTACCGGGCAACTCGGCGTCGTTTCCGGCACCGCACTTGATACGCTCTTCATCCGTCGCCTTGCCGATGGCGACAAGGGCGGGCACATGCGGAGGGGAATCGATGCTTTTCCATTTCCGGAAATGGCGCGACGCATCTGGGAGGAGTTTTTTGTTCCTGGAGGCAAACCAGAAGGCAAGCCTTATATGACTCTGCCCATGCATCGACAGCACGATCCGCGCAAGCTGGTCGAACTCTGCATGGTGGCGAATTTTGTTGAGGTCTTTCTGGCGCGTGAGGGCCACGCGAACCGCGTGGGGATTAATTTCCTTGAGAAAGTGCAGTTGCCGCACCTGGCTTCCATTTATGGCGCCATGCTTGCCGGTGTGGGATACGTGCTTATGGGGGCGGGCATTCCGCTGCATATTCCGGCAGTGCTCGATGCGTTTGCCGCCCAGCGGGCTGCCGAATACCGCCTCAGCGTGACAGGTTCTGCCCCCGAGCGCGATACAGAGATGCGTTTTGATCCGGCGGAATATGCGGAGGGGCCGCTGCCGCACCTGGAGCGGCCGGAGTTTCTGGCCATTGTGTCTTCAAACACGCTTGCCGCCACCATGCTTCGCCGCGCAAGCGGCAAGGTGAACGGTCTGATTGTTGAGAGTCCCACTGCGGGCGGACACAATGCGCCTCCTCGTGGAAAGATGCAGCTTACCGAGAAGGGTGAGCCGGTCTATGGGCATCGCGATCAGGTGAACGTGGAAGAATTGCACGCGCTCGGGGTGCCCTTCTGGATGGCGGGTGGCTACGGGAGCCCGGCAAAATTGCGTGAAGCTCTGGAACAGGGTGCGACGGGGGTGCAGGTTGGCACAGCCTTCGCTTTCAGTGAAGAGTCCGGCTTGCGTCATGACTTGAAGAAGATGCTGATTGCCCAGGTAACGGCGGGTGATGGAGAAGTTTTCACGGATCCGCTGGCCTCGCCCACGGGCTTTCCCTTTAAGGTGGCGCAATTGAACGGCACGCTGTCAGACCAGGGTGTCTACCTGGCGCGCAAGCGGATCTGCGATCTGGGCTACCTGCGCGAGCCGTTTGTGACTGCCGATGGCGGCATTAACTACCGCTGTGCTGCCGAGCCTGAGGAGAGCTACACGGCGAAGGGTGGCAAGGCAGATGAAACCGAGGGTCGCAAATGCCTGTGCAATGCGCTGCTGGCCAATGTGGGCCACGCACAAACACGCTCGGATGGAACAGTTGAGCCGCCGCTTGTTACTGTTGGCGACGATTTGAAGACCATTGCGCAGTATCTTGAGCCCGGGCGGACATCGTATTCGGCTGCCCACGTGGTTGAGACGCTGCTTGCCTGACATCCAAGTATGCTTTCCTCCTAAAACAAAAGCGCCGGGTGTTTCCGGCGCTTTTTCAATGGTGAGAATTGACAGCATCTAACGACTGTCTTCTTCTTCGAGCATGGCGCTCAGCTTGTCCAGCTTGCGCTCCCATTCCGTGCGGTGGTCTTTGACCCACTTCTCCAAACGGTCGAAACCGCGCGGCTCAACGCGGCAACTGCGCACGCGGCCCAGTTTCTCGCTCTTTGCCAGCTCGGCTTCTTCCAGAATTTGCATGTGCTGGGTGACGGCAGTGAGTGTGATGCCAAGCGGTTCGGCCAGTGCGCTTACGCTCATCGGGCCCGCACTCAGCATGTCGAGCATGGCGCGCCTCGTCGGATCGCCCAAGGCGTGAAAGAGCAGGGAATCGGCCTCTTCATTCACGCGTGCTGAGCGCCCGGCGTGTTTCTTTGCAGGTTTTGTGTTTGCCTTGCCCATGCGTGCCTAGTTCCCCGTGCCTGCCTATGCGCTCAATGCAGTTTCAAGTTTCTCAAAGAGCTTTTCCCAGCCCTGCCTGCGCATCTCCCAACCGCCAGAACCCTCATAAAACACACCCTGGTGCGTGCACACAAGTTCGGTTCCGCCGTCTTTCTCGTTGAACTCCAGCGTAACAAGGACTACGGAGATGACCGTGCCATTCAGCTTCATGGTGGCCGTCTGCACGATGCGCTTGTCGGGGACGATGTCTTCGAAAGTGCCCCGGTTCTCAATGGTCATTCCGGCGATTGGATGACCCTTCTTAAAACGGTAACGATGAAACTCCGCTCCGCCCGGCTTGAACTCCATCTCGTACGCTTCGTCTTCCTGGCCACTGTCGGCATACCACTTCCGCTTCTTTTCCGGTTGCGCAAAGGCCGCATACACCCGCGCGGGGGGCTGGGGATAGGTCCTCTCAATCTGAAATGTATTGTGCACCATACCGTCGCTCGTCATGGCACGTCTCCTCTCGATGCCCATTGGGCTTTCTTGCCTCTGTTCTGCGGCCGCAATACTGAAGCATGTGCTTGAGTATCTACCGAGACACACCGAATGTCAAGTGGACACTTCACTATTTTTCCATCATGAGTTTTCAGTCGAACTCGCCGGCGACTACTGCGAACGCGTGCTCAATTGCTGCAGAACACTCTTCAACTCGTCCAGCTTCTTGCCGGCTTCGCCCATCTTGCCTTGCGAGGTCAGCCGCTGGTAGTCGTCGAAGTCCTTCGCGGCCTGTGTAATCAATCCTTGCAGTTCGCTTGCGGGTGATGCCTTTGACGTGGAACTTGCTGAAGCGGAATTTGCCGTGCCTGAGCTCGCCGCGGTTTGGTCTGTATCCTGCGCCGTGCCAGACCCGGTGAGTGACGAGGTTCCACCGCCAAACAACGCACTCAGCGCATCCTGGTAAGTCGGTCCATAAGCGAGCTTGTCCTGAATGGCAAGGACAACCAGACGTAGTTCCGGCATGGGGCTGTGTTCGGCCTGCAGATAGATGGGCTCCGCATAAAGAAGCGCGTGCCCGGAGGGAATGACAATAAGATTGCCGCGGCGCACATGCGAACCCTGCTGATTCCACAACGTCAGCTGACCCGAAATTTCCGCGTTCTGATCGATCCGCGCCTCAATCTGCAGCGGTCCATCCACCAGCTTGGATTTCGGGAAGTCATAAACAGCTGCGGTTCCGTAGTGCGCACCATCGCTTCGGCCTGCAATCCAGCCAATCAGATTATTGCGATTGGCAGGCGTAAAGGGGAGGATCTCCACAAACTCTTCGCTCGATTCGCCAGGTAGTTTCATCAGCACGAAGTTTGGCTCCATTTGTATCGGAGTTTGTTCGCCTCCAGACGACCCCACTTCATTGGCAACCGTCCACAAATCTTCGCGGTTGTAGAACACTTCCGGATCGGTCATGTGATACAAGCCGTACGCCGCCGCCTGAAGTTGCAGTAACCACTCGGGGTAGCGCACATGCTCGCGCAGATACGGCGGCATGGCAGACGCATCCTTGAACATGTTGGGGAAGACACGGCGGTAGGTTGCAATGATCGGGTCTTTCGGATCGAAGACATAGAACATCGTAGTTCCGTCGTAGGCATCCACCACTGCTTTTACGCTGTTGCGTACGTAATTAATCTGCTCGCCTTCAAACTGGTAGTGGGTTGAATACGGATAATCGCCAGAGGTCGTAAATCCATCCAGCATCCAGTAAAGATGGCCATCGTTCCCCACCACCAGATACGGGTCCTGCTCGAAGCTGAGAAACGGCGCCAGTGCAGCCACGCGCGTGCTCACGTTGCGGCGCATCAGTAATCTACTCTGCGATGTGATGTCATCGCTGAAAGGTACTTTGGCCAGATCGCCGCGCGCGTAGGCCAGCAGTACGCGGCGCACAAATCCGCCCATCTCAATGCCGCCCGTGCCTTCATAGGTGGTCAGGTTGTTGTCCTGACCTTGGGGATAATTGAACTCCTTCTGATGCGTCTTCACGTACACGTCGGAGTTTGTGAGTTCGCCAAAGTAGATCTCCGGGCGAGTCACCTTCAATCCCGGAACCGTGCTCTCCACCGGCATGTTGCTCAGCAGTAGCTTGGGCAATCCCTCTGCCGTAAACCCGTTCACTGAGTTCATTGTCACGCCGTAACCATGCGTGTAGATCAACTTGTCGTTAATCCAATTGCGGCTGCTTACAGGCAGCTTGTCCTGGTTCAGTTCGCGTGCGGCCACCATCACTTCGCGCAGCCTGCCGTCAAGCGTGTAGCGATCGATATCAATATCGGGAAAGTCGTAGTAGGTACGAATCTCCTGAATCTGGCGAAGCGTATCCTGCAGCGCGCGCCAGTCCCACAGTCGAATGTTGTTCAGCGTCGGCTGATTGTTCGCGGCATCCACTGCGGCAACGGTGGTTTCGGCAGGGAACTCGCGCCGCGTGAACGTATCCAGTCCAAATGCCTTCCGCGTCAGGGCAATGTTGTTGGCAATGTACGGGCGCTCGCGCACAAGCTGGTTCGGCTTAACGATAAAGCTGTCCACGTACCACGCCACCGCGCCAACACCGATAAAGAGAATGATCGCCGGCGCCACAGCCGCACCCAGCCAGCGGCCGCGTGGAGCGCGCACCGCGCTGACGCATGCAATCACTGCGCCCACGGCAAGGGCAATGCTGATGGCCAGCATGCCGCCCAGGCGCACGTGCGCGTCGGTGTAATTCACTCCGTCAAAAATAGTGTGGTGAACAAAGATCTGCGCGTAGCGTGCCAGGTATTCACGCACGGCCAGAATTGCCAGCAGAAACGTGAAAACTGTGCAAAGCCCGCGCCACGGCAGCACAACAACATTTGCGCTGCGCATGTCCATGGCGCGCGTGCCACCGGCCAGCATCACCAAGGCGCCAGCTGCCAGGCACAGCAGTACCGCCAGACCAAAAAGCCAGTTAGCAATCGCATTCCATGCGGGCAAGGTGAAAAGGAAGAATTCCAGCGGCTTACCGAAGACTGGATCGACCGATCCACTGGAGGCTTTTGCAGAAAACCAGTAGAGCGCAAGCGTAGGCCATTGCGCCATCATCACCGCGCCGGACAGAAGCCCAATGAGGATGGATGCGATGAGCGACAAGATGCGCAACATCGATTTGGCCGAGATATCAAACGACTGCCTTCCGAACGTGATCGTGTGATCTTCGGGCAGGTCGTGGCGATGAATCCGCAGCAGCAGCCGCATGCCCGCATACAAAATGGCGAACGTGGCCGCAGCGAAGCCGGCGAATACGCCCCACTGCATGCCCAGCATGCGCAAGAGAGTCTGCCCGTATCCAAGCGAGCGGAACCACAGCAGGTCCACCCAGTAGCTCAACACCGTCTGGCTGCCGAAGAGCAGCACGAACAGCACTACTGCAATCAACAAAAACTTTGCATTGCGCCGACGGTCTCCACGCGGCTTTCGTGGCCATGACGCCGGCTCATGGAACTCTCCCCCATCCCAACCCTGTCCATTCATTGCACTACCCCTGTAAAGGTCGCCGCATGCAGCACACCGCACGGCGCAAAGCTCAAAATTTATGCAACTACTACTCTAGTCTTCTTATTTCAGCGGACTCCTCATACCGGCCGAATCTGCACTCGCCCAGCGCAATGTCTTTGAACACGTGAAAAACTTCGCGGTGTTAATGGAAGCGTATGTGAACCGCCGCTCTCTCTTTGTTTTGTTTGGTATGGAGCAATTTACGCATGTATCACATCAGCGCCCAATTTCTTCCATTGGCGCAAGAGGCTGTGCGCAATGAGCGGTCATCCGGGAATGGGTCATTAAAATAGCCCCGAACGCACTTCTCAAAGATTGGAGGAACTATTGCTACTGCCCAGCTTCGAACTCCCCAAGACGGAGCAGTTGTATTCCGCAGCCGGACACGCCGTCCGCATCATCTTTATCCTCGTCTTCAGTTGGATTGTCACCAGCCTCCTGCACAAGTGGTTTCCGCGACTTCGCATGCGGATCGTCAAGCATATGGCGGGCCAGCGCGAGGGCGGCGACATTGAGCTTGAAAAGCGCGCTGCAACGCTGGGCGGCATCATTCGCAAAACCATCGCCACCATTATCTGGGTCGTCGCAATCATCATGTCACTTAAGGAGGCGGGCTTCGACATAGGCCCCATCCTTGCCGGCGCAGGCGTTATCGGTCTCGCTGTCGGCTTTGGTGCGCAGAATCTTGTGTCGGACGTCATCTCCGGCATGTTCATTCTTCTTGAAAATCAGATTCGCGTGAATGACGTCGCAGTTCTCAATGGCACCGGCGGTCTTGTGGAGGCCATCAACCTGCGCACTACGGTGCTGCGCGGACAGGACGGCACCGTACACGTATTCCGCAATGGTGCCATCACCTCGCTTGCCAATATGACATTCGGTTACTCCTACTACGTCTTCGACATCGGAGTGGCCTATAAGGAAGACACCGATCACGTCATAGAAGTGGTCAAGGGTATTGCCGACGAGATGATGAACGAGGAGAAGTACAAGCATCTCATCCTTGCGCCGCTTGAGATGCTGGGCGTCGACAAGTTTGCTGACTCAGCCGTCATCGTCAAGGCGCGCTTCAAGACTGCGCCCATCCAGCAGTGGAACGTGGGCCGCGAGATGAATCGCCGCATCAAGAAGAAGTTCGATGAAGTGGGCATCGAGATTCCGTTCCCGCATACCAGCATCTACTTCGGCGAGGCCAGCAAGCCAATCCTTACGCAATCGCAGGCTCCCGACCGGGACAAGCTTAAGGCCTTGCTGCGCGAGATTCAGCAGGAAGATGCGAAGGAAACGAAGTAGTCTCTCTCAAACAGCAGCACGGGGGCGCTTCGCACTGCGGAGCGCCCAAACACAACGCCACCCTCAGCACACTTCCGCCCCGTCCCTTCTTTACTTTGGTTCCTTGCGTAACAGGTTTCACTCGTTCAGTCTTGCTCTTTCCACTTGAACCAATAACCATGCACTTATGAGCCAGATCAAATACGAGGGCTCGGAACTCGACATCTTCGCTGCCGTTCACAATTGGAAGACGTACTGGGCCGCGTCCATTCGGCAATCCATTCGAGGTGACGTGCTGGAAGCGGGCGCGGGCATTGGTTCCAACTATCCTTACCACTGCGCGGGGCACTCCGGCCGCTGGGTTTGTCTTGAGCCCGATCCCAAGCTTGTTGACTAGCTTCGTCAGAACATTGTCGCGACAGATGCCGCGCATCCGGGGGAAGTTGTTTGCGGTACGCTTGCGGACATTCCGGCCGATCAGCAGTTTCACACCATCGTCTATATCGACGTGCTTGAGCACATTGAACATGATCGCGATGAACTGGAACGCGCTGCATCGCACCTCAAGCCGGATGGCAGGGTTATCGTTCTCTCGCCCGCGCACCAGAGCCTCTACACTCCGTTCGACAAGGCTATCGGCCACTTCCGCCGTTACAATCGCGCATCGCTCAAGGCGGCCACACCGCCTTCGCTTGTATTGGAGAAGCTCTACTACCTCGACGCGGCAGGACTGTTCCTCTCGGCGGGTAATCGCCTCTTCCTGCGCAGCGCCATGCCCACCAAACAGCAGTTGAGCTTCTGGGACAACTGGGTTATCCCCATCTCGCGCATTGTGGATCCACTGCTACTGCACGCCGCAGGGAAGACGATTATTGGTGTTTGGCAACTGAAAAATGCTTGAACTCGTTCCATGAGCGGAACAGGGGATGGATGACGCGCGTACGAAGAAACGTGAGCCGGGAAATCCTGCGTAAACCGCGCATACGCGGTAAGGAATTACTCAAGAAAAACCGGTCCACCACATGGAGGAGAAAGCAGCAAAGTTTGCCTCGATGTTCAGCTTCGGTTTGGCAAAGATTTCCGCGCTTTATGAATCCCCGGCGCTCCATTGCAGGCAGACGTTGTAGCCGTCAGGGTCTTTGAGGTAAATCTGCTTTGCGCCGTAAGGTGTAATGGTGGGGCCCTTCAGATCCATGCCGTGTTCGCGCAGATACGTATGAGCCGCATCGAGGTCTTTGCAGCCGATGTAGAAACATGTGTCGTGGTGGGCATCCATGCGCGCCGGGTCGGCGCGGTGCGGCCGTTGCTCGCGCTCAAACATCGTATTCAGCATCAGATCGGCGTTGCCCGGGCCTTTGAGCCAACACCAGTCAAAGTGCCCATCTTCCAGGGGAGTCGAGGTCATGTATATCTCTAACCCCAGTAGGTCGCGATAGAAGGCCAGCGACGCCTCCATGTCAAAGACCTGAATCAGCGTACTCAGTCCGTCAACCTTGATGCCCACATGCCCCCCAGTACCGAAGTTGCACAAACCTCAGGTGGCCAACAGCATAACTCAATTCCTTCGCACATACACCCATAAACCCCGCGTATGCTGTACAGTCTTTGTTGATGAAAATCAGCAAAGTTACTCGCACTGCTATATTCTTCTCGGCCTTCGCGCTCGCCTGTGCCCTCACCTCCGCACAAACGCCGGTCACGCCGCAGGTACCGGACTGGGCAATGCCAGGCTCCGCCGCGCACAAGCAGGTTGCGCCGCCGGGGGATTTCCACCGCGCCACAACCACGTACAACACGCCCATCGGAATTTTCGATGGCCAGTCCGACGTGGGGACTGCCGTTGTGCCCGGTTCTGGAACATATGACGAAGCCACCGGCGCGTACACAGTTCGCTCCGCCGGCTACAACATCTGGTACTCGCGCGACGAATTCCGCTTCCTCTGGAAGAAGATGACTGGCGATGTCTCTCTCGCTGCCGACGTCAATTTCCAGAGCAAGGAAGGCTATGGCGACCGCAAGGGCGTCCTCGTGATTCGGCAGTCGCTCGAGGACAACTCAGCTGAAGCCATGGTGGGTGAGCACGGCACCGGCATGATTCACCTGGCCGAGCGCACTGCAACCGCTGCACAAATGCAGGACCTTGAATACAGGTTCGGTGGTCTGCTCAACGGAGTTATGGCCAAGCGCATCGGTATTGAAAAGCACGGCGATCAGATAGCGATCTTCGTAAGTATCACCGGCGAACTCATGCATCAGCTGGGTCCACCCATCACGCTGCATTTTGACGGTCCGTTCTATGTGGGGATCGGGTTCTGCTCACATCAACCGGCAACGGTGGATGGCGCGGTGTTCACGGATGTGAAGCTGGAGAATGCTGCAGGCAAGGTCGAATAAATAAGTTTCATGCAAAAGCAGAGGGCCCGGCATTGCACCGGGCCCTTTGCTGTTTGAAGTGGACGTAACTAGCAGCGCACAATCTTGTCAGACACAATGCCCTTGGTGGCGTTGCGTGTGTCGACCACCAGCTTGGCTTGGTCCACAATCGCCTTGTAATCGTAGTTGGTGTGATCGGTCACAATCATCACGGCGTCAAACTCGCCCAGGTTCTCAAGCGGCGTGTTGGTCATGTTCAGCGCGTAATGGCGTCCATGGCCCACGGAAGGGAAGTACGGGTCGTTGTATGACACGATGGCGCCCTTCTCGCGCAGCAGTTCGATGATGGTGAGAGAAGGGGACTCGCGCAGGTCGTCGATATCGCGCTTGTACGCGAGACCAAGCACCAGCACCTTTGATCCCTTGATGGACTTTGAGTGCTCGTTCAGCGCATCGGCCAGCCTGTCGATGACGAAGTACGGCATGTTGATGTTTACTTCGCCGGCCAGCTCGATAAACTTGGTGCGGAAGTCATACTGCTTTGCCTTCCACGAGAGATAGAACGGGTCGATGGGAATGCAGTGGCCGCCCAGCCCCGGCCCCGGATAAAACGCCTGGAAGCCGAATGGCTTGGTCTTGGCAGCGTCAATAACTTCATGAATGTCGATACCCATGCGCATGCAGAGCTGCTTCAGTTCGTTGACGAGCGCAATGTTCACGCAGCGGTAAATATTTTCCAGCAGCTTGGTCATCTCTGCAGCGGAAGGCGAGCTGACCGGAACGACACGGCGGAAAATGGTTCCGTAGAGCGCCGCTGCCAGTTCTGACGCTATGGGGCTGCATCCGCCCACAACTTTGGGAATGTCGTGGCGCGCAACAGTCTCGTTGCCGGGATCTTCACGCTCCGGCGAGAAGGCGACATGGAACCCCTTTTCACCAGCGTTGCGCACAACCTTCAGGCCATGCTTGTTGCCGGCTTCCAGGCGCGGTACCACAATCTCTTCTGTCGTGCCGGGGTAGGTGGTGCTCTCAAGAATGATGACCTGGCCCTCGTGCACGTGCGGCGCAATTGCCTCCACCGTGCCGGTGACATAGCTCAGGTCCGGCTCGTGATACTCATTGAGCGGCGTGGGAACGCAGATGATGATTGCGTCCATTTCCGCGATTTCGCTGTAATCGGCCGTTGCCTTGAAGCCGGCCTTCTGCGCCTGCTGAATCATCTCCGGCAGAATGCGCACAATATACGATCCGCCCTTGTTGAGCGTCGTAACCTTGTCCTGGGCAATATCAAAGCCCGTTACACGGAAGCGCTGGTCGCTGAACAGGAGAGCCAGCGGCAGACCGACATAGCCCATGCCCACAATGCCCACGCGGGCCTGGCGGGTGGCCACTTTCTCTTTAAAGTCGGTGAGGGAGCCTGCTTGCAAAGTTTCCATAGTTCTAAATTGTAAGGTGCTTCGCCCGTTCCGGGAACTACAACGGAAGCGTCAAGTCACTCGCTCGTACCCAGGGCAGGTCACTCATGCGTAAGGGGTATTCTGGACATGAAACGTTCGCCGGTTGTGCATCACCTCGCCGGCCACAGGAGCAGGAAAGTGCCTCGTTATCTGGTTACGGGAGCCGCCGGGTTCATCGGCCGCTCGATTGCCGCGGAACTTCTTCGCCGCGGATGTTCGGTTCGCGGAGTCGACAGCTTTATTACCGGCAGGCGCCATAATCTCATCGGCCTTGAGGATATGGAGTTCGTGGAGGGCGATCTCTCTGACCCTGACGTATGCGAGCGCGTCTGCAAGGGCGTGGAAATTGTCTTCCATGAGGCCGCTCTGGCATCGGTTCCGCGCTCCGTGGCCGACCCCGCCTCGACCAATCTCCACTGCGTCACGGCTACGCTCAATCTGCTCATTGCTGCGCGGGATGCGGGCGTGCGCCGCGTGATCTATGCCGGCTCGTCGTCCGCTTACGGCGACACGCCCACGCTGCCCAAGCATGAGGGCATGCTGCCCAACCCGATTTCCCCCTATGCCGTCGCCAAGCTGGCGGGTGAACACTATATGCGCGCCTTTGCCCGCGTGTATGGCCTGGAAACGGTGGTCCTTCGTTACTTCAACGTCTTTGGCCCCTACCAGGACCCCACTTCCCACTACTCTGGCGTGCTGGCCATCTTCTGCAAGAAAATGCTGGCGGGCGAGCAGCCTACCATTTACGGCGATGGGGAACAGAGCCGCGACTTTACCTATATAGACAATGTGGTGAGCGCAAATCTGCTGGCTTCTGAAGCGCCTTCAGCAGAGGTTTCCGGGCAGGTGATGAACTGCGCCACGGGCGCGCGCAGTACTCTCAACCAAACATTTAGCATTCTCTGCGAACTGACTGGATATAATGGGCTTCCCAATCACGTAGATCCGCGCTCAGGGGATATCCGCGACTCACTTGCGGACATCTCACTGGCCGAAAAACTCATTGGGTACAGGCCGTTTGTGAACTTCCGCGAGGGACTGAGCCGGACGGTGGATTGGTATAAGTATTCGGGGCAATAGCGGGCTATGTGCGTCGTGAGGGGGAGCTATTTGTGCATCGTGTATAGGCCCCATCACATTACTAGAAGCAAAGGCTGTCGGGCACGGTGTTTTATCGATTACACACCTCGTTGCTCCCCAATCACTTTTGCACCACATGAGTGACATAACGCACTTCCAATTGTGATTTTTTCTGGCACACTCCTTGCAATCTCCGCAGGGTCCCGAGATGGGGGTTCATTCCGTGCCGTTGCGGAGCAACAGCCGATCGAGTTGAGCTGAGCGCGAGGTGTGCTTGTTATTTCTGGGGACTTGCGGGTCTCCAGAAATAACCAGCACTTCAGCGAGTGGTGACAGACAGTTCGGCTGACGTGTCATCAGGGTTGCTGGGTCTTGGAGAACGTATCTGCGAATCCAGCCATGCCGCACGGTATGGCTGCGCAACACGCATCCTCCGCAGGGGGTGCGGTCACTTCCGCTTCGCTGCGCGGATTGCTGGATATTGTGCGCATTCGGCGGCGCAGCTTCCTTACAGTTCTGGGTCTATGTCTGCTGGCGTGCCTGGCCTATTGCGTCTTCGGTCCACGTTTGTATGAGGCTCGGGCGCGGGTGGCACTGCGTGCAACGACGGAAGTTCCGCTCAGCATCAATGGCGCATCAGACGGCCACGCCGTCAGTGGCACCATGAGCGAGGTTGAGCTGGAAACGCTGGCCAGCGTGCTGCGCAGTGAGCGCCTTGCCTGGCGCGTCATTAAGGAACAGAAACTTTATACCCAGCCGGATTTTGCCGGACCATTCAGCACGCGCTATCGCAACTTCAACCCAGACCAACCTGACCCAACCGCGCAGGCATGGCTGATCAAGCGCTTCTGCCGCCGCCTGCGTGTGACCACGGTGCCGCGCACGCTGGTGGTGGAGATTCGCTTTCGTACCGCCGACGCCATACTTTCCGCTGATATCGTCAATGCGCTGATCCAGGCCTACAACGAACAAGACACGGAGAACCGGCTGAAAGCCACCGCTGCGGCTACGCAATGGCTGTACGAGCAACTTGCATCACTCAAGTCCACGGTGGACCACGACGACGAGCAGCTTGCGCAATTCCAGAAAGATCACAAGTTGATTTACGCGCCGGTGAACGGTGCAAATGGAATGACGGACCAGGTGCAGCACTCAGCCATTGTGCAGGGCATTGATACGCTTGGCCAACAGCTGGTGGATGCAACTGCCGAGCGCATCCGCCGTGACTCTGAGTATCGCGCCGCCGTCAAGGGCGATCCAGAGATGGTTGTGGCCGCCGACCCCGCACTTGCCAATGATGGCGCGGGTTTTGGAGCAGCCATCCTTCACCAGCTCCACACGCAACGCAGCACACTGCAGCAGGAACTGGCGCAGTTGAATCTCGATCACGGCCCCAACTTTCCGCGCACGCTTGAGATTGGTTCGCAGATTGCCGACATCGATGCGCAGATTAAGACAGAGAAGGGGCGCATTATCACGCGTCTGCGCGCCGCCATGATCGCTGCGCAGAATCGTGAAAGCCTGTTGCGCGCAAGCCTGCAGAGCAGCACTTCCGCGGGCCTGGTGCAGAACCAGGCAGCCGCGCAGTTTGCCGTGATGCGGCAGGAGGCGGAAAGCCGCCGCGCCGTCTACTTGCAGACGCTGCAAAAGGCGCGCGAGGCTGGCATGCAGGCCGGCATTGAGCAGTCGAACCTTTCCATCGTTGATCCGGCTTATCCGCCCGTTGACCCGGTTACGCCGAATCCGCCCTTGGACTTTGCCATCACGCTCTTTGTAGGTTTCTGGCTCGCGCTAGGCTGGGTTCTGTTTGCGGAGGCCTTTCATCCTTCTCCCAAATTCGCCTCGTACCTGCTGGCGATCGCCGTGGTTGCGCCGCTGGTTCCTTCGGCGCAAAGCACGGCGCACGCGCAGGCACCAACGCCCAGCACTTCCGGTCTGCCCACGGGTGTTGCGCGCATGCCGCAATCGACGGAGCGCCGAGTGACACCGAACCCCAAAGAGTCTCCCGTCGTCTGGCCGACGTCTGGACCTGCTGAGCGCTCTGGTGTCCCCTCCAATGCCGCTGTGCTTGGCGCAGCCCTCCCCGCGCCGCTGTCTTCTGGCGACATGATTGTGGTGAATGAGGTCAACGAGCCAATGGTACACACGGTTGCGCGCGTGTCCGATGAGGGAACTGCCTCCATTCCGCTTGCGGGCGACGTGAAGGTTGCCGGCCTGAATGAGACCGGCGCTGCACGTGCAATTGAAGCCGCACTCATCGCCAAAGGCATGCTGAAGCATCCGCAAGTCACCGTGCTTGTGACCAGCTATGTTGGTCAGGATGTAAGCATTCTGGGCGAGGTGCAGCGGCCAGGTGTGTATCCCTATACGGCGCATCATCGGTTGCTGGATTTCATTGCAGCTGCACAGGGGCTTGCGCACACTGCGGGCAGCCTTGTGACGGTCACGCCGCGCGACCCGGATGCAAAGTCCATTGCCGTGGAGCTGCATGAAGCCGATGCAGGCGGTGAGCACAATCCTGAGCTGCGCCCCGGCGATACCGTACAGGTGAACAAGGCAGGGCTCGTCTACGTTGTGGGCGACGTAATGCGGCCCGGCGGTTTTGCTGTCGATCCTGCGCAACACGTCACCGTGGTGCAGGCCATCACGCTTGCCTGGGGTCCCACTCAAAATGCCGCGTTAGGAAAGGCACTTCTTATTCGCGACGAGAAGGGTGGCCGCATGGTTACGCAACTTGATTTGAAACGGATGCTGCGCGGGCAGGATCCCGACCTGCCCATTCACGATCGCGACATCATCTTCGTCCCTGATTCCATGGCCAGGAATCTGCTCAATCGCACCATGGAGTCCGTTATTCAATCTGCCGCCGGAGTCAGCATTTACGCGGGTCTTGTGTACTCACAGAGGTTTTAGCCATGCGCCGCATCACTTGGTTCTTACTACTTGCATTCGTCTTCGCCATGCCTTGGGAGTACTCGCTTGATCTCGGCAATGGCGTGGGAGACATCGCCCGCTTGCTTGGTCTGGTCGTGCTGCTGTTCGCCATTCCGTCTATTCTGCAAAGTCGCGGCATGCGCATGCCGGGGCCTGTGCAGTGGATCACGCTTGGCATCTTCGTCTGGTTTTGCCTCACGCTGTTCTGGTCAATCAATCCAGACGAGACGCTGATGAAAGTGCGCGGCTACTTCCAGGAACTGATGATCGTCTGGCTGTTGTGGGAATTTGTGACAACGGTTGAGGATCTGCGAACGATTCTGCGCACGTGGCTTGCTGGCTCATGGGTACTTGCCGCGCTAACCGCCTTCACGTTTCTCACGGCAACCGCCGCCAATCGCATTCGCTTCATGCCCATCGGGCAGGACCCGAATGATGTGGCGCGCTATCTCGATCTCGCTCTCCCCATTGCCGCTTACCTTCTGATTGCGGAAGACCGCTGGCACTGGCGACTGCATGCGCTGGGCTATTTTCCTGTCGCGCTCGCCGCAGTCATTCTCACGGCATCGCGCGCGGGCGTGCTTGTTGCTGTGGTGACGCTGCTGGGTTCGTGTCTGCTGCTTGTCATGCGGTATCCGCGCGGTTTCTTTGCGTCCTTCCTCGCTCTGGGCGCGTTGAGTGTCGCATTCCTGTTCACCATTCCAGAGGGAACCATCGGTCGAATCGCAACAACGCTGGCCCAAATTAACGGTGGCGACCTGAACCAGCGTGCAAACATCTGGCAGGCTGGGTGGACTGCATTCACGGAGGCTCCGCTGATCGGCACAGGCGCGGGAACGTTTGTGGAAGCCGCCGGACTTTCTCCCATTGATACAGCACACAACACAGCGCTGTCTGTTGCGGTGGAAGGCGGCCTCATTGCACTCATGCTCGGCGCAGCCATTGCATCCTTCGCCCTCTTCTCCACATGGAAGGCACGCCAGCCTTTGCGTGGAGCATTACTGACGGCGTTTGCGGTTTGGCTGTGTCTTTCCATGGTGGGCACCACGGGAGAGAGTCGCAAGACATGGCTACTGTTCGGCGTGATGGCGTTGGCAGGCAGGCTTTGCGCACGTCCACCTGATTCGGAATCCGTACCTGCCGCAGCGCCCTTGTGCAATGGCACGCACTTTGGCGAGCCGGCCCAAGCCTTGTAAGCAGCAGAAGGGAAGTCCACATGGAACTTGCAGCACGATGGGAGCGCTTCTGGGGAGATGCAGTCAACCGCCAGGTTGCGCGCGCCGCCGTATCCGTCGCTGCTGCCGGAGTTCTGGTCAAACTCATCGCAACAGTCAAAGAGTTCACCGTCGCGGGACTCTACGGCCGTAGCGATGCAATGGACGCGTTCCTTGCCGCCGCGCTTTTGCCCGCGCTGCTCGTCAACCTCATCTCTGAGTCAATGAACCAGGCGCTCATTCCCACGTTCATACGCGTGCGTGAGCAAGAAGGGAATAGATCGGCGCAGCAATTGCTTTCCTCCGCCATGCTCGTTGTTTGCGTGTTGCTCTCAGTGGCAGCGCTCATTCTCGCCCTTGCCGCGCCGGCCGTCTTTCCGCTCATTGCATCAAGCTTCAGCCCGGAGAAAATGACCCTGGCGCGCCACCTTTTCTACGCGCTACTGCCGACGGTTCTGCTCGCGGGCATCGCATCAAACTGCACGTCTGTTCTCAACGCCACAGGCCGTTTCGCACTACCCGCGCTTGCACCCGCGATCATTCCGCTAATCATTCTTGTAGGTGCGCCAGCGCTTGCAGTCTATTTCGGCATCTGGGCTATGGTCATCGCAACATTGGCGGGAACGCTGTTCTATGCGATGCTCACATCGTCCATGCTCACCGCACGTGGCTTCTGCTTCAGCCTGCGCTGGCACGGATTCAACGAACCGACGCGTGAGGTGGCACGCCAGTACTGTCCTGTGCTGCTGAGCGGAGTGGTTGCTTCCTCGGGGCTGCTGGTCGATCAGTCCATGGCGGCCATGCTTCCAGCCGGATCTGTCTCAGCTCTTGTCTATGCCAACCGCTTTGTCAGTGTTCTGGTCGCACTGCTGGCTGGCGCAGTTGCCACTGCCGTTACGCCGCACTTCTCTGAACTGGTTGCGCGCCGTGATTGGCTTGGGTGCCGCCGCTCAGCCAATAACTGGATTGGCATCATGGCGGCTGTGTCCATACCACTTACCGTTGCACTTGTTCTTGGCGCGGAGCCGCTCATCCGGCTCACGTTTCAACACGGCGTCTTCACAGCAGAAGACACCAGCGTCGTTACGCCGGTACTGGCCATGTATGCACTGCAGATTCCGTTCTTCGTCTGCAGCCGCGTTTATTACCGCGTCATCATCGCCCTCCGCCGCACTGACTTGATTTTCTACTGCGGGCTTATCAACCTGGGTCTCGACATTGCCCTGAACATCGTTCTCATGCACTGGTTCGGCATCGCCGGTATCGCGCTGGCAACCTCCCTCTGGACTGTCGCAACCTTCCTCTTTCTTGCCTACTGGTCAAGAAAGCTTCTTCACCAACACATCCAACATGGAGGAACTGCATGAACTTCGATTCTGCGTGCTATCTTCTGCGCTTCGACGACTTCTGCCCCACGATGTCGTGGCCGAGATGGCAGCCGTTCCAGCGTCTTCTTGAGCACTACAGGATTCGGCCTATCCTGGCGGTGATTCCCCACAACGAGGACGCTTCGCTAATGGTTGACGAGCCTATCAACGGCTACTGGGCTCACCTGCGTCGACTTGAAGCTCATGGTGCAACCATCGCGCTGCACGGGTTTCGGCATGTGTGTACCGCACAGGGCAAAGGCCTCATCCCACTCCATGCGGATACTGAATTTGCCGGAGTTACTGAGGAGCAACAGGTCGAGTGGCTTCGTTCCGGACTTGAAATCCTGCGCAGTCACAGCCTTCATCCACGGCTTTTTGTCGCGCCTCGTCACGGCTTTGACGATGCGACCCTGCGCGCTCTGCATGCGGTCGATTTGCCATACCTGAGTGACGGGCTTTCACACGAACCGGTCAGGCGCGGCGGCGTCACTTGGATTCCGCAGCAGCTTTGGGAGCCTGTTGAGCAATCATCGGGGCTTTGGACGATTTGTATGCACTCGAATACGGCTACTGCCGCACAGTTCTCCCGCCTGGAGCGATTTCTGAAGCTTCATGCAGCAAGATTCACCAACTTCGACGAAATCTGTGCGCATGCCAAACCAGTTGCGCCAACTATCTCAGATAATTTATATGCTTCGGCGTTTCTAACTCGATTCCGTTCGCGCCGCATTATGCAGCAGATTCGCCGAGCGCCTTTCAGCGGGGTTAGCTAGCCCTTTGCGCGCGACCAATCGCCCAGGCGACTATTGCGCGGTTTGCGCGGTCTCGCCTGTCCCCAGAAGCAGTGCGATCGTTGCATTTGCTTTGCGGCGAGGCTCAGGATTTCTCTCCAGCAAGGACTCATAGAGCTGCTCCCATTTGTCGAGGACCGGTTCCATCGCGTACAGCTCCGATACCTGTTTGCGCGCATACGCGCCCATTGAGGCATGTTCACCTGGTGTCATATCCATCACGCGTTTCATGGCTGCTTCAACTGCCTTCACGTCTCCTGCCTCGGCGAGCAGACCAGTATGACCCACTGAAATCAATTCTCGTGTGCCTGCCACGTCCGTTGCTACGACTGGAAGAGCGCATGCGCCCGCCTCCAGCACGCTCATAGGCAATCCTTCCCACAGAGAAGTAAGAACATATGCATCCGCGGTCTGCATCCACTGTACGGGGTTCTTGACGAATCCCAAGAAAGTTACTCTCGTGTAGATTCCCAATTGCTCAGACAGCCGTTCCAGTCCAGCGCGCAGCGATCCATCGCCCGCGATTGCAAGCCATGGCTCATACGGAAGACTGGAGAACGCGTACAACAGAGTTGCATAATCCTTCACAGATTCAAGCCTTCCGACGGCCAACCATAGGAACTTGTCTTCGATACCATGATCGCGCCGTGTCTTGGCCCGCATTTGCGAGTCTGCGATCCATTGAGCGGTGTCGATTGCGTTGGGAACAACCGTCACTCTCGCTTCATCCAGGATTCCCGCTTCGCAGTATGCCCTGGAGACATCACTGCTGACGGCCGTGCTCTGGTCGCTGAGCCAATTGCTCCAGCGATACCCGCGCTGCCGTGACAGGGGCCCCGTTGCTGAAGTGTGAATCGTATCCACCACCACACGCACCGGCACAAACAGCCTTACCCAGCGTGCCATCCACACCGCGTGCGGCAGGTGTGCGTGCAACACGTCCGGCTTCTCAGCACGAATCCAGTTGCGTAACGTCTTCCAGCCACGAAGATCGGCCCACCCCTTGCGCATCTTAAGACTGAGAAATGCCACGCCCACCGCGGAAAGTTCAGTCGCGCGATCGCCGCCGTCTCCTGAAAGCGAAATTACGCTCACGCGCCATCCGCGCTGTGCCAGGCCCTGTGCAAGGAGCATCACCTGACGCTCGGCTCCTCCTAGCTGGTCAAGTGTTGGAATTAGAAGTGCCACATGCTTCATCGCGCTGAGTCCAGGGTTTCATCGATCAGTTGTCCATAGGCGGTCACTGCATGATCCATGTGGAATTCTTCAATCCATGGGTGAGGGAATCGCTGCCCCGGCTGCAAAGTGCGTAGGGTTTGCTTCAAAGTTGTGGCCAACGCATCCGCACTTGTGTCCTTGGTCAGCCACACACCTTCTTTGCCGTGGAGTAACTGCACCATACCTTCCGATGCGGGGGTGCTAACAATTGGCAGGCCGGCCGCGGCCGCTTCCAGTAATGCGTTCGACATAGCCTCATGCCGTGACGAGGACACGAAGACGGTGGCACCGCGAAAATACATTGCCGGGGCAGGCACTGCACCCAGAAAACGTACATGCCTGTTCAGGTTCAGACTGTGGCATAGCCTTACGAGAGTGTCCTTCTCCGGCCCCGTCCCAGCAATAGTCACAGCGGCATTTGGAAAATCAGCTTTCACTTTCGTCATTGCCTCCAGCAGCAGATCGAAACCCTTTTCATTGGCCAGCCGCCCCACGGATAAAAGATGCGGTCCCGCACCTGTCCACTTTGACGGCGCGCCATCTGCCGTAGTTCGCACAGCGTTCAAGTCCACTGGGTTACGCAATACAGTTGTCTTTCCCTTTAAGACCGGAGCAATGCGCTCCAGATCGTCAGCCATTGCATCGGTCTGGCAAATGATCCTTTCTGCACGCCTATAAAGCGCACAATACAGCCAGCGAGCCCTCAGCGGAGATCTGTCTGAGTTGATCATTGAAGATGCAGTTCCGTTTTGGCGAACAATCACGTGCATCCCTTTCGGGAACAGCGGTCGCAGCAGCAGAACCAGAAAATTCAGGTGAGCCATGTTGCTGAGAATCAAATCTGGCTTCGTGCGCCACACAAGCCGCAGAAGCCTGCCTGCGCTGGAACGGACGCGACTTGCGCCTATGACATGGACTGTTGCGGGAGCGTCGATCACCCCTTCTGCCTGCCGCTGGGCTACAAGCCCAAGGTGCAAGTCATAGCGTTTCCGGCCAAGTTCGCGGGCCAGCAGATAAGTTACCTTTTCCGCGCCGCCCCCTCCCAGATGGGGTATCAGTAGAAGTACGCGAGGTTCTTTCTTCATCGATACCTCTCAGGTTTCACAATAGTAACCTGCATCTTTGGACAGATGAGTGACCTAACTCACTGACTCAAATTAGTACTCTTGTTACCTTTCCCTAAATTAACAAACACTGTGAGTAACCATCTGAAAGTCGTGGGGTCGGTCGGTTATCACCGGTAGCTTAAAACGAGAACATGCTGCTGCCTTATAGAACGCATTGGTCCGTCAGGATTCACTGCCTTATATTGCAGTCGCTTGGATTCGTGCGGCGAGGACTATGCGCAAGAAGTTGCTCGAGGGGAGACATGCTCTAGGATGGTAACCACGAAACTTTCGGGGGATGCACGTATTGCTAAATATAGAAAGAATAATCAGCCGCACTTACTTATAGGAGTAACTGATCCGCAAACCTGCATGGTATTAACCGGGCGATTGAGAGCCATGCGGGAAGCGGGTTTTAGGATTACATTACTTTCCGCACCCGGAGAACTTTCCGAGCGCATCGCTCAAGACGAAGGTGTAGACTTGGTGGAAGTGCCCATGGAGCGAGTCATCGCTCCGTGGGCCGACATCATTTCCTGGTTTCGCATTTGGCGCACTTTACGTCGTCTTCGTCCAGATATTGTCGAATTCAGTACGCCCAAGGCAGGCCTTCTTGGGCTCACTGCCGCTTTCATTGCGCGCATTCCACATCGCGTTTACCTTCTCCGCGGGCTCAAACTTGAACGCAGCAGAGGGTTAAAACGCTGGTTGTTGCTCAATGCGGAGAAATGTACCGCTGCCTGCTCTCAATGCGTATTGTGCAACAGCATCAGCCTGCGTATGGAAGCCGAAGACTTGCAGATTGCGCCAGACAGAAAGTTACGTGTTCTTGGCGCGGGCAGTAGCCGAGGTGTTGACGTTGAACACTTCAGCCCAGGGGACTCGGAGATTCGTGAACAATACGGCATTGCTCAGAAGGTTCAGGTTCTCGGTTTTGTTGGCAGGCTAACGCGTGACAAAGGATTGCCTGAGTTGCTCGTAGCCTTTGACGCCATCCTGCGCAAGCATCCTGAAGCTCTTCTGCTTCTGGTGGGCTGGTTTGACGCATCGGAGGACGCACTCGACAGCGTGGTGCGCGATCGCATCGAAACGCATCCGCGCATATTCTGTACCGGATACGTGGTGGATCCAGCGCCGTACTACCGCGCCATGGATGTATTCATTCTGCCAACATGGCGCGAGGGATTTCCTAATGCTGTGCTTGAAGCCGCTGCCACCGGCATCCCCGTCATCACCACGCTCTCAACAGGTGCGCGTGATGCGGTAGTGCCCGAAGTGACAGGATTGCTGGTTCCGCCTGGGTATCCGGAGGCAATTTGCGAGGCCACATCGCGGCTGCTGCGCGATAACTCACTGCGCAGGCGCATGGGCAATGCGGCACGAGCCTGGGTTACAGAGCACTTCGTCGATCGCCACATTCTGAATCTGACTATTGCGTTCTATAAGGGATTCATCGGTGGTGAAGCTCCTGTTCCCTCAAGACGGGAA
>JAGWSG010000174.1 GCA_028876335.1 Acidobacteriota bacterium
TGACACGCCCGTGGTTGTCACAACAGAGAGCCGCTCTCCATCGCTTTCCAGCTTCACGCCGGTAATTGCCGGGCGGCTGGCACCTTCTCCCACCGCAAGCAGGGCAAATTTCAAAGCGCGAGCAAATGAGCCTTGAGTGAGCGTCAACCCCTCACCCTTTAACTGAAAGAGCGTTGCAGTTTCCGGCCAATTCGCGGGCGATAGATTCGGCAACGTGGCTTTGGAGCGCCCGCACTTCAAATGCGCGTGCGCGCCGTCTGTGGTGATCTGCACGGTTGTGCCGGTCAACAGTGAGGCGTACGCGCGGAATTTATCGGCGGGCGTGAGAACGGGCAAATCAGGGCCGCCCAGCTCAGGCAACACCACGCGGATGGATGTATCAAGGTTTGTGGCGTCAAATGCAATGCCGCCGTCAATCGTCTCCATGCGCACAGCTTGGAGCACGGGCACAAGGCTGATTCTGTGGATGAGCGGCGCTATAGTTTTGAGTGCATGCTTCAATCCATCAAGAGAGATTGAAGCGCCTACGGTCTGAGTGTTTTGAGACATAGATTTCCTCTGCGCTTAAAAGCGCGTGGTGGTTTGGGCGTTATAGGTGGTGAGCTGTGGCGCGCTTACTTGCCGCGCGTAGCCCTCTTGGTTGGCTTTGGTTTGGGTACAAACATAGTGAGCGCGCTTGAGTGCGGTGAGTTTTTTCTTTTCAGCCTTTGCGGCAGTTGCAGCCTCAAGCTGCCGGGTGAGCGCATCTGTAATGCGGTGGTGCGTACGCTCCCAGCCAGGTTTGCGGCCTGTTGTGTTGAAAAGTTGCTCAGAGGTGAGCTGCTTACGATTGAGCCACATAAGTGCGCGGAGTTGACGCCGCGAATACGGTTTGGGGCATTGCGTGCGCGCGCATCTGTCTGCTTGCATTTCCGCGCGGCTTAGAGTTGCTGCCATTGTCAGAGTTTCCTTTCCGTGGTTTTGGCCGCATGCGCAGCGTGATCTATTCGGCCTCATCAATCGCAATGGCGTTGACAAGCGCGCAGTGACGTGTAAGAAAGTCCTCTTCTGCATGCTGGGGAGAGCGCGGCACAATGGTGTATGGAAGAGTTTCCACGCCGGGCGAAACCTGATACCCCTTCACAAGATCGCGGCCTTCTGTTTCGCTAATGATGGTGTCGGCCTCTTTAACAACAGAGGGCTCATGCGGGAGTAAGGCAAATGCGGCAATCACTTCTTGCATAAGCTCGCGCTCAATCATCCTGTAGAGTGAGCCAAGGCCAGGCGCGTTTTTGATTGGTCGTATAAGGTCGCGCAAATAAGCCTCGCTATCATCGTGGTGCAACCCCCACAGCGCCACGCGCCGCGCATAATGAATGGCAGCCTTGCCGCGTGCCTCTTTCAGCACTAAGTGCTGCGCCAGGTAGCTCACACGCACTGCGTGCTCAGCCACGGAATAATGGCGGCGAGTTGCTCCGTTAAAACGGCACTCATTGGCAAGGTGGTGCGCTATATCCGCAACATCAATCTCACTCACGCGCGGGTCCAGTGGCCAGAATTTTTTGCCGGTATACGTGCGCATGAAATTGCTCTCATTGCGTGGCACGCGCACGCTTCCGGTTTCAAGTAGAGCCTTGCAGGCATCTGGATATTTGAAGGGTGTAACAGTGGTCATACCCCCGCCTTTCTCTTTTGATTAAAAGCGCGGATGCCATCGACAAGGCGGCGCTTATTTTCCTCGCTCATTGATCGCCCGTAAGAGCCGCGAGTTGAGCGAGTGCGAGCGCCGAAAGATGCAGTTGCCAAGTTGTACCCCTCTTCAACCGCGCGAAAGATGCGGATGAACCGGCGCCCAAGCTGCGCAATGCGGCGCTGCGTGGTTGCGGTTGCGAGCACTTCCGTTTCAAAGCAGTGCTCTTGATACACGCGCATATCGTCATAAAGGGGCGATTGCTTACGCCCTAAGCGCGCCTCGCAACGGTGCTGCTTCCAGCGCCGGGCAAGCGTGCCGGTGGTTTTTCCTACATAGCACCGGCCATTCGCCGTGTTGCGGATGAGGTAGACAATCATTGCTGCACCTGCACTGCCAGGTCGCGGGTGTGCACCTCCATCTGGCTACGCCCGAAACCCCCCGCGAGCGCGATGGCGCGGGCGCGGTTTTGCTCAAGCTGTGACGGGGTGGCGCGGTACTCATAAAGGCCGGAGCCAGGTTTAGAGCGGCGGGATTCAACCAAGTAACCGGCCTTGCGCAGCCCGCGCAGGCGTGCGCTGATTGAGGTTTCCGCATAGAGCACGCCAAAGCGCTTTTTAAGGTCGCGCTGGAGCTGTGGAATTGTGTGCCAACCTCCATCACCCATGAGCGCCTCAACCTGCGCCCGCTGGCCATTGATCTTGGCTTGCTCAGGCTCGCTCACTTGCTCGCCAAAAATCGCGGCAGGTTCGTGAAACTCAGGAATCAAACTATCTTGCAGAGGATTGTGTGCGAGCGCAGATTTTTTCACCGCGCACCTGCCTTTCTCACGCGCAGGCGGCCGCCTTTGCATGGAGCTGGCCAGCCCTTTACTACAAAGGGCGGCGTTGAGAGTTGTTCGATTGCCCAATCAGTGAGAGGTCCGGCGAGGCACACAATATCTGCGCGCATTTCCATAAGCCGCTCGCGCAGCCTTCTCGGCGTGCTCGGATTTTAAGGCGAAAGGCAATAATCCTTGCAAATTCGTTTGGCGAGTGCGGCGAGTAAATTAGAAGAGCTGGGCGCGTTGTACGCGCGGCGGCGCTTCATCCCTGCACCGCCGCGTTGCCAATGCCGTGGCGGTCACACGCGCTCATCACTGCCTGCTCTGTGCGCGCCAAGAAAGCCGGTGTGCGCTTGCGCTCAACGTGCATCACATAACGTGGCTGCTTGCCGCAGAACGCAGGCGCAGACATACGCACCGCGTCTCTAGGGTCCAACTGAGGGCATGAGCCAAAAACATCCAGCGGCTCAAAGCAATCGACGCAATAAGCCTGCGGTTTTTCATGGCGGGGTGTATCGGGGCGCGTATTCCCAAGTGACAACTTGGGGCGAGGCCAGCCCATCAGCTCGCGGTCTGCGGCGGCTGTCTCGCGGTTATAGACCGGAGAGGGTGGCTCCAGGTAGGTGTACTTCACGGGCTCTTGCACTTCGGGAATACGCCAGAGCCCGATGAATGGCTTGGAAAGGTTTGGGCTTTGGATGCGAAGCCGCACGGCTGGGCAATCAACGCAGCGCTCATGGTCCGGCCAATCAAGCACAGTGTGCTTGTGCTGGCATCCAAAGGTAGCCTGCCAAATAGCTTGCAGGGCTTTACTTAGACGCCATGCGATGCGCTGGTTGAGGGGTGGCCGCCAGGCGTAAAGATCGCCGTAGGCCGGTGCTCTATGTGTTTTTTCGGTGGTAGGCAATTGACAATCTCCCTAAGAAATCAGAAGATTGTCCGCGAAGTGGTAGGCGAGGCAGGGCTCGAACCTGCAACCCCCGGCTTAGAAGGCCGGTGCTCTGTCCAGTTGAGCTACTCGCCCGCGGCATGTTGTGCAGTTCATCACGGGATGCCGTCTACCTATTTTAGCGGGATTTTGCCTTCATGTGTCCGCCTTGGAAAAGAGCCGCATCTGTAAAGGCATTGAGAGCTCTGACATGCGCGGTTTGAGCAGAAAATTGATCGATGCCGCAGGCCGTGCAATATGCGGTTATGCCGAAATTGCTGACATCATGTGCAAAAATAGCCCGCCTGATGATGAGGTCGATGCGGCAGCACTTCTGCTGTGCCGCGGTGAGCTGAGCACAGAGAGACTTGGCAATGTGTTCGGCATGGGATGGGCCTTTCCAAGGCTGCTCTCGTTGTGGAAGCAGGTCTATATAGGAAGCGATGACAGTGTGCGTCTCTGATGCGCCGGCCTCGAGGTCGAAGTGGTCAAAGCCGACGTCTGCGAGTGACTTAACTTCCCACACATCGCATTTCGACGACCACAGAGGAGACTGAGGAGCGTTCAGTCTGGAAAGAATTTCTGCCATTCTTGGAAGCAACTGAACCTCCGGAAGGGTCGCGGCCAGTTTAGGGTGTGCGCGCAAATCGACGTGCCCTGACCAGTTTGCCTCGATTACAGGCGCATCGGCCCCAATTTCCATTTCCCAGTCAGCTTGCATGAAGCCCCGGCACAACTTCGGAGAAGTAACGAATCACTGCCGCTTCAGCCCAGTGGATATCATCACCGGCATTGCGCGATAAGTAAGCGCAGTGACCGCCGTGCTTCGTTTCCACCAGTCCGATATTCGCATTGGCAAGAATCTTCTCGCGCGTCTCATTTGTAAGACGGATGAACGGGTCGTCGAGCGCACGCAGAATCATTGTGGGGACAGCAATGTTCTGTACAACACGTGCGCTTGCAGCACGATAATAGTAGTCACTCGCGCTGCGATATCCGCAGTACTTCGCGACAATCTTGTCGTCAAACTCGCGCAGCGAGCGAATCGGACCGATGCCGTTTGTGGAATAAACACTCGGATACAGCGCGGCCTTACGGTGGAAACGCGCCATCAAACCCCGGAGAAACTTCCATTCGTACACGCGGTTGGCAGGCTCATGAAGGGCATCTGAACCGGCTGCGAGATCAATCGCAGGGCATACTGCCGCAACAGCTACCAGAGGCATCCGCGTTCCCCATTCTCCAGCCAGCTTGAGCACGAGATTGCCGCCCATCGAATACCCAATCAAACCAAATTGCTTGAGTTTGTATCGCTCTTCGAAGTGATGCACGACCGCACCAACGTCGCCAGAGAGCGCGGAGTTGTAGAGAGTTGGTGTGAGTGCCTCCGTGCCTCCACAGTTACGCATGTTCATGCGAATCACATTAAAGCCTGAACGAAAGGCGCGCGCTGCCAGACCCTTCATGTACCGTGAATCGGACGAGCCTTCAAGTCCATGTACGAGGACGATTGTGGTTCGATCCGCTTGAACATCCCGTGGCTGCCATTCGCAGTGGCAAAGTACGCGGCTTCCATCGGCCGGATCCACTACAACTTCTTCTGCGTGAGATTGAAGCGGAAATGGAGGGCGAGGAAGAAAGTTGCCGATAATGGTCTGCAGGTGACCGCTTGAGAGTCCACGGCGCGGACGAAAGTCTTTGAGCCAGCCAGGTAGCGGGCAGACTGCATCGCCAGTAAACTGTGGTTCCTTAATTTCCATGCTCACGGGCTGGAGTGTCCGAGTATGAAGAGGTTGTTGCAAATCTTGTGGCTGAGTTGCAGGTGAATCTCAACGTTCATTCCCTGCATTCCACTTCTTCAAGCATACATGCTGCGAGACCAACACGCGGGGCCCGAAGAACACATGGAACCATGTTCCAGCCGCAAGTATCACTTCGTAAGGGCCGAGAAAAAGAAAGCGAGTTCAAGCCTGAGTGCTTGAACTCGCTTTCTTTCCAGTAGCCGACGCTACCAGTCGATCTCAGCCGGGAAGAACTCTGCAATCAGGTCTTCATAGAATGGCTTGAGTTCTTTGAGATTCGGCTTGGCTGCGCCTTTCGAGTACAGATCGTACGGGTTAAACTTGCGCACCCATTCAAACATATTCTCGTCGTGTTCAGTCATGAGGTGGCGATATGCGCCATGACGATGTGCGGCATAAAACGAGTGATAACGAAGCATGTATTGCGCCGGTTCGGGCATGTAGTTCCGTGTCACTCTGTAGATGTACTCGTCGTGTCCCCATGAGAGGTGTACCTTGTCGAGTCCGCAATGTGGCTCATAGATTCCGTAGAGGGACTGGTACTCGCTGACCTTGCTATCCGGATTCAGTGAGAAATACTGCGGAAAAATAATCTGATCGGAATAGGCGCAACCTACCGGAAAGGTATCTCCTACCACAGCCCACTGCGGCTCACCGTACAGGCACAGTACCTTTCCAAGATCGTGGATGAAACCGGCGAGAATGAACCAGCGCGGATGCCCGTCTCGTCGAATAGCTTCAGAGGTCTGCAGGAGATGCTCGATCTGCGAGAGATCTGTGTCGGGATCACTGTCGTCAATGAGAGTATTGAGGTAATCGGCGGCAGCCCAGATGCTATTCTTGCCTTTCTTCAATGCGCCAAACTCTTTTTCTTTGGCTAGCACAAAGTCGAGCGTCTGGTTGGCATGATTTTGGCTGTAGAACTCCGCAACCGAAGGGTTGGCCTTCTCATCATAATTACGAAATTCTGACTCGTCTTTGCCTTCGCGGTAGCGCGATGCGATGAAGTCATCCCATTCCTCAATATTTTCCAAGGGCTCTGTTTGTGCCTGCACTGTATCCATCGACGATCTCCGGGGGAATACGATCGAACGTTACCGCTAACGTTCCTATTGGAACACTTCCCCACCGCTTTGTGCAAGCCATTCTTAAAACATCTCTACTGGGGTAATGAAATGCCTGGAATCTCGTTCTTGCTTTCTCATCTGCGGCTGCTGGAACGGATTCGGCCGGAGGATTGGCCCTTACCTACGGAGGTGCCCCGTGCGGGTGGTGCGCTCTTCTGTGATGAAGCTCGGATAATCAGTCTAGGTTGCAGTCGAATCTGCCGCGGGGCCGTGCAGTCGCTTCCGATCAGTTCGAGCGCGAGCTTGCCGGCTTGTTCTCCAAGTTCGCTTGTCGATTGATCCACCGAGGAAAGTGGAGTGCGCAGGTGTTCGGAATAACGCACGTTGCCGCAACCAACAAATGCGATATCGTCGGGGATTGCAAGGCCAGCTGACATTACCGCAGACATGGCTCCTATCGCGGTCAAATCGTTGTAGCAAAATACCGCATCCGGACGAGGCCGTCGGTCCAGGAGTTTGCGCATGATCCTGTTTCCAGCCACTTCACCCAATTCCTCAACATATGAACTGGAGATGATGTAGGACTGTCGAACTAGGATTCCAGACGCTGTCAACTCGTCCTTGTAGCCGCGCATGCGGTCAGCGCTTGGCGATAAATCCGGACCCGCAATATGCGCAATCCGCCGTCGGCCGACCTGAACCAGATGCCGAGTCGCAAGGCGGCCGGCAGCATAGTCGTCAGTACCAACAAAATGCGCGCGGAGATGTGGAAAGTCACGGTCAATCAGGACAAAAGGTGTGCTCTGATCTTCAATCCCATAGAAACCGCGTAGTGCCGGCTGGCAAGATGCAATGACCAAGGCATCGATTCCTCGCGCAAGCACATTTTGTATTTCCTGCTGTTCCAATTCAGGATTCTCTTCGGAAGAAGCCAGAATAAGCCCGTAGTTATTGCGTCGGAGCACTCCATTTAACGACTTGGCGAACTCGGCGAAGAAGGGATGGAGTAGGTCTGGGACGACAAGACCTACGATGTACGACTTACCGCTGGCCAGTCCGCGCGCCAGCATGTTCGGTCGGTAATTCAATTCGGCCATTCGAGTGAGGACGCGCTGCCGTGTTTCCTCGCTGATATCGTTCTTGCCGCGAAGGGCTTTTGAAACCGTAATCAGCGAAACACCCAAATCGCGCGCGATGTCTTTGAGCCTTACGGCCATGGGCAACTTCTTTGCGGAAATGCGATTGATTCAAGGGCTCAGCTGAAGTTGAACTTTCAGCCAGGCTGCAATCGTGGATTTCAGTATAGAGAGCGTTAAGAGTCTTGCAAATATTGAGCATGGATTGAGCCCAAAGTATATTGACCCAAGTTTAACTCCGAGTTTACGAGAGTCGGGGGGCTGATTGATATCGTCCCTGCATATGCCGGTAGCGCTAACGTATTTGTCGTGCGCTGATTTGTCCGGCAGAAAATGCAGTAGAGCATTCGTTTCATAACGCTCTCAAACCCCAATGAAATGAGCAAGACTTTGGTGGCCATACCATGCTGAGATTCATCCCGTTGTAGGCCGTTGTTGGCCTCAATGATTTTGTGTGTAATTCTTTGCATTCCATCACAGCGTTTTGATCAAGGTATCTATTCAAGAACAGCTGCCGAGTCCAGAGTATGTTCTTCGGACTTATCCTCCTCTTTATATGCGGGGTGCTTCCAGTGCTTGCGCAATTTGAAACCTCTGCGGTGCTTGGATTTGTCCGCGACTCGTGTGGTGCTCCGATCGCGGGCAGTAAGGTCAAACTCACTAATATAGCCACAGGTGTTCCAGCGTCGGTCATCACGGATAGTCAGGGGCATTACCAATTTCCTGACGTGCATGTCGGTCGTTATCAGGTGTGCGCCTCTGCTGCCGGCTTCAGCGACTCTGTGACCGATCCGTTTGCGGTGGACGTCAATACTCGCCAGAGGGTAGATCTTTCATTGAAGCCTGGCAATGTCTCTGAGACAATCACGGTTTCTGGTGCTGCCACGAAGTACGATCCTAACGCCTACATGTTGCTGGAGATTGATTCCGATTCAGGGGCCTATCGCTTTCTGAACGAAAACCTGGAGGAGTGGTCAACACATTACAGTCGTCCGTATCACGCTTCTTGAGCCGGCGCGATTCGGAAAGCTGCTTTCCTTTCAGGCCCTCCCAGAAGATCTGCATTGCGGAGGATTGCACAGTACAGATGTTTTTTTGATCACCACAGGAGTAGATCGGGCTCGAATTACTTCTCCGGAAGGCAGGGAACGTACACCCTGGCGCAGAGCAGCAAAGCGCCGCTCGCAGCTTCGTGATCGTTTCATATGTAAAGCTGAATTGAAATGGATTAAAGGGTAGTGATTGGGGCGGCCTGCGGGGATCGAACCCGCGACATCCTGAGCCACAGTCAGGCGTTCTGCCGCTGAACTAAGGCCGCCATCTACGTATTTGATTGTAGCATCGAATCAGGCCCGAAGCAGCTCATGACAGACACTGCGAAAACTCGTGACAAGTCAAAACCTGCGAGCAACTTGCGGAGCGATTTGCATGCCGTACCCGGGCGCTGGCAGGGTGGCGTTTGGCTTTTCCGGGATGAGACGCTGAAGCGTTTTGAGATTCTGCTGGATGAGGCATTTCGGGTACCAGGAACCCAGTTTCGCTTCGGCATCGACGGCATTATTGGGCTGGTTCCAGGGTTGGGCGACGTTATTGCCGGGCTCCTTTCGCTGATCATTCCGCTTGCA
>JAGWSG010000175.1 GCA_028876335.1 Acidobacteriota bacterium
ACGTGGTCAGCACACTGATCAGTGCTCAACAGATCAGCCAAATCGCTACCGAGAACCGAAACTTTGCTGCGCTCGCTGCACTTGGACTCGGTGTCAGCTCGGCATTGCCTGACTCCAACACACCGACATCCGTTGCTTCCAGCTTTACAATCAGCGTGAACGGTCTGCGCCAGAGCCACAACATCTGGCTCATTGACGGCGGTGAAGCGGATGACCGTGGCGGCGCCGGCGGCATGAACATCATGCCTTCGCAGGACGCCATTGCTGAGTTCAACATGCTTACGTCGAATTATCCGCCGGACTACGGTATCTCATCCGGCGCGACGATCAGCCTTTCTCTGAAGAGCGGTACGAATAAATTCCATGGTGAGTTGTGGGAGTTCAACCGCAACAAGGCATATGATGCCAAGGATCCGATCACACGCAGCGCTGCAGATCTGAAGTACAACATTTATGGCTTCAACATCGGCGGTCCGCTCTTTATTCCCAAGGTCTATAACACTAACCGCCAGAAGACCTTCTTCTTCTGGAATGAAGAATGGCGCAAACTTAAGAATCCTGCTGGTACATCGAATGTACCCACGCTGCCAGCTGCGGATTTCCCGACTGCAGGCCAAGATCTGAACTACGTTGCGCCGAACTTTGCAAGCGGAAATACTCTTACGGTTCCCACGGTTGGTGACCCTGCGTTTAATGCAAAGCTCGCTGCGGATGGGCTCGTCCCGGGTACCCAAATGACCACAATTCCGGCGAACCTCTTCGATCCGAATGCGGTTCTCTATCTAAACTCGGGTATTGTTCCGAAGCCCAATACTTCGGGCGGGTATTCGCAGGCCAATGTCGTCAACCCGATTGATGTGCGTGATGACATTGTCCGAATCGACCACAAGTTCAACGACAAGTGGACGATTCTTGGACACTACATGCATGACTCAGTGAACCAGGGATACGCTTTGCCGTTCCTCGGCTGGCTGTGGGCCAGCTTCAACACGGTTTCGAGCACATTGGATAATCCAGCGAACTCCGCAGCTATCAAGCTGAGCGGCACCATCAATCCAAATCTGCTTGTTGAAGCCAGCATTAACTATGACGGCAACGTCATCAACATTACGAATAGCAGCGTAGCGAATAAACCGTCGGGCTGGTCGCTTCAGACCTTCTTTGATACCGGTAATCCATATGTACCCGGAGTAGGAGGCGGTTGGGGGGGACCATACTATGTCGCAGAAGGCATGGGTTCTGCACCCTGGCACAACGCTGCGCAGGACTATATGCCCAAGGTTGACGTCTCGTACACCAAGGGCAAGCACGCAATGAAGTTTGGTTTCAGCTATAACCGCTACACCAAAAATCAGCAGCTGTTCGGCAACGCTTCAGGCGACCTTTCATTCTGCTGCAACACCATTACTGGTGACGCGTTTATGGACATGGTGTTGGGCTTGGCGACCAGCTACAACCAGTTCTCTGCTGCGCCTATCCGTCACTACGTAAACCAGACCCCATCCGTGTATGCCATGGATAACTGGCACGTAACTCCGCGCCTCAGCCTGCAGCTTGGACTTCGCTATGATGCCCTGCCGCATGCCTGGGAACGCAGCAATGACGTTGCAAACTTCGACCCCAGCCTCTACTTGCCCAGCCAAGCGGCTGTTATGACCGCCAATGGCCAGCTTGATACCAACGGACCTGGTTTCCAGGTTTACAACGGTGTCTCGTACTACCTGAACGGAATGGGCATTGCCGGAGTGAACGGATTCCCGCGGGGTCTCGTAACAAATGACTATCGCACTCTGCAACCTCGCGTGGGCTTCTCTGAAGATCTCTTCGGGAATGGCAAGACTGTTCTCCGCGGTGGCTTCGGAACCTTCTTCGAGCGTATGCAGGGCAACGATATTTACAACGCTGCCACGGCTCCGCCGTTTGCATTCAGCCCGACCGCAACAAACGTCTACATGAGCACGCCAACCAAGAGCTGGGTGTCCGGTGCAACCGCGACGACTCCCTATTTTGCGGCTGGTATTACCAACCTCGCCAAGGTCTACCGTGCACCCGCAGTGGCCATGTTCAGCCTTGGTGTACAACACGAACTGATGCCCTCAATGGTCTGGGTCGTCCAATATGTGGGTAATATCGCGTGGCACCAGAACGTTCAGCGCGCGATCAATACCTTCCCGCTGGATACGCCTCTTTCCATTCGCGAGCAGGCCGGCACTGGCAAACTTGCTAGCCCTGATCCCTATCGTACTTACGTGGGCTGGGGTGGCATTACGCAGCAGGAAAACACAACAAATGGAACCTATAACGGCTTCCAGACAGGTCTCCGTCTTCAGAACAAGTGGGGTCTTAGCGGTGAGCTTGATTACACGTGGTCTCACGAAATCGATCTGACCAGCTACGATCTGAACCGCGTTTCAAATCCCTGGAACCTGAAGTATGACAAGGGTTCTGGTGCATTGGATCGCCGCCACATGATCAGCGGAAACTACGTTTACAGCCTGCCGTTCTTCAACCAGAGCTCCGGGTTAGTCAAGTCGCTCGTTGGCGGATGGCAGATTGCGGGCACCGCAGCCTGGGAGACAGGTACGATCCCTGCCAACCAGGGACCGGGTCTCTCCATCAGCTACGACACGATTGGCCTGGGCGGCGGATACACCAACCGTCCTGACCAGATCAAGAAGACGCATTACCTGAAGAAGCGCAATGAATGGTTTGACACTTCTGCATTCACCGCTCCAGGGAAGTCTTGGGAAGGTGCTCCAAACCTTGGCTTCGGCAATGCTCGCAAGGATGCCATTGTCGGTCCCTCTCGTATTAACTTCACCACGTCGCTCTATAAATCGTTCGCAATTACTGAGCGGGCGCATTTCGAGTTGCGTTTTGAATCCTTCAACACGTTCAATCACTTCGAGCCGAATGGTCTGAATATTAGCTATAACAGCAGCCAATTCGGACAGATCACGAGTGCGCATGATCCGCGTACTCTTGAGCTGGGTGGCAAATTCGTGTTCTAGATCCACTTGCAACCTGGGCGCGGCGGGTTTTACTCGCCGCGCCTTTTTCTATGTCCTCTGTTTGCAGCCTCGCTCCAAACAGAGAGACAATGCAATCAATGGCATGGCTGGTTCGAGTACTTCCCAAGCCTGAAAATCCAATTGAACCTGGAAAATCATCATTGCTTCTGATGCGTCCAACCCTTATGCGGTCCACTCTTCTGGCATTATTCGTTGTTGCAATTACTCTTCACAGCGCTGCACAGACCCGCGCCACGCGGGATGCGCGAAGGGTTGCCGCACTAACTTATGAAAAACAAGGAAATCTCCTGGAGGCGGAGCGCGAATGGAAAGAGCTTCTGAGGTCATATCCAGGCGATCCAGAGCCGTACGCGCATCTCGGTCTTATCGCATCGCGCCAGCAGCGCTATAAGGAAGCGGTTCCTCTTTACCGCAAGGCCTTGGAAATTTATCCAAATGTTCCAGGCCTACGACTCGATCTTGCGCTGGCACTTTTCAAGTCTGGTGAACTGAAAGAATCAATCCCGGAGTTTAAGGGTCTGCTCAACGCAGCGCCGCCGGATTCCGCTCAAGCATTGCGTCTTAATATCCTCATTGGCATGGCTTACTACGGGATCGCAAACTATGCCGATGCCGCTCCCTATCTAAAGAAAGCGGCGGATCGCGATAAAACAAACCTTCCTCTCCGCCTGGCCCTGGCGCACAGCTATATGTGGTCTAAGCAGTTCAAGGAGGTCCTTCCTGTCTACCATGAGATTTTGACCATCGATCCTGATTCAGCGGAAGCTGACATGTTAGCTGGTGAGGCTCTGGATGAGATGAAAGATAACGCGGGCGCCACCAAGATGTTTCGTGCGGCCGTTAAAGCCAACCCCAAATTGCCAGACGTGCATTTCGGCCTGGCATATTTACTTTGGGCGCAGAAGAATTATCCCGAAGCGGCTACTGAATTTCAGGCGGAATTGGACAACGACCCGGATCATGTTCAGTCGATGGTCTACCTGGCTGACACCTTTATTCAGATGAACAAAATGGAAGCTGCGCGGCCGCTGCTGGAGCGCGCTTTGAAGCTTGACCACTCACAGGCACTTGCTCACCTTGATCTCGGAATTGTATTGACGGAAGCAGGCGAGAACGCCAATGCATTACGTGAACTGCAAGAAGCAGAAAAGCTGATGCCCGATGACGTAAATGTGCATTGGAGGCTTGGTCGTCTGTATCGCACTCTGGGGCGCAAAGAGGAAGCCCGAATCGAGTTTGATAAGGCGAGCAAGTTGAATAAGAAAGCGGATGAAGACCTCTACCAGAAGATCGCTAGAGGTGCCGCACGGCGCGCACCGCAGCAAGGCGGAGCGCAGGCTGTGCCTCAGCCCGAGCCCGCAACATCGCCCAATCAGTAGGTGTTTTAGATCTTTTCGTACTGGACAGCATTACGCTTTAGCAGCCAGCAAGCAGGCATTCCACCTTGCGGAAAGAGGGTGGAAGAGCACTGTACCTGGATCGTTCCCTGCGGATCAAACTCATTCTTGTTGCCCTTCAGCGGTACAACCAGCGTGCGCACGACGGTCACAACCTGGGTAGGTTGTCCACGAAGATAGAATGCGCCGACATCGCACAGGTAGGTGACAAGCGCGAGCACCGCCGCCATCAAAACACAGCGAAATGTCCAACGCATCAGCAGCTTCAGCATTCCGTTGTCCGTTCTGCAAGTTCAGGTGCGGACAATTTCAATCCAACGCCCGTCAGCTTGCGCTGCCGCCCTTCGCGTAGAAGAAAAATAATCTGATTCGCGGCGGCCTCGTAACCAAGCCCGTTCACTCGGATATTCGAGATGCAATTTCTCTCCGCATCGGTTCGACCGGGCTGCGGATTCCAGGTGATATAGGCCCCCAATGAATCGGGTGAGCTTAGTCCAGGCCTCTCACCAATCAACATCAGGCAAAGTTTTGCGCCGAGAATTTCGCCGATAGGATCGCCGATTGCTACGCGCCCTTGTTCTACGACGCAGATTGGCGCCAGTGTCCAAAGGTTGAGCATGGGAAGAAGTATGCGCAGGAGAGGCGCTGAGTGACGTTCTACCGCAAGTGCGGAAAGGCCATCCGCAATCACAATCGAAAGATCGAAGCCACGTAAGCCGCCTTCAGTGATATCCGTTTCACTTTCTGTGGACAGTGCGCGCCCCAGATCCGGGCGCTGCAAGTAGATTGTCCTGTTGGCTGCGGACGAACGGAGACACAACGCACTGGTACCGGAGATCGCACGCAGATCCGCTGCGAGACCTGCAACATCCAAGTGTGCATGCACAGCATCACGCGCAAGCGCGTGTGATTTTTGAAAATCAAGCAGATCGCGGGTTCGCTGACTCACCCCCGTGCATCCAAGACCTACGCGCGCCGGCGTCAATGCACGCAGTCGCGCCGCGAGATCGCCATGTATCAGTGCGCTCATGACTGCAGCAGACTTTCCGGCTTTCCTGCTCCCATAGCGAGGCGCGAGAATCCATCACTCTCCAGCCATGCCGCAAACTCGGGAGCCGGCTTCAAGCCAAGAATACGGCGCATATAAAGCGCATCGTGAAAGCTCGTGCTCTGGTAATTCAGCATCACATCGTCTGCTCCGGGGACACCCATGATGTAATTTACGCCGGCTGTGCCCAGCAGAGTGAGCAGCGTATCCATGTCATCCTGATCGGCTTCGGCATGGTTGGTGTAGCACACATCGCAGCCCATAGGCAGGCCCAGTAGCTTACCGCAAAAGTGGTCTTCCAGGCCGGCGCGCGCAATCTGCTTTCCGTCAAAAAGGTATTCAGGTCCAATAAATCCGACGACGGTGTTTACAAGCATCGGTTTGAAGCGCCGTGCCACGGCATAGGCGCGCGCCTCCAGCGTTTGCTGGTCCACTCCGTGATGCGCGTTGGCTGAAAGCGCTGAACCCTGACCGGTTTCAAAATACATCACGTTCGTGCCTATAGTTCCATCCGCGCAGACCGCGCCGCGCTTTAACTGCTGGCCAGCTTCATAGGCCTCTTGCAAGAGCGAAAGATCGACTCCAAAACTGCGATTGGCAGCCTCAGTCCCTGCAATCGACTGGAAGATCAAATCCACAGGAGCGCCCGCATTCAGCGCTTCCAGTTGCGTTGTTACATGCGCCAGCACGCAACTTTGCGTGGGGATTTGGAATCGCTCGCGCAGCGCATCGATGAGACGCAAGAGTCGCATTGTTTGCGCCACGTTATCACCTGCTGGATTGATTCCGATGACGGCGTCTCCCGAACCAAGCAAGAGTCCATCCAAAACAGATGCCGCAATCCCCAGCGCATCATCTGTTGGGTGGTTCGGTTGAAGCCGCGCACTCAGCCGTCCGCGCAAACCAACCGTCGTTCGAAAGCGAGTCACGACGCGTATCTTCGCAGCAGCTGCAATCAGATCCTGCACGCGCATCAGCTTGCTGACGGCCGCTGCCATCTCCGGTGTCAGTCCAGGCGCAAGCGCAGCAAGGCGTTCTTCGGTGGCTTCATCACTCAGCAGCCAGTCCCGTAACTCGCCCACGGTGAACGAACATACCGGCGCAAAGGCATCCGCGTTGTGCGTGTCCACAATCAGGCGTGTCACTTCATCATCTTCGTATGGAACCACCTGCTCCTGAAGAAACTGCGTCAACTCCACATCTGCCAAAGCAAACTGTCCGGCCACTCGTTCTTCCGCAGATTGCGCGGCCACTCCAGCCAGTACATCGCCAGAACGCAGCGGAGTTGCTTTGGCCAGCAGCTCGCGTAGATTTGAAAATGTGTAGCGGGTATTGCCGATTGTGGAGTGGAAGCCCATATGGTTGAAACTAGCCTACTTGAATTGACTTCTTTTCAGCGAGCCTCACAGTAAGCGCGCAACAAAAAAGGTCAGCCAATTGGCTGACCTCGTTCCGACAAATCAATTGGTACTACGCCTTAACGGAAGCCGCTCTGTGCGACACGCCGCTGATCTCCGCGGCGCGCGCCTCAGCATATGCCGCCGCGCCCATCAGGGCCGCGCGGCTCTCCAAAATAATGCGGACAGGCATGTTGATGAGCAACTGACTTAGCCTTCCTTTGTCGGTGAAGGCTTTCATGAATGTTCCGTCTTTCAACTTTTCAAGAATGCGCGGTGCTATGCCACCGCCAATGTAAACGCCGCCGACGGAAAGAACTTTCAATGCAAGATTGCCCGCCTCTGCGCCGTACACGGAGACGAACATGTCGAGCGCCTTCACGCAGATTTCGCTTTTCGCGGCCAAAGCCATTTCGGTAATCACGGTGTTCGGATCGTCGGCTTGTGAAAGTTTCTCCACCAGCCACGCGGGCTCTTCCAGCCCTCTCACCTCGCGCAGAAACTCGTATACATTTGTCAGGCCCATGCCGCTTACCACGCGTTCAAAGCTGATGCGGCCGTTGTATTTCTGTTTCAGGAAGCGGAGCAGATCAATCTCATCTTCATTGCGCGGCGCAAAGTCAGCATGACCGCCTTCTGAAGGGAAGGGAATGTGCTGCTTTCCATTCCAAATCAGCAGTCCTTCGCCCAGTCCCGTACCTGCCGCCACAAGTGCGCGATTGCCAACCTGGCTGGAATCACCTTCTGCCAGGGTGTAGATCTGCTCCGCAGTTAACTCGGCAATACCGTATCCATTGGCTTCGAGATCGTTAATCAGGAATACATGCTCGATTTTCAGGCTCGTCGCCAACTCACGGCTGTCCAGCGTCCATGGCAGGTTGGTAAGCCGAAGCCGGCCATTGCGAACGGGACCAGGAACGCCAAAGCAGGCGGAACTCACCTGGTCACCGCCAAGGAACTGCTTTACGATTTCTTCCAGCCCCGAATACTCCTTGGCTGGGTACTTTTCATCCCGTCTGTGTTCCAGTTGTCCGTTGGTAAAGTCGTAAAGTGCGAGGTGGACTTTGGTGCCGCCCACGTCTCCAGCCAAAATCATCTTTGCTTCTCCAATACCCCGCTCCCATCCTGGTTAGGCGCGGGCAAAAACGCGGCGGCGGCTTTGTCTAAAACTAATGAAAGTATACCGCTTGACGGCCATATCAACTGGCTCGGAAGCCGCTCTGGATCGCGCGGTCCCAGTACTACTTCCTTCAGGACTTCCGCCTTGTCCGCGCCTCCAATCAGGAAGAAAACCTCGGCAGACTGATTGATTACAGGCCACGTGAGCGTAATGCGCCACATGTCCAGCTTGGGAACGAAATTGGCGGTTACAAGTCGCCCCATCTCGTTGATCGCTTCTGTATGCGGAAACAGAGAAGCTGTATGTCCATCCGGCCCCATGCCCAGTTGGAGTAGATCGAAACGCGGACTTTCGGCACCTTCCAGCCGGAAGGTATTGCGCAGAGTAGATTCATACCGCGCTGCTGCGGCCTCCGGATTCAGCTCGCCTTCCATGCGGTGAACGTGTTCAGGTGCGAGCGGCACCAGATCAAGCAGAGCTTCGCGCGTCATGCGATAGTTGGAATCCTTGTCTTCAGGGGGGACACAACGCTCATCCACCCAGTAAAGATCGAGCTTGTCCCACGGCATGCGTGCGCGCCAGGGTTGAGCCGTGTCAGCCAAAAGATGAAATGCTGCCTTGGGCGTGGAGCCGCCACTGATGGCAATGCGTGCACGTCCGCGTGTGGCAACGGCTTTCTCCGCCGCGCTGGTGAAGCGCTCCGCAGCCTCGGCAGCCAGCGATACCGAATCTGGGACGACTTTGTAGTTGATTGTGAGTTTGCCCGCCATGCGTGATGACCTCCGCTTTCTACCTTACAGAGTGGATGCGGAGAGTTGCACGGCGGTGGTGCGAATTTGCAACTGCAAGGCTAATTGCCCAGATATTGCCGGTACTGCAGCTCAATGACGCCGGCGGCGCGTGCCAGATTGAGCTTGGCAAGATTGTATTGAAAGAGGCTTTCGACGAGATTTGCCTCTGCGGAAGCCAGCGATGCCTGCGCTGTCACCAAAGGCAGATTGTTATCCACTCCGGCTTTCACACGCTCTGTCTCATCACTCAATGCCTGGCGGGCAAGGTCGGCATTCGAGCGCGCCACCGCGACGAGCTGCGATGCGGAATGTGCATCGAGCAGCGCAGAGCGCACCTGCTGATTCATATGCTCGCGAAGGTCGGCAAGCTCGTTGCGCGCTGCGTCCAACTGCGCCTGCGAGGCATCTTCATTGCCGCGGATGTCCGCTTCACGGAAGATGGGTACGCTCAGCGTGCCAACGGCAGCAAAGGTGCCGTGTGTTCCAGCGCCGTTCACTGTGTCCGTTCCCCAATATCCGCGGAATTTGAGAGAAGGCAGGCGCTGGGCGCGATAGGCCGAGTGAACCGCTTTAAGCTCTTCCACCTGGTTGATCAGGTTTTGATAATCCTGGCGATTCTTGTAGGCCATTGCCAGCACTTCTTCCGGCGTTTGTTCGGCCAAGTCGCTGTAGGGAGTGGGATCGGTAAGTTGAACCTTCTGGCCGGGAGCAATTCCGATTTCGCGCTTGAGTAAAATCAGTGTCTTCTCGCGTTCGTTCTCGGCTGCAATGCGCACTTGCTGTTGTGCCTGCAATTCAACCCGCGCTCTCAATTCATCCAGACCGGCCACGATACCTGCTTCATGCGCGGCATGTGCGTTGTCCAAAGCAACCTGATCGGCGCGTTCCTGCGCGATACGGTTGTCCACCTCGCTTTGCGCTGCCAGCACATGGAGATAAGATGTGGCGACTTGCTGCACCACATTACCGCGCGCGGTCATTTTGGTGAAATAGGCTACTTTTTCGGCGGCTTTTGCGCCCTTCCAGGCTGCAATTACGGGGCCTGAGAACAAGGTCTGGCTGAAGTTGATCTGTCCCTGCGTTACGTCGGCCTTGGTTATCAGCGAAAGATTTGTGGGGAAACCGCCCGGAAAAAGCGCGCTGAATTTGCTGATTGTGCCTGGGCCGAAGCCCAGGGCGGCCAGGTTGTACTCGTGGACACTGGTTCCGCCTGACAAGGAAATGCTGGGCAAGAAGGCCTGTAACGCCTCGTTCTTCTCGCCTTTTAGAGCAAGTTCTCCTGCTTCAGCTTCCTTGAGGCCGAGATTGGTGTCGAGGCCGCGGTGGATAGCGTCGTCCAGACTCAGGCGAATCACATTGCCGGTGGCTGGGTGCAGAGTCACGCTGCCGTAGAACGGGTTATTGGCCGAGCTGGGGTTCTGCGCAGCCGCGCCGCTCACCAACAACACAAGACTGGCTAGAAGCGCGGCAGCTGTACCGCGCACACTTGGGCTTCCTGGTCTCACAAACATCATTCTTTCAGATGCGGAGAGACTGCGAAGGATTCCGCAAAAAGCAGGCCGCTTTGGGGACATTCAGAACTTCGGAGGAAGGCCCGGGCAGCAGTCGCAGCCCGGGCCTTCCTGTCCATTGATTTCTGCGTGAGGAACTACTCCTCTTCCTCCACCGGAGCCTTGGCATTGGCCAGAATCTTTTCGGCCACTTGCTGTGGAACTATGTCGTAGTGGTCCATCTCCATGTGGTAGCTGCCCTTACCCTGCGTCATGGAGGTGAGCTGGGTGGCGTAGGAGAGCATCTCCGCCATCGGCACTTCGGCGTGAATGAGGGTTGTGCGTCCTCGCGTCTCCATGCCCTGCACGCGACCGCGGCGGGAGTTCAGATCGCCCATCAGGGTTCCGGCGAAGTCATCCGGAGCCTCGATGTCTACCTTCATGACCGGTTCAAGTAGGCATGGTTTTGCCTGCTCCATGCACTTGCGGAAGGCTAATCTTCCGGCCATCTTGAACGACATTTCGTTGGAGTCGACGTCGTGGTAGCTGCCGTCGTAGACGGTGACTTTGAAGTCGACTACGGGGTAGCCGGCGAGGTAGCCACGCATAGCTGATTCGGTGATTCCCTTTTCAACTGCGGGCACGAATTGCCGTGGAATGGCGCCGCCGAAGATCTCATTGGCGAATTCGAAGCCGGCGCCGCGTGGCAGGGGCTCCATGCGGATTTTGCAGTCGCCGAACTGGCCGTGGCCGCCGGTCTGCTTTTTGTGGCGTCCCTGGGCATCGGCGTGACCGCGAATGGTTTCGCGATAGGGAACTTTCGGTGCATTCAGCGTGACCTCAGCGTGGTAGCGCTTCTTGAGGCGGTTGACGATGGTTTCGATGTGCTGCTGGCCGGCACCAGCGATGAGAAATTCATTGGTTTGCGGATCGCGGAAAAAGCGGATTAACTGGTCTTCTTCCATCAATTTGTGGAGTGCGGGGGCGAGTTTGTCCTCGTCGGCGCGAGATTTAGGTTCAATAGCGTAGGTCATGGCGGGTTCGGGCATCGGGACGGACTCGACGAGCACTTCCGCGCCTTTCTGGCCAAGGGTGTCACCGGTGAAGGTGTCGCGGAGCTTGGCTACGGCACCAAGGTCTCCGGCGTGCAGTTCGGACACGTCAATGGCCTTGCGGCCCTGCATGATGCTGAGATGGCTGAACTTTTCCTGCGAGTGGCGAGTGTAGTTCTCAAGCGATGCGTCATTTTTGACCACGCCGCTGATGACTTTGAAGAAGGTGATGCGGCCCGCAAAGGGGTCAGACATGGTTTTGTAGACGAAGACCGCTGTGGGCTCCTCGTCGCTTACCTTGCGTGTGGCTGAGGCTGAAGCGCCTGCGCCCTCGCCGTTTTCAGCCTGCGCTGCGACTGCCTCCAGGACGGCAGTCTTGACGCGCATGGGGGTGCGCTCGATGGGTGCAGGTGCATAAACCTTTATGAAATCAAGCAGATGGTCGCAGGCGACGTTCATTTCGCCGCTGACGTAGAGGACGGGGAAGATGCGGTCTTCGCGAATAGCTTCATGCAGAGCGGTAATGAGGTGCTGCTCGGGGATGGTGCCCTCGGCGAAAAACTCCTCCATCAACTCGTCTTTGCCTTCGGCCACCAGTTCCACCAGCGCTTCATGCGCTTCTTTGGCTGCATGGGCAAGGTTTGCAGGGATTTCGCCGATTTTTCCGCGTCCGTCTCCGCCTGGGGTGTAATAGAAGGCTTCCATGGTGACGAGGTCGACTACGCCGTGGAACCCCTCGGCATCGCTGATGGGCAGCTGTATGGGTACGCAGAGTCGTCCCCAGCGATCGTGCAAATCTTCAATGAGAGCGGACAAGCCACCCTCGCCGCCAGCCTTGGGGTGGTCCATCTGATTGATGACCACAAAATGCGGCATGTCAGCCTCTTCGGCCCATTTCCAGACACGCTCGGTGACGGGCTCGACGCCGTTCTGTGCGTTGACGACTACGGCGGCCGCTTCGACGGGAAGGAGCGCGGCCTTGGCCTCGTGGCTGAACATATGAAAGCCGGGTGTATCAACGAGATTGATTTTGGTGCCCTGCCACTCGGCAAAGGCGACGGCGTTTTGCATGGTGTTGGCGCGGGCGACTTCCTCTTCGTCATAGGCGGTGACGGCGGAGCCATCGGCGACGCGGCCCTGGGTGGGAGTTGTTTTCGCGGCATGCAGCAGAGCGGCGATGAGGGTTGTTTTGCCACTGTGCGCATGCCCAACTACAGCTACGTTGCGGATCTCACTTCCCTGGTACGTTTTCATGGTGCTTCTCCTTCTGTATGCGGTCTTGGACACACGCGGGCGCCATTGTGGCGGGCACGCGCGTGGGTCAGAAATGTTTGAGAGTCAATGCGTGAAAGGAATCGAGGAGTGTGGCACAGGGACTTCGCGGTGGCGCCCGCTGGGGCGTCCGTCTGTCCGAATTGCGGGGCCTGAGGGCCCAGTCTGCCGTCTTCCTCGTCCATCGGAAGGTACTCCGGCAGGCGCCCGGCAAGTTGAAATTTCGGTGAATCCACCGGGCGTCTTGCTTTGAGACTCCGGATGCTATCACACGGGAAGCGGGAGCGTCCTGTGCGTTGGCGCACAAAGCTGTGCGACGCGTGCGAGGGCATGCGCGATTTGGAAAAGTTGATGGAAACCTGGCCACATTGAAGGAGAACGGTGAAGGAAAGGTGGACTTTTTAAGAGGCAAAGTCTGGAACTGCGCACTGGCGCGGAAAACGTGGCCGCGGAGGTCGGGTTTGGCGAGGAAAAAGTGGAATGGTGCGTTCCAAGTGGACAAAGCATTGCATGTGGCGGACGCTCGCCCTTCGCTCGCACGAGGTTCGTGAATTCCACTGGAGGCTTCTTCCGGGGCCTCTCAGGGGTTCGGATTGCATATCACCTTAGTTCGGCCTGCCACCGGTCGCCTATTCGAACAGCGGGGAGGGAGCCGACGGTTCCCTGAGCGAGATAGCCGCTTCCGGGAATGCGGTCTTGATTGGTACGGAAAAGCACGATGCCGTTTTGAAGAACGTAATCGTGATAGATGATGCACTCAGGAGAATGGCGGCCCGCATGGTAATACGTGTAGCGGATTGCATCGGCACTGCGAATGAGGAGGCGGTCTGCAGTCATTTCCAATCCGCACGGATTCCAGAGGGCCAGAACTTCGTCCCAATCAAAGAGGAGGCGGAGACAGTTTTCACCCACCTCGCAGCCGGTGATTCGGACAGCATCTTCACCAGGCCTCCCGAAGCGTTGACCCCAAAGATGCAGCATGCCCGCCTTCATGTGAGGGAGTTGGTTCTTGATCTCTGCGGCGAGTTGATCGAGAGAAGGCATGGTGGGAGAACGATACGGCAATGGTAAGTCCTTGAGAGAGCCTGGGAAGTTTGTCGCACCGGGCATTTCATGGGGCAGACGGCGCTGGCGCGCCATGAGAGTTGTGGCGGGACTTGGGACAGTTGCGAAAGTGTCTGCAGGGAGGACTTTCGGCAGCGAGCGGTGGCTAGCTTCTATCCAGATGCTTTTTCAGGGGAGGCCTTTGACTCGGATGGATAAGCCACAAAGAAATGCGCTGGGTGTTTTTGGGATTCTGGCGGTGGTGATTACGCTGATCTGCTGTGTACTGCCGCGGATTGCGCAGCCTGCCTGGTATCACCACTTCGCGAACCAGAGGAGTCTGCTGGGGATTCCGAATTTTGGGGATGTTGTCTCCAACCTGCCGTTTGCCGTTTTTGGTTTGTGGGGCATTGCATGGATGCTGCGTGCTCTTGGGGGCATTGGGCCGGTGCGGTTTATTGACCGGCGGGAGGTGGGGCCGTATCTTGCTGTGTTTTGCGGACTGGTGCTGACGGCGTTTGGTTCCGCGTACTACCACCTTGCTCCAGACAATGCGCGGCTGGTGTGGGACCGGTTGCCGTTGATTATGACCATGATGGCGCTGGTGGCGGCGGTGATTGCCGAGCGCGTGGATGCGGGGCTGGGGTTGAGCCTGCTGCCGGTGCTGATGGCAATTGGCGGGGCAAGCGTTTTGCAGTGGTACTGGAGCGAGCGCGTTGGCGCCGGAGACATGCGCTTTTATGCGGCGGTGCAGGCCTATGCGGTGCTGGTGATCTTGTTTGCCCTGTTCTTGCCGGGGCGTTACACGCGCGGGTGGGATTTCGGGGTGGTCTTTGGTTTGTACGCGGTGGCGAAGGTGTTTGAGTTGTGCGATGGGTGGATCTTCAGGGAGCTGCATGTTGTGAGCGGGCATACGTTGAAGCATCTGGCGGCGGCGATGGCGGGGTATTGGATTTTGCGGATGCTGGTGAAGAGAGAGCCGGTGGCGGCAGTGTGAGATTCGATCTATGCCGATTCTTTCTTTGGGAGGTGTGAGTCATTCGGGATGGTGCACCGCCTGCGAGGACCCATATCTCCGATGAAAGGTCCGATCGATTTTTGCATCGCATTCAACGTCCTTTCATAACTTTTCGTTCATATCCTTCCATTCTGTAAATCCTCAGTAAAACTCCTGTTAATCCGGTGCTTTCTTAACTTTTGCTTAAGTTTCAGGCACCTAGCTTGAAGACAGGCCCCCATGTTCGCCAAACCCTTGCGAGCGAAATGGGCGAGATCCACTTGCAGGCTGTCCAAGCTCAGTCTTCTTTCTTCTTCCCCAGAAGGACGGACTCCCGGAAAAGCTGCGATCTGGTTCCACCCATTCGTGCTCGAGTGTGAGGAGTGCCATGAGTCACAGGGCCACGTATTTGAACAATTCATGACTACCGCGATCACTCTTTTGAAGGAGTTGCCAATGACCTTAGGAACACGCCTACGATTTCCCCACCTGGTGCTGCTTTTTGCAGCACTGCTTGCCATTGCCTGTTCGCCCAGAGCCTTTGCGCAGGCTGATGGTGCGATTGCCGGAACAGTGACCGATCCTAACGGAGCGATTTTGCAAGGCGCGCAGATTACGCTACTGAAGCCAAGCATGATTGCCGCTACGAATGAGCAGGGCCGCTTTTATGTGAATGGTCTTGCGCCAGGGACTTACAACTTGACGGTCTCGTACGTCGGATTGAAATCCTTCAGCAAGAGCGTAACGGTGACTGCGGGGCAGACCGCGACAGTGGACGTGACACTTAAGCTTCCGAACGATAAGGAGGCTGTGGTGGTGAACGCGGGTCGTGTTTCAGCCGAGGCAGAGGCTCTGAATATCGAACGTGCATCGGACAACCTTGAACAAGTGATGCCCAACGAAATAATCACCAGCCTGCCGAATGCGAACCTTGCGGATGCCCTGGGCCGGATGCCGAGCGTGACGCTGGAGCGGGACGAGGGCGAAGGCAAGTATGTGCAGGTGCGCAGCACAGAGCCGCGATTGACGAATACGACCGTGGACGGAGTGAATGTTCCGTCAGAAGAGCCGGGAGTGCGGCAGATCAAGTTCGATGCGATTCCGGCGAGCCTTGTGGACTCAGTACAGGTGAGCAAGACGCTGCAGGCGAATATGGAGGGCGACGGCATTGGCGGTTCAGTGAATCTTGTGACGAAGACAGCCAGCGACACGCCGACGATTGAGCTGAGCGGACTGGGCGGTTACACGAATATTGCGAACGGCCGTGGCAATACGACGGAGACGGCGACAGTTGGCCGCCGGTTTGGCGCGAGCAAGAAGCTGGGC
>JAGWSG010000176.1 GCA_028876335.1 Acidobacteriota bacterium
AACCTAGGTCCGTCTGGTCATTATGCGATGGTCAGACGGTGGATACCTCTCAGGCTGCGGCCGAAATCTTCCAGAGACTAACGGCGATTAGTCGTTCTTGGTGTATTCCACATCGGGCCTTTCTCATACCACGCCCGAACGATTTTTCCCGGCCCTTCTATTTGCGGAGCGGGGCTCAACATCTGCACATATGTTTCACTTAATGTCTTGTCTACGACAAGATCGGCAAGTATTTCTTCTACCTCTGCTGCCGGATACCCCGTGTAGTCCGCGATCTCCGCGAAAAATTCGTCGTAATCACTTGCTGCATACTCTCGCAAAGCGGCTACAGCAATCAATTCCTCTTTTTCGCTCATAGATCGTTATTGTAGCTCGGCATGTCGACGTGATCTGTTATGTTGCCCCTCGGCTATCGTAGTCACCAGATTCTCTCAAATGTCTGGTTGAGCTCAATTTGTATCGATAAACGCCATTCGTGTCAGGGCGCTTCTGGAATGATGCCGAATCCACAACTCACCTATTGAGTGAAACGGTGTGGTTGATGGTTCTGGAGGAGACGCGGACTGAAGTCCGCGCGGGTCATTTTTGGTCGACAGCTTATTGGTCCGGCTGAAGCCGTGCCGTTGTTACAAGGCATAGAACAGGGATCAGGGAACAGGTTTCAGGGATCAGGAACAGCGAACAGATAACAGGGAAGCAGAACAGAGGCCGCGTTCACAGCTCCCGCGCGTGTTCGATGGCGCGGATGACTGCCTGGGCTTTGTTGAGGGATTCCTGGTGCTCGTTCTCGGGTACGGAGTCGGCGACGATGCCGGCGCCGGACTGGACGGAGCCTTTGCCGTCCTTTACCAGGAACGAGCGGATGGCGATGCAGGAGTCGAGGTTGCCGGAGAAGTCGGCGTAGAGGACGGTGCCGGCGTAGGTACCGCGTCGTGCGGGCTCAAGCTCTTCGATGATCTCCATGGCGCGGACTTTGGGTGCGCCGCTGAGGGTGCCGGCGGGGAAGCAGGCGCGGAGCGCGTCGACGGCGGTGAGATCTGGCCGCAGCTTGCCGAGGATGGTGCTGACGATGTGCATGACGTGCGAGTAGCGCTCGACGTACATGAGGCGGTCGACTTTGACCGAGCCGTAGGTACTGACGCGGCCTACGTCATTGCGGCCGAGGTCGACGAGCATGACGTGCTCGGCGCGCTCTTTCTCGTCGCTCATCATTTCACTTTCAAGCGCGAGGTCTTCCTTCTCGGTTGCGCCGCGCGGGCGCGTGCCTGCGATGGGACGGTATTCGACGGTTCCATTGTTGACGCGGACAAGGAGTTCGGGTGAGGAGCCGGCCAACTCAACCACCTGCGGTGGGGCAGACTTTTTGGACTTCTTCTTCGGTTTCTTGCCGCCGAGTTCTTCGTCGGGCGAGAAGCGGAGGAAGAACATGTAGGGGCTGGGATTGACGGTGCGCAGCGAGCGGTAGATCTGGAAGGTGTCGAGATTGGTTTCGACATCGAAGCGCTGCGAGAGGACTGTTTGAAAGACGTCGCCCGCGCGGATGTATTCCTTGGTGGCTTCAACTGCTGCGAGGAAGTCTTTTTTGCGCGTGCGATGCGTGACCTTGAGCTTGCCAGAGTGTTTGGGTGTGGGCAGCTTGGGCAGCGGCTGCGCCAGGCGCTTTTCAAGCTTGGCCAAGCGCTTGAGTGCGTCCTGATATGCGGCGTCAGGGGATTGCAGAGTGACGTCGGCAGTGGCGATCATCCAGATTTGCTTGCGGACGTGATCAAAGGCGAGGACTTCATCGAAGAAGAGCAGGCAGGCGTCGGGAATGCCGAGCTCGTCCTTTGCTTTGCTGGGGAGGCGCTCAATGAGGCGGACTGCGTCATAGGAGAAGAAGCCGACGGCGCCGGCGGTGAAGGGCGGCAAGCCGGGAATGCGCGCGGGCTGGTGGCCGGAGAGCGCGTCGCGCAGGATGGCGAAGGCGTCACCCTCAATGTGCGTGGTGCGCTTGTCTTCTGTAATGGCGATATTGTGGCCGCGCGCGACGATGCGCTTATACGGATGGATGCCGATGAAGGTGTAGCGGCCTACCTGCTCGCCGTTCTCGACCGACTCAAGGAGGAAGCACTCGCGCTCACGCCAGGCCGCGCGCAGAAAGGCCGAGACGGGTGTTTCGAGGTCGGCCGTGAGCGTGCGGTAAACGGGTACGAGCGTGTGCTCCTTCGCAAGGGCGAGGAACTCCTTGCGGCTGGGTTGGCTGGGATGGGCTGCGGGCTTCACAGGGACTAGTTTACCGGTTCAGATACGGTGGACGGGACCGATGATGTGCCAGTGAACGGCAAACCAACTGAGGACGATGCATGCCAGAGCAACGAGGGAGAACTTGAGTTTGGTGATTGATCGCAAGTCGCTGCGCAGAGCCGTGCGAATGGCCGCAAAGACGGCGAGAAGGCTGAAGAAGAGCGCGATAGCGGTGACGATGTTCAAGAGCACAAACCATTTGGCCCATGCGGCCGTGGGCGGCATCAGGTTGTCGCCCGCGGAGGCAATAAATGCGAGGATTCCGCCGAGAATGAGCAGCCAGAAGAGGGATGCGGTTTTGAGCGAGAAGGTGAGGTAGAGAGTGCCGGGCTGCGGCTGCCAGCGTGGGCGCTTGCGCAGGAAGATGCGACGGCCGATACGGATCAGAAATGTGAGTACGACGAGAAGAGCAATGGCGAGGCTGGTGCCGGCGACGGGAAACACGAAGCGCGAGTCTTCATACCAGGGAACGCGCTGGAATTGGACGCCGGGGAAGTCGACGGCGAGGCGGTCGATTTTGTTGCCGGCATCGCGGATGGCGAAGATGCGCGCTTGGTCGTCGACAGTTTGCCAGAGGTCTGTGCCGATGGGGCGCCACTTGAGGATGTGACCGCGGAGGTCGCGCACGCCGGAGAGAGTCAGTTCGCCGTCTTTGTTGATGCGTGCAGCACGCTGACTGAAAAGAGAGTCGAGTTTGAGACGGGTGCTGTCTGCGCGGCGAGTGGACTCGTAGTGTCCTTCGATGTCCTTCAGTTGGTTTGCGGGCGTTTTGAGGAACGGAAAGTTTTGCGCGCCGGGGAAGTAGCGATCCGAAAAGAAGTTGATGATTTCAGGGCGAGGCTTAGATGCGCCGCCTGCGGAGTTGTACGAAACAAAGAGAACAATCTTCTGCGATGGCTCCATGAAGAAGAGGCTGTGGAATGCGATGAGGTCGCCCTCGTGGCCAATCCAGCGAAGGTTGTTGCGCCAGTCCTGGTAGAACCCCATGCAGATGGGCGGGAGGTCCTGATTGGCGCGGTACTGCGGCGTCCACATTTGTGCGAGGGTGTCTGTGCGCAGGATGCGATGGCCGTCAAGTTCGCCACCGTTGAGCAGCGCCTGGCCGAAGCGGCCCATGTCGGCCGCGGTGGAGGAGATGCCGCCCGCACCGACGGGGTTGAAGATTTCAAAACCAACCGGGGGCTTGGTGGTGTTGCGGCGATAGCCCTGCGAGTCGGTGTCTTTAAGGCGCGCGGGCAGCGGCTGGTCAAAGCTGGAGTGCGTCATGCCGAGCGGCGTGAAGATGTGGTTCTGCACGTATTGCGGGAATGGCTCGCCGCTAACGCGCTGCACGATGTAACTGGCCAGACCGACGCCGTAATTGGAGTAGGCCGTGATTTTGCCCGGCGGATAGATGCGCATGGGCTGGTTGTCGATAAGAAACTGGCGCAGCGTGTCCGGGTCTTTGGGGGTGGTGACGATGATGTCGTTGATGGTTTCTTCAAAGCCGCCGGTATGCGTCATCAGATTGCGCAGTGTGATGGGCTTGCTGAAGGCAGGGCGGATCTTGAAGTCGAGGTACTGGTTGATGTCGGTATCGAGATTGAGCTTGTGCTGCTCCACCAGCTGCATCACCGAGACCCAGGTAAAGAGCTTGCTGATGGAGGCAAGGCGAAAGATGGTGGTGGTGGGATCGACGGGTGTTTTCTTTTTGACGTCGGAGTAGCCGTAGCCTTTCTCAAGAAGCACCTGGCCGTTCTGCATCACGAGAACGCTAGCCCCTGCGATGTCACTGCGCTCCAGTTGCAGGGGAAAGATTCCGTCAAAGAATGCGTTGAGATCGTCGGTGGTGAGGGCATGATTGGTGGAGCTGGGTGCGGTGGTGGATGGAATCGGAATCGGGGGAGCGATATGGATAGTCTTTTGGCCCTGAGCGGACGAACAAGACAAGACAGAGCACACCACCACAGCAACGAGCGACTTGAGCTTGAGCACGCGATTCTCCCCCCGGAATGGATGGCGCGGCAGGCTGAGGCGCGTGCCGCGAGTGGACCTATTGTCTTTGAAGGAATTGCGCTACGCAAGCGCTCTGTCAGGCGGGGTCGAGTACGGATTGCGGATTGTGTGCACGTAACCACTGGACGAGTTCACCGGCAGGCAAGGGCCTGCTGAAGAGGAAGCCCTGCACCTGATCGCATCCGCAGTGGCGGAGCAGATCCAACTGCTGACGGGTGGCCACGCCTTCGGCGATGACGCTCATGCGAAGCTCGTGGCCCATCTCGACTATCTTCTCGACCATGACGCGGTCGCTGAGATTGACGTGCATTTTTTCCACGATGCTACGGTCGATTTTGAGTTCGGTGGCAGGTACGTTCTGCACCTGGCGCATAGTGGCGTAGCCGGCGCCGAAGTCGTCAATGGATAGTTGAAAGCCCTTCATGCGCAGGCGAGTAAGCACGTCGAGTGCGCGCGAGGGCTCAAGCGCGAGACCCGACTCTGTAACTTCAATCACGATCTGGTCGGCAGTGAGGCCATGTTCATGGGCTAGTTTCAGCAGCGCGTCCGGGAAGTCGAGATTCTCAAGGGTGTGAATGGTTGCGTTGAGCGATATGCGAATCGGACCATTGAAGGCTTCAAGAATGACACTTGCGTCGCCCAGGGCCAGGCGAATGGAGCTCCAGCAGAGCTCGTCCATCAGGCCAAGCTCCTCAAGCCGCGGCAGGAAATGTTCCGGTAGAATGACGCCGTCGCGCGGATGATTCCATCGAATGAGCGCTTCCAGGCCTACGATCTGGCCGTTGGTGAGACTAACCTGGGGTTGATAGTAGTTCTGGAAGTGAGTGCTCTGAAGAGCGTCGCGTAGTTCTTCGTCGGGAAAAGTGTAGGCGGGCGTTTCCAGGCTTGATTCCGGAATGGTCGTCACCGCGAGGGTTTCAAGCACCTCTTTAAGGGCGGACAACGGGATTGGCTTCTGGAGGCGCCCGACAACCCAAAGCCCAAGGCTCTGGGCAAGCCGTTCGGCTGTTTCCAAAATACGGTTGTCCATCCCACTCATGAGCAGAATACGTGCCGTAGAACGGCGCTCGCCAAGCTGGCGCAGCACTTCAATGCCATCCATCTCCGGCATCATGAGGTCGAGGACAATGAGTGAAGTATCCCGTGTAAGAAGATCAGAGAATGAGGACGAGTCCTTGGTTGTAACGCACTCCAGGCCCAGTGCCTGAGCCAAGCCCGCCACCACGTCACACACGATGGCGTCGTCGTCAATGACCAGGATCTTCTCCGTGTTTGCCATTGCTGCTCCTGCAATTCGCTTACAGGGGGATTGCAGGCACGGCGGGACCTGAGATTTGCTGGGGGAGCAGGAATCCGTCGGCGTGCTTCGAACTGTGAAGAGTCTAACTGACTCAATATCATGGCTCCAGAGTTTTCCGCCCCAATGGCGCACAGCAGTAACGGGTGCGAACACCATCAAAAACTTGACGAAATGGGATATACCGAGGAAAGAGGAGGCCCATATGCCAAACTGGGAGGTAGTTTCCATGCAGGTTCCGAAAGGATGGGGCCCCCCCTTGTCAAGGCTTGACGCCGCAGAGCGGCGGGCCTAGACTCACAGGGTTTGGGCGAATTGTCCTTTGCGGCTGCTCCGAATGCCTTTAGTTTGGACCAATTTCGGGCGTGGAAGCGGCACATTTGGAAAGGCGCTCAAAACGGGTAGCGCCGCGAAGTTAGATTGGTGCGGATGGAAGGAACGAGCAAATCCTCCACACACCGGCGCGCTGAGAATT
>JAGWSG010000177.1 GCA_028876335.1 Acidobacteriota bacterium
CAAGTGTTCTTGCCGGTAGAGCGTACACACATCCATGAACTTCGCATCAGCCCTTCGCGCTCCCGCCCCCGCGTTGACTTGCGAGACCGTTTGCTCTAGTGCCTTCCGCACGTCCTTCTCAGTGCGATACACCACCGCATCAAACGTCAAGGTACGCTGATGGCGCTTGCCGTTTTGCCACTCAGAAAAGCGCACTTCCCAGGCAAAGCCGGTGGCTCTTGGAACCTTGCGAATGCTACCCTGTTGGTATCGTGATTGCTTTCTCATCTTCGCTCCACGTCAACTCACATCGGGCCGTCAAACCTGTGTGCATTTTACGTGAAGTGAGTGAAAGTGAGTTGATAATTTTCACGGTTTCCGCAAGTTGTTCATTCTAAAAGTGGCCCCGTAGCTCAGGTGGATAGAGCAGCAGTTTCCTAAACTGCGTGTCGGAAGTTCGAATCTTCCCGGGGTCACCATGCACCTTTCGCACAAAGGTAGTGTCTCGCAACTGCACCTGATCGCCACTGAATCGAAAACTCATTTATCGCCAATATCGATCCGTTTGCAGACAGTTTGCCCAAGTAAAGGGCTGAGGGTGTTTTGTGTGAAACTCATCTCCTCTTCATAGGAAAAGCCCACACTATACTCCCGTTGCCACACCCTGTCTTTGTCATCGTCAAAATGCACGGAATTTTATCGCACACGCCCGCAGATCGTCCGTCCATCCCGTTGAAGAACTGCCATGTAGGCATGATGTACTCGTGCGGCACATCGTGATGCAAAGATGGAGTCTGCTTCACTTCGCCACAACGGCTGACATGTGCGCACTCAGTTCGGTAGAATTCCAGCGCCGCAGAAAAGAAACCAAGAAAAGTGCTGGGAGGCAAGTTCATGCAGCGTCGTGACTTTGTCAAAGGACTGGTTGCCGTACCCGTGGCTGCACAGACGGCATTGGGGCAACAGTCACAATCGTTAACACCAACACTGCCGGCCAGAGAGTCTGCAGTTCCAAACCCGCGGGGCATGCGTGCATTCCAGATTCCTTCCATTCCCTCCGTGGTGCCGGACGCCGTGGCGGAGCCCAATGTGCGGTTTTTCAATGAGGCACAATTTGCCGCGCTTGAAAGACTGAGCGATCTGCTGATGCCTCCGGTGGAGTATTACCCCGGCGCTTTGCAGGCAGAAGCGCCACAATTCCTGGACTTTCTGGTGAGCGCCTCTTTCATTGACCAGCAGCAACTCTATAAAGAGGGGCTGGATCATCTGAATGCCGAAGCCAGAAGACTTTTCGGCAAGCAGTTCGCGCAACTAAGTTCCGAGCAGGCAGACAAGATTGTCCGTCCGGTGCTGCAACCGTGGATAAGCTACCATCCGCCAACCGAGCCGTTTCCGCGCTTCATTGCAATCGCGCATCAGGACATTCGCGACGCCACAATGAACTCTGAGTTGTGGAGCATAGCGGCTATTTCGTCCGGTGACCGGGCTCCAGGCGTAGGCAGATACTGGCGTCCTATCGACCCCGATCTAAAGCATTGAACTAAGAGAAGTGGGGACACATGGCTGAAGAAATAGCAGACGTATTGATTATCGGTTCGGGGCATTCCGGCGGAATGGCGGCCAAAATTCTTACCGGCAAGGGCATCTCATGCGTAATGCTGAATGCCGGGCCGATTGTGGACTTTGAGAAGGACCGCGAAACCAAGGCCGCACATGAACTACCCTATCGCGGATTTAAGGATCCGAAGAAAGTGCCTCACGTGTTTCAGGCGTCGGAGTTCAACGCCAATACATGGGTGGACGAAAAGGAAGTTCCGTATTCGTATGATCCGAAAAACCCTTATAACTGGGTTCGTGTGCGGCTCTTCGGTGGCCGCTCTCTGTTCTGGGCGCGCCAGTCTTACCGGCTGAGTGATTATGAGCTGAAGGGAAAGGACCACGACGGCTTTGGCGAGAATTGGCCGCTCAGCCTGGCGGACCTGGATCCCTACTACTCGCGTGTCGAGAAGATCTTTCGCGTACGCGGGCGCCACGAAGGCTTGCCCCAATATCCAGATGGCAATTTCGTTGAGGTGGCTGACAACTGGTCAGGCTTATTCCGCCGCATGATCGCTTACGCGAAGCCCAAAGGTATCCCAGTGTGCAAGTCGCGTGAGGCAATGGGCGAGGATGGGCTGGCAAGCTCCATCAATCTTCTGCTTCCCGATGCCTTTGCCACAGGCAAGTTGAAAGCCGTGTCGAATGCGGTGGTACGCGAGATTACCGTAGACAAAAAGACAGGCCTTGCAAACGGCGCGCATTTTATGGATCGTCACTCCCGCCGGGAAATGACAGTAAAGGCACGTATTGTAATCCTGGCGGCCGGAACGCTGGAAAGCACGCGCCTGTTGATGAACTCCGGGCTCGCCAATTCAAGCGGAGTCCTGGGCCGCTATTTGATTGACCAGACATATGGCGTCGGCATTGTCGGCACGGTGAAAGAAGCGCAGAACGGAAAGGCTCCTGAAGGTTTGATGGGAGGTGGCGCTACGCTACCGCGCTTCCGCAACATCGATGTGCGCGCCAAAGACTTTATTCGCGGCTATGCCATTAATGTGTCATGCGGTGGAGATGTTGAGCCGCGATGCATTCCGGCGTATGGCGAAGAATTGCTGCAGAAGCAGTTGCAATACCGTGGCAGCGCATTCAGCACTTATGTTTATGGCGAGGTTCTGCCGCGTTACGAGAACCATGTGCGCATCAATAAGGAAGTTGTAGATGCATGGGGAATTCCAACGCTTCATATCGACGCGAAGTACACCGACAACGAGTTCAATATGATGCGGGATGCGGTGAATGTGAGTCTGGAACTGGCCGATGCTTGCGGCGTTGAAGTGCTGGCAAAGAATCCAATGCCCAATCCGCCGGGATACAGCATTCATGAATTGGGTACCTGCCGGATGGGGAATGACCCGAAGACCAGCGTGCTGAACAAGTGGAACCAGAGCCACGACATCAAGAATCTCTTCGTGGTGGATGGAAGCAGTTTTGTGAGTGGTGGGTGGCAGAATCCTACGATGACGATTCTGGCTCTCTCTATGCGAGCTTCGGAGTATCTCGCCGAACAGATGCGCCAGGGGAATGTGTAAAGGATGAGGATGCGGACTTTTCTACTTCTCGCAATGGTTCTCTTGGCTGGGTCTTGGATCCAGGCAACTTCCCAGCAGGCTTTTTCCGCAGATAACTCTCCATCGTCTTCCGCTGCGCCTCTTGCAGGACCTGAGCAACCGCTTCCCTACAGCCACAAATTGCATGCCGGGACACTCGGCCTGCCATGCTCCACCTGCCATACGAAATCGGCGTTCGGCGATTCGCTCCGGATTCCGCAGGCGACTGCGTGCATGGAATGCCACCAGGCAGTGGCAACCGATAAGCCCGCAATTCGAGAGCTCGCAGAGTATGCAAAATCCCACACCATCATTCGATGGGTTCGCATTTACCAGTTGCCATCTTTTGTACGCTTCAACCACCAGACACACGTGGATCACTCTGCAAACTGCGAGGAATGCCATGGCCCCGTGCCCACACGGGAGCGACTCTTTAAGGAGACCGACCTTTCCATGAAGTGGTGTGTCGATTGCCATACAGCGAAGAAGGCAACTACTGATTGCACCACGTGCCACTCACTGCAGCAGTAAGCTGGCGGCCGGGTCAACCTTCCGGCAAATCACAATCAGTCAGGAGAGCTGTGCCCTGCCCATCGCGCATGGTGCAAGGAGGGGGCGGCAAAAAGTCCCTGGTTCCCAACTGCCGCCCGGAATGTTCCCTATCCGTTTTTCCGCGAACTGACCATCTTTCTTCACCGAACATCTGTACCTGGGTCAACGTCCTACGGCCTCCTTAAAAAACATCAAATTTGAGCATTTCTCGCGTTAGAAACACTACTTGCAACTCGCTTTGACTAGGAACTACTCGATTTTCGCCACTCAGATTACTGGAACTATCTGGGAGATTCGCTGTCCACCACTTTGCCAACGAAAACGGCGAAGAATTCCTCGCCTCTTGTGCGTCGCCCTGGCACAGATCTATCACAAGGCAAATGGTATAGCG
>JAGWSG010000178.1 GCA_028876335.1 Acidobacteriota bacterium
GCCGCTGGGCGCGCTGACAGCACGGCGCAGGCCGCTGCAAGACTCGCCAACGCCTGCGGGAAATCCGACGGCAGCTTCGGCGCTTCTTCGGCTGGAAGCACTTAGCGGGCGCAATGAGTACCGAGACATTGCCGAAGATACTCTTGCAACGTTCTCAGGTATTGTGGAGCACTTTGGCCTCTATGCGGGGAGTTATGGACTTGCGCTCGCGCGCTTCGTTTCTGCACCTGTCCAAATTGTTGTAGCCGGCGGTGGCCCCGCGCGCGAAGAGCTGGCGGCCACAGCGATGGCAGGATTTAGCGTGAATAAGACGGTGATTCAAGTTGCTCCGGAACAGCTTTCCGCAGGCAAATTGCCGCCAGTTTTGGAAGAGACCGTATTGCAGGCGCCCGCGCCTGACGGAGCCGCTGCATGGGCTCTTGTCTGCCGAGGAAATACCTGCCTGCCTCCCGTTGCCGATGCAGATGCGTTGACCGAAGCCTTGCAGGCTGGCTAGTGAGATTCACAATCGAAATCGCAGTTTGTCTACGAGCTGGATAATGGGTTGCTGTCCGGCGCGGATTGGGTGGTTGCGTCGTTCTGGGTTGCGGCCGCCGGTGTGTTGCGCCTCTGAACTACGGCCACATGCTCTAGTTCCGTATGAAAAACGCGATTAGGATCGCCAGGGAGCATGTGTCGATCCATGAGAGCCTGGCGCACGCGGCGGCGGAATTCGCGGACAGGCGGCAACTGCTTGGTTGGCCTGGTTCTGAACTGCACGGGGAAGATCATCTCCGAGCCGCGTACCGCATCCACGCCCAGAATTTTGGGGTCGGCGACAAAGTCGTTGCGGAATTTCTCGTCGGAGTGGACATCCATGGCGATGCTGCTCAGCAGCGCCATCACATCATCGGGATTCGCAGAGTAGTCCACGCTCACATTCACTGTCGCGATCGAGTAGTCGATACTCTGGTTGGCGACTGTTGTGATCTGCGAGTTGGGAATCACATAGAGAGTCCCATCGGCGTCGCGCACGGTGGTTTTGCGCAGCGTCATGGACTCGACTTTGCCGGTGACGCCGGCAACCTTTACAGTATCGCCCACGTTGAACTGGTCCTCGATCAAAATCAGGACTCCGTTCAGCACGTCACGCACGATATTTTGCGCCGCCAGGCCGATTGCCACTCCTGCCACGCCGGCAGATGCGAGAAGCGGTGCGAGATCGACGCCCAAGGCGTCAAGAAACTGGAGACCGACGATGGCCGCGATGATGGCCAGGCCCGTGGCGCGGATTACGCCGGCCAGGGTCTTGACCTGCGGCACCCGGTTCTCTCCGGCGGCATGCCGCTCGGCGACAGCAAGCATGCGCGCCGTGATCAGCTTCAATATCCGGTAGAGCACGAAGGCGATGAGGGCAACCATCACCAGATGGGGCAGTTTAATGCGGACGAATTCCTGTGCGTCCTCTCCCCATCCGCGCAAAACGTTGTTCAGGAAACTATCGTTGGAAACGAATCCCATTCCACAAAGCCAAACAAATGGGTGCATACTGAAACTCCTCGTACTAGACTATCGGTGCGCAGCGAGTCCGTGGACAACCGGCGCTCCTGATGTTGCCTTTTCGGTTGCCACTAAAAGCCCAAAGACTTCAGGAGGACTTATGAAGAGACAGGACCACGCCCTCATACCGGCCAGGCAAGGCCGCAAATGGGAAATAGGCCGCCACATGCGATCCCTGATGGTGTGTTCGGGGATCGTGTTGTTTGTGCTTTGCGCCGCGGCGCTTGATCCACAGCAATCGCCTAACCCCAATCGTCCTATCCATCCGCCAATCCTCACCGATCCTCCGGATGCGAATGCCCAGATGATGATGCGCATGAACAAGGAAAAGAAGGACGACTTTGAGGCTGCGAATACGGAAAGAAGGAAGCAGTTGGTAAATGACAGCGCCAAACTGCTGGAGTTGGCGACAGAGTTGAAGACCGAAATGGACAAGACCGACAAGGACACACTGTCCGTTGGAGTAATCAAGAAAGCAGCTGAAATCGAGAAGCTTGCACACGATGTTCGATTGAAGATGCGGCTGGTTGTGGGGCAAAGTTGATGAACTTTTGAGATTCGCACCGGGGCTTCACTTCCAGGCGGCTGCCACAGGATTTCGCGTCAGGTGTTGGAAGGGATGATGAAGGCAATCAATTTGACGGAAACTGGAACGGGATTGCTGCGATGAATGGGCATCTCATCATGCGCGTCTTGGCGGGAACAGGGCTTTTGTTGACTATTCTTTGTGTTCAGCCGTGGCGCCCTGGAATGAGGGTGGCGGCTCAGATGATCCCTAACCAGGTGGGTAGCCAATCCGGCGGTATATTTGCCTCAGATCCGCTGGACGATCCACGTATTCGCGCACACCAGAGAAAGACCTTGAACGAGCAGCGCCAGAAGGAACTGCTCTCAGATACCCAAAAGCTTCTGCAGGCAACCAGAGAGCTGCATAATGAGATGATTTCGC
>JAGWSG010000179.1 GCA_028876335.1 Acidobacteriota bacterium
GGATTCGAACCCACGTTAGAGTTTCCCCTAAACACGCTTTCCAAGCGTGCGCCTTCAACCACTCGGCCATCTCTCCCGGTCGGTTTCGCCTTTTTGACTTTACCATAGCGGCGGGGTTGCGGCGGGCAGTGTGTGGGATGGGTTTGCACACGAGCCGGAGTGGTTTAGGGAAGGGCGCGAGGGGTGGCTGGTCCGGTATGTAACCGTTTACCGGAAGTGGCTGGCAGATTTATAGTGATCCGTTGTTGGAGCGCGCTGCGCTGCCTGTCCTGCGAAAGAGAATCACTATTGAACCGAAGCTGCCTGTTTGCCGTTTGTGCACTGCGATGGATTGAGGCTGCTGGTCTGTTCATCCCACATCACCCTTTTACTGAATAGGAGTTTCCGATGCCTGGTATCACTCGCCGTTCGCTGCTGTCATCTGGTGTGGCGCTTTCTGCCGCTACGTTTGCTTCTCGGTCTGCCTTTGCACGGGCGGCGGCGCTGCTGGCCGCGGATGTGGAGAAGGCGCATGCAGGGGCTCTGGCAGCGGTGGCTCCCAGGGAGAAGTATCTCTTTGACTTTGACTGGAAGTTCACGTTTGGGAACGGGAACGATCCGAGCAAGGACCTGGGCTTTGGCATCGGACAGGGGGACTTCTCAAAGACGGGCGATTTTGAGTTTGCGAAGGTAAAGTACGACGACGCGAGTTGGAGTGAGGTGAATCTGCCGCATGACTGGGCGGTGGCACTGCCGTTTGTGTGGGACAACGAGCAGGCGTCGCATGGATTCAAGCCGCTGGGCAGGCGTTATCCGGAGACCTCAGTGGGCTGGTATCGGCGTGTGTTTGAAGTGCCGGAGACGGACAAGGGGCGTCGGCTGGCGGTGGAGTTTGATGGCGCGTTCAGGAGCGTTCTGGTGTGGGTGAATGGCTGCTTTATTGGCCGGAATGACAACGGGTATGCGCCGTTCGGGTTTGACATTACGGACTTTATTGAACTGGGCAAGCCGAACTGCATTACGCTGCGCGTGGATGCGGCGTTTGGCGATGGATGGTTTTACGAGGGCGCGGGGCTGTACCGGCATGTGTGGCTGACGAAGACGGATGCGCTGCACCTGGGCAAGTGGGAGAGCTTTGTTCGCAGTGAGGTGAAGGGAAGTGACGCGGCGCTGACGCTGGAGACGGTGGTGGAGAATGAGGGCTCGGCGAGTGAGCAGGCGCGCGTGACGTGGACGATCAAGGATGCGGACGGAAAGACGGTAGCGACGGCGGAGGCTCCGGCGCAGGCGGTTGCGGCGGATGGAAAGACGACGTTCCGCACGACGGCGAACCTGGCGGGAGCCAAGCTGTGGTCGACCGAAGAGCCGAATTTGTATACGGCGGTGGCGACGGTGGAGACCGATGGGAAGGCGCGCGATGCGGAGCAGTTTACGTTTGGAGTGCGCACGGCGAAGTTTACGGCAGACAAGGGATTCTTTCTGAATGGAAAGCCGCTGAAGATTCAGGGCACGTGCAACCACCAGGACCACGCGGGCGTGGGCGCGGCGCTGCCGGACCGGCTGCAGTATTATCGCGTGGCTGTGCTGCAGGGAATGGGCTGCAATGCAGTGCGCACCAGCCACAACATGCCGACGCCGGAGTGGGTGGAGGCGTGCGACCGCATGGGCATGATGATGATGTGCGAGACGCGGCAGATGTCGTCGAGCCCGGAGGGAATGGCGCAGCTTGAGGTGATGGTGAAGCGGTATCGCAATTCGCCGGCGGTGATTATCTGGTCCATTGGCAACGAGGAAGGGCGGCTGCAGAATGGCCCGATGGCAGAGGAAGGCCTGAAGATTGGGACGGCGATGGTGCGGCGTTGCCATGAGCTTGATCCGACGAGGGTGGTGTCTGCCGCTGTGAATGGCGATAACGAGCAGGGTGTATCACTGGCGCTGGACGTGATCGGCTTCAACTATCACCAGGAGTTTCCAGAGAAGTACCACAGGGAGCATCCAGAGCGCGCAATTTATGGGTCGGAAACTTCAAGCGCAATCAGCACGCGCGGGGAGTATTCAACGGATCCAAAGCGGAACACGGTGAACTGCTACGACGGAGTGGTGCCGTGGGGCGCAACGCCGGAGGGATGGTGGACCCTGTATGGCGGGCAGGAGTTTTTGGCAGGCGGCTTTGCGTGGACGGGATTTGATTATCGCGGCGAGCCGACGCCATATGGGTGGCCATCCGTGAATTCGCAATTCGGAATTGTAGACATGTGCGGATTTCCGAAGGACTACTTCTACTACTACAAGGCGTGGTGGCGGAGGGAGCCGGCGGTGCATGTGTTTCCGCACTGGAACTGGCATGGACGCGAGGGTGAGGAGATTGCGGTGTGGGTCTACTCCAATGCAGACGAAGTGGAACTGCTGGTGAATGGGAAGAGCGTGGGAAGGAAGAAGGTTCCGAGCCTGCAGCATGTTGAGTGGAAGGTGAAGTACGAGCCCGGAGCGATTGAAGCACGCGGCCTGAAGGGCGGGAAAGTTGTGGCGACCGACAGGCGCGAGACGACAGGCGATGCTGTTGCGATTCGCATTACCGCGGATCGGACGGAGATTGATGCGGACGGAGAAGACGTGGCGATGATAACCGTGGAAGCGCTGGACAAGCAGGGACGGCCGGTGCCGACGGCGGATAATCATATCGGCTTCAAGGTCTCCGGTGAGGGCAAGCTAATTGGCGTGGGCAATGGCGATCCGAATTGCCAGCAGAGCGACAAGGAGCCGAAGCGTTCGCTGTTTAACGGACTGGCGCAGGTAATTCTGCAATCGACCAAGCGACCTGGGGAGATTCGCATTGAAGCCGTGAAGGAGGGCTGGGATGGTGCGGAGCTGACGCCAGCCAAGTTGACCATTACGACCAAGCGGGTTGAGCCGCGGCCTGCGGTTGCGCGCGTCCGCGGCACGTAGAAGTTTTGAAGTGATGGCCACCCTTCGTGCTCTGCTTCATGTGCGCGTAGGGTGGTTTTTTTATTGAGAGAACTGTTTCAGCAGAGCGTCGGCTTCATCGTAGCCGCAGGGGATTTCAATGCCTTCAAGCGTGGCGCCTGCCTTGAGTAGCGGCTCAACCCATTCAGGTGAGCGTCGGCGTTTCCAATAGGAGTTTGAGCAGGCAGCGATGGCCCGCTGCAGTGGTGTTCTGCCGCGGCCGTCTTTTGCATTGACGTCTGCACCGCGGGCCAGCAGGAGTCTTGTTATCTCAGGCCAGCCGCGCCAGGCGGAGATGTGCAAGGCGGTTGAGTCGCGTGGTTCATCGAAGTAGGCGTCGCCGTTGTAGCGCGCGTCGACGGGGATGCCAAGATCGAGCAGACAATCGATGCCTTCGCTATTGCCGTTACCGGCGAACTCGGCGAGCAGCTGGCCGCCGATGGGGCGCACGAGAAAGAGTACTTCAGGATCGTTGGCTGCGAGCATGCGCGCTTGTTCTCTATAGCCGCGTGCACATGCGGCAATCAACTGGTCTGCTCCATCAAATTTCGGATCGATGCCGCGCTTTTCCAAAGCCAATAGAAAATCGCCGCGGCCTTTGTGAGCGGCCATGGCTGCGGCGGTGCGGTTGTCGTGCGCGGTGCGCAGGAGCGGATCTGCGCCGCGATCGAGAAGCAGTTCAAGAATTTCGATGCTGTTGTCACGTTGAATCGCGTGCTGCAAAGCGTTGCGTCCCCATCGCGGCATGAGGTTCGGATCCGCGCCATAGTCGAGCGCCATCTTCATGCCGTCGAAGTCGTGCCAGTCTGCTTTGCGGACGAGCAGCCAGCATTTGTGCATTGCATCAAGTTTGCCGCTCTCCAGCAACACGAGCATCACGCTGTTGTCGTAGCTTTCGGGCACATGGTACGCGGTCTCTTCATCGGCATTGGGGTCGGCTCCGCGCTCGAGAAGCAGTTGCGTCACTTCCACATTCTGTGCAACACCGGCCGCGCCGTACAGCGCGCTCTCCAGAATCTGCCGCGGGTTTGGTTGATCAATGGTTTCGTACCAGCCGGTCTGCGCGTCTGCGCCGGCATCAAGCAGAGCGAGGAGTGCTTTCCTGAACTCTCCGGTGCGTGATTTGTCGATGCGCAGATAACGCGAGAAGCAGAGATAGGTGACCGCGTCCCAGTTATGAACGCCGCCGGGAGCTTTGGCGAGTTTGGCGTCTTTGGCGAGAAATTCACGCACTCCATGCGCATCGCCGAGCACGGCAGCAGTGTAGATGCTGGCACGCGCCACCTGCGGATACAACGCGCGGATCGCCTCAGCTTCTTCCAGTGTTCCCGCGCCGTGGTCGCCTTCACGGGGAACGCTGGCGGCAATGAGGAAGGCTTCTACGGGATCCTGAATGGTCTGGATGGATTGAGTAAGAAGGATGCGCTGGATTTCGCGCGCGAATGCAGGCCAGCTCTCGATGCCATGTTCACGCGCGATGACGAGTTGCGCGTCGGCAAGCGTCACGATGCGGTTGGGCGGGCGCGGATGAAATTGGTGCAGACGCTGAAGCGCCGCCGCATTGCCGAGCGCGCAGGCGCGGCTCAGCTCCTTGGCTTGTTTGCGGTATTGTTCGAGGCTGGGGCGGGCAGGGAATTGCCTTTGAGACACACGAAGCTCCTTTCGTTGGGTGCCTGGGGAGTCCGCATGTGTCAGGCTGAAAGAAGGTTCGTCAAATTGTCTTCAGAGAAGGTGGGCACGGCCCTTTCCGCGGACTGGATGCGCCCTACGCGCTCGAATTCAAAGTAACGTAAGCCGTGTCCCGCGTCAATTACATCCAGTCTGCAACCGGCTCCTGTCGATGCTCCGTCACTTGATTTGGACGGCACGCAGCACAGACGATGCCATCGTTGTCATGCTTTTCGCTGAATTTCGCTTCTTCCACATGGTTTTCTTGGATTGTGCGTAGATTGGACGTTTAGAATCGGTGCGCAACACGCAGCCCAATTTTTGCCACTTATCCGGGGCCTTCCATGCGCGTCAAATCGTTTGCCTTTCTCCTGTGTTTGCTTAGTCTGTGCGAATTTGCGTGCGGGCAAATGGTCAACATGGAAAGCAGTCGCGTAACAATGAGTGAGCTTTCCGGTCCGTGGCGTTTCCACGCTGGAGACAGCTCCGCTTGGGCCGATTCTACTTTCGACGATTCCCGCTGGTCGCTCCTCACTGCGGACAAGCCCTGGTCAGAGCAGGGCTACCAGGGCTATACGGGGATGGGCTGGTACCGCTTGCATGTCGTGGTTCCGGCACAGCACGAACCGCTGGCTTTCTATCTTCCGAATGTCCATGAAAGCTGCCAGGTGTTCGCCAATGGTCGCTTGATCGGTCAGGTCGGCGAAATGCCTCCTCGCCCCAGGTACGTATTCCGCAACTGGATGGTGTTTTCAATACCCGATGACCTGCTGGTTGCGGGTCAGCCGTTGCTCATCGCCATTCGTGTGTGGCACTCGCCGTTGTTGGCAGATCGGCCAGGAGGCGGTGTCTATCCAGTGCCTCGCATTGGCAGCAAGAGCGCGATGGAAGAATGGAGCAAGCTTCAGATTGATGAAACGTCCTGGCAAAATGCCAGCTCCATCTTGGAGCTTTACGGCAATGTTCTCACCGCACTGGCAGGGCTTGGCCTATTCTTCATGCGGCGTAGGGAGCGCGAATACCTTTGGTTTGGCCTGAGCCAGCTCGTCTGGGCTATTTTCAGCGCCTATGGCTTCTTTGGAAACTTCCGGCCCACGGGACACGACGATTTTTTTCTAACGTTTTCCATCCTCTTTGCCGTCGCCACGCTTTTCCAAGTCGAGTTCATCGTAGCCTTCCTACGGCAGCGGAGAGGCTTTATTTATTGGGCAATTGTCCTATGCGTTCTTGTATCCACTTTCGCGAATCTTAACGCAATATTCACTGGGAATCAGGTATTCGGCTTCACCTACTCAATTGCCTCCGTCGGGACTCTCTCCTGTGAACTCGCACTCCTCTTTATTGGCACAAAGAAGGGGAACGTCGATGCTCCGTTGCTCCTCCTTCCGTATTTCGTCATGCTCTGCGACGGAGTTGTGAGTACCCTGATCGAAATCCCTTCCATCGCAGGTTCCGCAGGAGGCGAGGCAATTCGGCAGTTCCTGAATGCGCCGATTCGTTGGCCGTTCACCTTCAGCGCTTCTCAGTTAGCTGGTGCCTTTGAGATGTTCGCTGTGCTCTTCGTTCTTGTCCACCGCTATGCGCGCAGCCGCAAGGATGAGGAGCGCATGGAAGCCGAAATTGAAGCCGCGCGCGTCGTTCAGAAGGTTCTCATCCCTCAGGACATTCCACCCATTCCAGGCTTTCAGGTCCACACCGTCTACAAGCCCGCCGGCCACGTCGGAGGAGATTTCTTCCAGGTGATTCCTCTTGAATCCGGGGGAGCTCTCATCGTCATCGGCGACGTCAGCGGCAAAGGCTTGCCTGCCGCCATGACTGTGTCGCTGCTGGTCGGCACATTCCGCACTCTGGTGCATTACACCAGCAGCCCGAAAGAGATTCTCAGCGCCATGAACCAGCGCATGCTCGCCCGCAGCAAAGATGGATTCACAACATGCCTGGTGCTGCGTCTCGACCCGGACGGCACGATGACCATCGCGAACGCTGGTCACATCGCCCCCTATGTGGGAAGCCGCGAAGTCCAGTTAGTGAATGGACTGCCACTCGGCCTGGCGGCCGGCACCAGCTACCCCGAAATCGAAGTCTCACTCGCGCCGGAGGATCGCCTCACACTTGTTACTGATGGTGTTGTGGAGGCCCGCTCTCATAGCGGCGAACTCTTCGGCTTTGAGCGCACCGCGGCCATCTCCGACGAATCTGCGGAAAAGATTGCGGAGGCTGCGCAAGCTTTTGGCCAGGAGGACGACATCACTGTCCTGTCCCTTACCCGCAGGGATTCCGATGAATTCCGGAAGGCCTTGAAAAAGCCTCCCGCTTTATCGCCCGCCCCGGCTTGATCGGCGCTTGCAGACACCGTCCGCACGCCAACAGACGGGCCTGTTCATTAGGGAAATGGGGCCGCAAAGCACCACTCCAGCACAATGGAAAGCCGCACTGCGCGTCATGATCGCGCTTGCGGTTTCTGTCGTTCTCTGCGAACTCGGCTGGATGCCCCAAGGTGTTGTCGACACCATCATGGTCGGGCGGCTCGGTCCCGTGGCGATCGGTGCTGTTGCCGTCGGCAATGCCATAGGCGCATGCGATCCCCTTCGGGCCCGCCGCCGGTGTCAATTGCGTCACGCGGCGTCGCGTGTGTCGTCCCGCTCCAGGCTCTCCATGACGAGGTCGCAAAAGGCCTTCATGGCCGGCGAGACCCATTTGTCGCGGTGCCACAGAATGTGGGTGGCAATATCCAGTTGCGGGCCGGCCCAGTGCAGAGCCTTCATTTGCTGCGCGCGCAATTCTCCGGAGACAACGATGGCAGGCAGAATTGCCAGTCCCAGTCCGGCGGCTACACACTTCTTGATGGCTTCAACGCTGTTGAATTCCGTGATGTGGCCGGGTTTTACGTTTTGCATAGCTAAAGCTCGGTCCAGCTTGGCGCGATAGGCGCATCCGTGCTCGGTGAGGAGTAGAGTCTGCCCGCCAAGGTCGCTGGGCTTCACGGTGCGCTTCTTCGTCAACGGATGTCCGGGATGACTGAGCAGAAAGATACGTTCTGTTCTTATGGTCTGGTAAATGATGGAAGGGTGAGTAATCTCGTCCTTCATGTAAATCGCTAAATCCACCTTGCCCGATTCCAGATCGGCAAGGATTGGTTCCGGGGTATCCGGCCTGAAGATGACCTCAACCCTTGGATACTTTTTGCGAAAGGCGCTGAGCACGCGCGGCAGGCGGTAAGTGACCACGCTTTCTGGCGCACCTATGCGCAGGGGGCCGCTTGGCTCGGCGCCGTTCTGCAACGCGCGCAGTCCGTGCTCCATGGATTCAAGCGCTTTTTCTGCGAAGGGCAGGAAGCGCTTGCCCGCGTCTGTAAGAGCAACGCGCCGTCCCAGCCGGTCAAAGAGCGGAACTCCGAGTTCCTGCTCAAGCGCTTTGATCTGTGAAGTGACGTTGGACTGCACCGTGTGCACCCGCTCGGCGGTACGGGTAAAGTTCAGCTCCTCAGCAAGCACGGTAAAGATCTGCAGCTGGCGTACTTCCATACTTTCTGCCTCATCCATCTCTCGTAGAGATGGAAATCATTCTACCAATCTATTGGACGGATGCACGCTTTCGCTGCACACTCATGTTCATGAGGCACTCCTCCATTGCCTCGGAGGCCAGAGATGCAGTCGCAAGAATTGGTGGAAAGGCGCGAACCGGATTCAGGCAATCCGAAAGATGCGAGCGCTGGTATTTGTGCGCAAGAAACGGAATGCGCCACGGACGCGAAAGGCGTCAGAATTCGTGGCATGGAGACTCGCCTTACGCTTGCGGCAACGCTTTCATTCGCGGTGCTGATCTTTGGCGCGGTTCTTGCGTCGACAACGCTTGTATGGGCCGATCCGGCAGCCACTCCGCACACGACCATTGTGGTGAATGGCACGGAGAAGCTTCCGCCTGGAGAGTGGGATGCGTTTGTGAGTGCTCTGCGGGCGAACCTGCGCAGTGCAGAGAATGCAGTGGTGGGAATTGACGAAAACCCGACGATTCTTCCGGACAGCGAAGTAGTGGTTGGACTCGAAATGGACGATCCACTGGTGATTTTTCTGCACGGTAGTTGCACACCCAGGCTCGACGGCGGACCACGATTTGAAGGTGGACGGCTGGGGTGGGTGGATGACGAGGATGGCTCTATTGAGCCCTTCATCCACATTGAGTGCGACAACATTGTGCGCATGTTGGAGCCAGTATTCTTCCACCTGAACAGGCAGGCGCAGATCAACGCCATGGGCGAAGCGATGGCGCGCGCCACGCTGCATGAGTGGGTGCATGTGAAGCGCCAGGTACCGAGCCACGACAAGACCGGCATCGAGAAGGCGCATTATTCACTGCGCGATCTCATTCCTGATTTCTGCGCGCCAGTTCCCGCCAGGCCGGAGGCCTGCTTTCCGGACGAGTACGGCGGCTCGTTCTAGAAATTCACTTTAGCCCGCATGCGGAATTTTTGCTTTCGCGATTCCGCATGCGTTTTTTTCTCCGACGGAAAATTGACGGGTACTTGCGCTGCCTGCGCAGCAATTGCCGAAGCAACTTTTTCATTCACAGAACGTGAAACACCGGCAGGCGGAAAACCTGTACCATCTCCAAAAGGAAAGATTGATTGAGGAGCCGCAAGCGAGAAGGAAAGCTGTTCGCGCGCGGGCAGGGAAGTTGAGTGAAAGCCACCGGGGCACAATGGAAAGCGGAACTGCGCGCGATGATCGCGCTGGCGGTTCCCGTGGTGTTGAGCGAACTGGGCTGGATGCTGCAGGGCGTTGTGGACACCATTATGGTGGGCCGTCTGGGACCCGTAGCGATTGGCGCTGTCGCAGTGGGCAACGCTGTGTTCTACGCGCCTTCACTGTTTGGCGTTGGCCTGCTGCTGGGGCTGGACACTCTGGTGGCGCAGGCCTATGGACGCAAGGATGATGACGAGTGTCATCGCTGGTTTGCGCAGAGCGTGTACATCGCCATCATCGCAACTCCGCCGCTGATGGTGCTCACCATCGCGGCAAGCTTCGGCTTTGCGAGCTTTGGCGTTATTCCTCAGGTGGCGCACCTTGCCGGCGGATACCTTCGCATTCTCAGCTTCAGCGCGCTTCCACTTCTTCTTTACAGCGGAGCGCGACGTTACCTGCAGGGCGTGGGGCAGGTGCGCGTGGTGACCGTAACCTATGTGATTGCCAACCTGCTGAACTGGGGTTTTAACTGGGTTCTCATTTACGGCAAGCTTGGCTTTCCTGCGCTGGGGGTGAATGGATCAGCGCTTTCAACATGCATTGCACGTGTGGGTATGGCCGGCGGACTGTTTGTGTTTGCTTGGAGATATGAGCGCAAGCGCGGGCATCCGCTGTTTGCGCATTGGGCCAAGCCGCAGCTGGAGCGCATTCGCGCACTGGTGAAGCTGGGACTGCCGGCGGCGGGGCAGATATTGCTGGAGGTTGGCGCGTGGAATCTTGCGACGTTCTCGGCGGGTTATCTTACGCCGGTGGCGTTGGCGACGCACACCATTGCACTGAGCTACGCGAGCGTGACGTACATGGTGCCGCTGGGCATTGGCGCGGCGGCAGCCGTGAGTGTGGGACACGCGGTGGGCGCGGGTGATCCGCATCGCGCACGGCGCGCGGGGTGGCTTGCGCTCGGATTGGGAACGTCGTTCATGCTTTTTGCCGCGATAGTCTTCCTCATCGCACCGGTTCCGCTGATCGCTCTCTACACGCATGACCCCGAGGTGATGGCGGTTGGTCCGAGCCTGCTCGGACTGGCGGCGGTCTTCCAGGTGTTTGACGGCATTCAGACCGTGTCGACGGGAGCGCTGCGCGGGCTGGGCGAGACGCGCATCCCCATGCTGGCCAACCTGGTGGGCTACTGGGTAATGGGACTGCCACTGGGGCTTTCACTTTGCTTCCTGGCGCATCGCGGGATTTACGGTTTGTGGATTGGCCTGACACTGGCGCTGGTGATTATTGCCATAAGTCTGCTGCGACGGTGGAACCGGGATTCGCGACGTATTCTTGCACCTTCAGCTTCCGCTGTAACACCTTGAATCGGAGCCAGTTTGTGGGTTTCGCTGCCACGGGGAATCCGCGCCCGTGCAGGACTCGGGAAGCTCCTTGAAGCCGGATTGAAAGGAGCAGGAATTTCATGACGGAAAGTGGCGGAGCGGTGACGAAAAGTCTCTTTTTTGCACAGATTTGCGCTGTTGTCTCACTCGGTACTTTCGGCGCATGGAAGCGCGTCAGCTCGCGGTACGGCGTAACAGATTGACGACTATAATTATTCGGTAGTTGAAAGATTCGTCTTTCTTGAATCTATCTGAAGGGATTCCCGCCAAATGGCGACTGGAGACCTGGCCCTGGGTCAATCACAGGGCGAAAAATCTGCACGCTCCCGCGTGACAAATGACTTCAGCATTATCGTAGCAACGGTTAACGGATCCGGCTCCCAATCCGCCAATAGCGTTCTGCTGAAGAGTATTTTTGGAATGGGTGTGCCTGTAAGCGGCAAGAACCTTTTCCCCTCGAACATCGCCGGACTGCCGACGTGGTACACCATTCGCGCAAGCAAGGACGGGTATGTAGCCCGTAAGCGCGAGATTGATGTACTGGTGGCATTGAACCCCGAGACTGCCAAGCAGGACATTCTCGACCTCCCCTCCGGCAGCTGCGCCATCTATGAAGAGGCGATGAACCTCAAGCAATATCGCGATGACGTTGTCTGCTACCCCGTTCCCTTTGACAAGTTGACCGCCGCGGTTTGCCCCGAGGCAAAGCTACGCAAGCTGGTCAAGAACATGGTCTACGTCGGCGTTGTGGCGCAACTGCTTTCCATCGATCTGGCTGTTATTGAGGCCTCGGTGAAGAAGCAATTCGCCAAGAAGCAGAAGGTATTTGACCTGAACTTCAACGCAGTAAAGGCGGGCTTTGATTACGCGCAGCAGAATCTGACCAAGCAGGATCCGTTCGTGATTGAGCGGATGGACCAGACTGCAGGCAAGATCATCATCGACGGCAACGCGGCCTGCGGCATGGGCGCGGTGTTTGCCGGAGTGACGGTGGTTGCGTGGTATCCGATTACGCCTTCCACGTCGCTGATTGAAGCCACCACGGACATGCTGAAGAAGCTGCGCGTGACCGACGACGGCAAGGCAACCTTCGCTGTTGTGCAGGCGGAAGACGAGCTTGCGGCAATCGGCATGGTGCTTGGCGCAGGCTGGGCAGGCGCACGGTCGATGACTTCGACTTCGGGCCCCGGCATCTCACTGATGGCGGAGTTCGCAGGCCTGGGTTACTTCGCGGAAATTCCGGGCGTCATCTTCGACGTGCAGCGTACAGGCCCGTCGACAGGCATGCCCACGCGTACCTCGCAGGCTGACCTGCTTTCGACTGCATTTCTTTCACACGGCGACACCAAGCATATTGTGCTGCTGCCGGGTTCGGTGAAGGAGTGCTTCGAGATGGGGCACGACGCATTTGATCTGACCGAACGCTTGCAGACTCCGGTCTTTGTGCTCACCGATCTCGACCTGGGCATGAACAACTGGATGTCCGATCCGTTCGAATATCCGGAGAAGCCTCTGGATCGCGGCAAGGTGCTGACCAAGGAAGATCTTGATCGCCTGGGCGGCTTTGCACGCTACAAGGACGTGGACGGCGATGCCATTGGCTGGCGTACGCTGCCGGGTACGATGCATCCCAAGGCTGCGTACTTTACGCGCGGCTCGGGACACACTGACGCTGCCACATACACAGAGAAGCCGGAAGACTACCTCGGCATCATGGACAGGCTGACGCGCAAGTTTGAGAATGCGCGCAAGCTGGTTCCTGCACCGATCATGGTCAAGAGCACGGGTTCGAAGATTGGCTTCCTGGCCTACGGCACAACGGACTTCGCGCTGCGTGAATCAATCGACCAGATTGAGCGGAAGTACAACACCAAGGTCGATTACATGCGCATCCGCGCGTATCCGTTTGCGCACGAGATTCACGACTTTGTGGCCTCGCATGAGCGCGTGTACGTGGTCGAACAGGATCGCGATGCACAGCTGGCCAGCCTGCTGAAGCTTGATCTTCCCGCGGAGCAGACCACCAAGCTGCGCAGCATTCTGCATTACAACGGATTGCCGGTCGACGCCGAATCCATCACCGAAGAATTCGTCACACGGGAGGGATTGTAATGGCGACCGCAGCACCAGCTCCCAAGGTCAATCGCATTGGACTGCCGATCCTCGAGTATCGCGGCGGCAAGTCCACGCTCTGCGCCGGTTGCGGACACAACGCAATCAGCGAGCGCATTATCGACGCCATGTATGAGATGGGCGTTGAGCCTGAGCGCGTTATGAAGATGTCCGGCATCGGCTGCTCGTCCAAGAGCCCTGCCTACTTCATGAGCCGCTCGCACTCATTCAACTCCGTGCACGGCCGCATGCCGTCGGTCTCCACCGGCGCCATTCTGGCCAACAAGACCATGAAGATGCTCGGCGTCTCCGGCGACGGCGACACGGCCTCCATCGGCATGGGACAGTTCGTTCACCTTATGCGCCGCAATCTTCCGATGATTTACATCATTGAAGACAACGGCGTGTACGGTCTGACGAAGGGCCAGTTCTCGGCCACCGCGGACATCGGCTCGAAGCTCAAGACCGGCGTCATCAACGACCTTCCGGCCATTGACACCTGCTCGCTTGCCATCCAGCTGGGCGCAACCTTCGTGGGCCGCTCATTCTCCGGAGACAAGAAGCAGTTGCTCGCCATGCTCAAGGCCGCCATCGCGCACAACGGCACGGTGATGCTCGACGTGATCAGCCCCTGCGTCACCTTTAATGACCACGAGGGCTCCACCAAGAGCTACAAGTTCATGCAGGAGCACGACGAACCTATCAACGAAGTTGGCTTTGTGCCGAGCTTCGAAGAGATCGAAGTCGATTATGACTCCGGCCAGGTCTACGACGTGGAAATGCATGACGGCTCGAGCCTGCGCCTGCGCAAGCTGCATGAGGATTACGACCCCACCGATAAGGTGAAGGCCGTGAAGACCCTCATGGAAGCGCACGCCAACAATGAAGTGCTTACCGGCGTCTTCTAC
>JAGWSG010000018.1 GCA_028876335.1 Acidobacteriota bacterium
CCGGCACCCAGACCATCGCCGCGCCATCCCTCAGCGTGAACCTGACCGCACAGAGCGCCAGCCCCATGCGCTTCTCCATCACGGTCCTCGGAGCCGTGGCCATCACCGCCGCCATGCTCTGGTGGATCATGCATCCGTAAACCCGCGATCGGGATAGGACAAATATTCTGTTGCCAACAAAACTATGTCATCCCGACCGACCAACGGGAGCGGAGGGACCTGCGGTTGCCTTTGGCGAGGCCTCATTGCCACTAAGATCGGGTATCACGCCCCCTGCCCTACAATCTCAAAAAAATGCCCAACCACCTCTTCGCCTACGGAACCCTCCGGCCCGGCCTTGCGCCTGACGTCGTCGCCGCCCTCGTCGCGCAACTCCGCGTCTTAGGGCAGGGAACTGTCCATGGCCTTCTCTACGATCTCGGCGACTACCCCGGCCTGCTGCACGATCCCACACAAGAAAGCCGCGTCCACGGCACCGTCTTCGAACTAAACGGCGGCGAAGACCTCCTCCGCCGCCTCGACGACTACGAAGGCTTCTATCCCCACGCCCCCGCCCAAAGCCTCTTCCTCCGTGAAACCGCCACCGTCACTCTCGCCGACGGCGGCGAACTCGACTGCTGGCTCTACCTCTACAACCACCCACCCGGCACCGCCCGCCTCATCCCCAGCGGCATCTACCGCAGGCAATAACACGCGTGACTATGGCACACTTACTTCCACCATGCTGATTGAGCTCTGGGAAAAACTCCGCGGCTACGACAAGTGGGTCGAGACCACGGCCATAATCCAGTCTTCAAGAATTTCGGAAGAGCAAATCGGGACGGCCCGCGTGGGTTTCGGAAATCTAAGTGCGGGCGATGCAGTTACTGAAAACGTCTCAAGCGACGCAATCGCTTGGAAGGATCATTCTGGCTCTCTTCACAATGCGCAATTCAAGGTGGACGAGGATTCGCCCCTTTTCCAGCTTTATGACGGTCAATCGGTAAAGATTCGCTACAACCCGGCCAATCCCGATCAGTTTTACCTAAGAGGTTTGGAGCGAGCACGGGCATCGATGTTCTTCTTCGCTGTTGTGCTGCCTGTCCTTGGCGCGGGAGTTGTGCTCACAGCAATTTTCCTCCGAGAGTACTTCAAGTACATCGATCGCTGAGAACGGCATCGCGTTCAACTCTCGCCTGCTTCGTTGCGTAAAGCTGATCACCCGCTGCATGCAATTGCACCTCGGAGAGGTGCAGCGAAAATAGCCCAGGATGGAGAGAGCGCAAGCGAACGCAATCCTGGGACAGTCGCCCAATCGAACACCGCCGTCCCGTAGGGCCGGCGCCAAAGCTCAACCAAAACTCCCCTGCCAGCGCAATGCCGAGCGTCCGCCGCGTGCAATGCCAAAAGTCCACTTCTAACGCAACTTTCCACTTTTGTCCGGCCAATTCCGCACCGCGCGTCCACTTGGAACCGGCCAAATCGCGCATCCCCGGTTTTCACCCCAAAATCGGCCACAAATTCCCGGCCAAAAGAGTGCAAATTGGCCGGATTCTCCCAGTCATTTCAGCCCATACTCCAACTGACCCCTGACCCCTGACCCCTGACCCCTGTTAAAGTCCCAGCTCTCCAGCCCGCTTCTTCATCGCCTCAAGGCAGAACGCAATGTGCGCATCCAACTCCACACCAAGCTCCGCAGCGCCCTGGTACACGTCCTCGCGATTCACGCCACGGGCGAAGGTCTTGTCCTTGAGCTTCTTCTTCACGCTGGGCACTTCCACATCGGCGATGGCCTTGGTGGGTTTGACCAGAGCGCACGCCGTCAGAAAGCCCGCCAGCTCGTCGCAGGCAAACAGTGCCTTGTCCAGGTGCGTCACTCGCGGCACGCCCGAGTACTGCGCATGGCCCAGAATCGCCGTCCGTGTCGCCTCCGGCCACCCCAGCCGCTCCAACTCCTTTACTCCCACAAACGGATGCTCCTCAAGCGAAGGGTGTTTCTCATAGTCAAAGTCATGCAGCAGGGCAGTGGTCGCATAGAGATTCACCATCGCGGCTTTCTCCTCTCCCGTGAGGCCCAGGCGATCTGCCTCAGCCTCACCGCAGGCCGCTACGCACGCCTCCACCGCCAGCGCATGCTTGCGCAAACTCTCGCTCTGTGTCCACTCGGTCAGCAACTTCCATGCCGCCTCGCGGCTGTATTCACCACTCTTCGTCTGCTCCGTCATTCTGCTCTGCTCCTCGAAACACAATAACAACGCGCCGCAGGCGCCTGACCTCTGCCCCCTGATCACTGACCCCTGTTATTAATTTGGTTCGCGAAACTTCGGCTTTTTTCGGGTATCATAGGGGAAACTTAGGTTTGACCCTAATTTTCTACTTGACAATTATGGTTCCTACCCCCGAAATTAGCACATATCGCGATGCTGAAAAGCATCGTTGGGAGCACGCTCTGGCTCTCCGCAACCAAGACATGGCGACCACCCTAGTGAGTGTGGAACAGAGGGAAGTTGTGCGCTGCGATTTCTGCAGCCTGGTGCAGTACCGAACCAGCAACTCCCTATGTCGGAAATGCCGCAAGCCCCTGGACATCGAGGAGCCTGCGCCACTGACCCCTCAACTCGTGACGACGCCCGCAGTTCCTTCCTCGGCAGAGGCAGGTCTGCAGGTCGCCGCGCAGGTGCGGGAAATTCGCCGCGCGCGGCACCTCAGCCAGCGCCAGTTGGCCAGTCGAATGCAGGTTCCGCGAACCTACATCTCAAAAATTGAGAACGGCAAAGCGGTTCCAACGCTGGGCTCGTTGGAGCGCCTGGCCAGGGCTTTGGAAATCGAAGTCTCCCAGCTGGTGCGCGACTCGCGAAGCCGCCGGGAAGAAGAAGTGGCAGCGATTCTGGCCGATCCATTCCTGGCCGAAGTCGCCACGCTGCTTCCACAGCTCGACTCGCTCCATCGCACCCTGTTCTACGGCTCTGTTCGCGACGCGGCCACCGGCCGCAGGCGTACGGCCTAGCCAGTTCAAGGCGTCTGTTCCGGCTGGTTTTTCCGTCGATTACGGAAGAGCCGGCCGTCGGTCACCTATGTGCGTGATAAGCGCTTGGCGTGTCTTTGCGCCTCGCGGGCCCATGTGCTACGGTCGATGGTGCCGACCCTTGGGACAGTCAAGAGGGTGCAGGAATCGTGCGGCGAGGCAACTCCGCCGGCGAGCCCGACCAGGCAGCTAGCCGCCTGACGGTTATCTTCTCAGCCTCGGGCCGTACAGGCGCGATGGCATTACCCGATTACGAGGCAACTCTTGGCTTTGAGTTCTACGCTGCGCATTAACGAGCTTTCCGCGGACGAACGAGCCGTCTATGCAGCGCTCAGGCCTGAGCGGCTTCCCCAGCATGTCGCCATCATCATGGACGGAAACGGCCGCTGGGCTGGCCGCCGCTCACTCAAGCGCTTTCTTGGCCACCAGCAAGGCGCCAAAAGTGTCCAATTGGTGACGGAAACGGCTTCCCGCATCGGCCTGCCTTGGCTCACCCTCTACGCCTTTTCCCTGGAAAACAACCTCCGCCGACCGCGTGCGGAGGTGAACTTCCTGATGCGCCTGCTCAAGACCTATCTTGAAAGCAACGTGCAGCGCATGATGGACAACAACGTTCGCATTCGCTACATCGGTCGCACCCACGAGCTGCCGCAGGAAGTGCAGGACAAGATGCAGTGGGCTGCTGAAATTACGGCCCGCAACACCGGAACCACACTCACGCTCGCTCTCAACTACGGTTCGCGCTCTGAGTTGGTGGATGCCTTTCGCAGCCTTTCCGCGGAGATGAAACAGAAGAATCTCTCCATGGAGAACATCACGGAGGAGGATATTCACCGCCATCTCTACACGGCGCACATGCCCGATCCCGATCTGCTCATCCGCACCTCCGGCGAGATGCGCATCTCCAACTACCTGCTATGGCAGATTGCCTACGCAGAGATCTTCATCACCGACCGCCTCTGGCCCGACTTCCGCGGCATTCACCTGCTTGAAGCCATTCGGGACTTCCAGGGCCGCGAACGCCGCTATGGCGGCATCGGCGAAACAGGCGGCGAAGTGGAAGAAAACGCCGATCGCATTCGCATCGTGGCCGGCTGATTGAACTTTCGGTAGCGTTCCTGCAATTTCGCAATGATTGAGACTCTGGCCATCTCGGGCTACCGTTCGCTTCGGAATCTTGTCCTCCCGCTAGGCCAGTTGAATGTGGTCACAGGAGCCAACGGATCGGGCAAATCAAGTCTTTATCGTGCACTTCGCCTTCTGGCAGACGCGGCGCAGAATTCTGTCGTCGCATCTCTCGCACGTGAAGGCGGCCTAGCTTCTACGCTTTGGGCCGGTCCTGAGACCATTTCGCGAAGCATGCGCAAGGGTGAGCATCCAGTGCAGGGAACACCCAGGCAAAAGCCTGTGAGCCTGAAGTTGGGATATTC
>JAGWSG010000180.1 GCA_028876335.1 Acidobacteriota bacterium
CCATAAAACTTCACGCCGTTGGGAAAATCACCGCTAATGCTCATGTGCACACCGTTGGCATAATTGGCTTCCGTCTTGAACGGTCCATGCACGTCCCAAAGCCCATGATCGGGAAACTCCGCGTGCCCCCAGACTTCAACCGGCCCTGTATACTCGGTATTCATTCCCCAGTGGGCGCTGTCAATATGGTGCGCACCCCAACCCGTAATCATGCCCGCACCAAACTGTCTGCACCGCAACCATCCAGGCCTGTCATATCCCTGTTCCGGATGCACGCGATCTACCGTGTAGTACACATAGGGCGTTTCACCCAACCACATTTCGTAGTTGAACCATTGCGGAACCGGCATCGGCGTCTTATTGCCGCCTGCCGGATCACCTGGCAACCCAATCTCCACACGCTGCAAATCTCCGATACGACCATTGCGCACCAACTCCGCCGCGTACCGAAACTGAATCATCGACCGTTGCTGGCTGCCGATCTGCAGAATGCGCCCTGAAGCCTGTACCGCATTGCTCAGCGCGCGTCCTTCCGCAATTGTTAAGGACGCAGGCTTTTGCAGATACACATCCTTCCCTGCCTTGACTGCGTCCACGCCAATGAGCGAGTGCCAGTGGTCCGGCGTGCTCACAACGACTGCATCGATATCCTTGTTCGCCAGCAGCTCATGATAATTTCCGTATCCAAGAACAGCGTCATGCGGCTTTCCACTTATTTGGGCATAGAAATCATTAACCAGCTTCTTGCCGTCCTCCACGCGATGAGCGTCCAAATCGCACAAAGCAATAATCCGCGCGTTATCGTACTGCATGATCGACGGCATATCGTGCACGCGCGAAATGCGACCTACGCCGATCGCGCCCACGTTAATCCGTTTGCTCGGAGCATACTGGCCAAACACCGTGGAAGGCACAATCGTTGGCATCCCCAAGGTGGCGGCAGTCCCGAGTACGGACTTCACAAACCTGCGTCTCGATACATTTGCCTGAGTCATCGGTCTCTCCGAATCTAGTCTTTCAGCGTGATGAACTTTGCATTCCGCTGTGCTTTGATGGATAACTCTGCAGCCAGCAGGCACTCTTCCTGATCCTGCGCAACGTGTGTTCTATGCACAATGTCAGAAACAAACTGCGGACCAAAGGGCAGCGGCATCTGGTTGCAATCGATATAACGCGCCTGTTTCTGGTCCACAATAAACAGATTGTTGCCTTGATGCTTTACCGCCACGTTCGTATACTTGCGAATTTCAATGTAACCCTCTGTGCCCAGTATGAAGAGCCGTCCATCTCCCCAGGTTCCCAGACCATCTGGCGTGAACCAGTCCAGCCGTACATAACCAACTCCCTTATCGCCACGCAGCATCATGTCGCCGAAATCCTGAAATCGCGGCCTGTCATGATGACGAATATTTGCAATCTGTGACGCAACAACCTCCGCATGCGTTGAGCCCGTGTAATAAAGGAACTGGTCCACCTGATGCGATCCGATATCGCACAGGATCCCGCCGTATTGCTCTGGATTCCAGAACCACTCCGGACGCCCAGAACCACCTCCGGCCTTCCCACCGTGCTGAAAAACCTGATGCGGCGCAATGTTGATGGTCTGCACAACTTTGCCAATTGCACCCTGCTTGATCAGATCGCCTGCGTACACCGCGGCTCTTACCTCAAGCCGTTCGCTGTACATGATGCCGTAGATGCGTTTGGTCTCGGCAATTGTTTTGCGAACCTCTGCCAATTGCTCCAAGGTGGTGATGCCGGGTTTGTCGGAGAGATAGTCCTTCCCGCGCTTCATCACCTTTATCCCCAATGAAGCGCGCTCATTCGCAATTTGCGAACTCAGAACCAACTGGACTGACGGGTCGTCCAAAATCTCTTCCTGCGTCTTGACATACTTCACATCAGGAAAACGCTTGCGGAATGCGGCCAGCTTATCCTCTTCTCCACCCCAAACGGACACCAACTCACCGCCGCCGCGCTGGATGGCTCCGACCATTCCATAGATATGATCGTGGCTCATGCCGCAGACCGCGAACTTGATGTGCTCCTTCGGCGTCTGCTCTTCCTGGACGGGCACAATCGTCTCTTCCGTCACGCGCGCGCTATTGCGTCCCAGCGCCATTGCCGCTTCCGGCGCGCCTGCCATCATGGCTATTGATCCCATCAATCCCGCCTGTTTTAAGAAATCTCGCCTACCGTTGTAGAACTTGCTCATACATCCTCGCACTTCAAATATGAATCCATCCAGCCAAGATAACCTGCAATTCTCTTCCCAGAGACCGAGATGCGTCCATCGCATGGGCGGTAGGATCCAGATTTACTGTTTAGTTGTCGGCGCGAAGTTATTACGTTCTCTCACTAGCTGTCAAGTTCCCAGCAGACAAAGAACACCTTGCGCTGTACTGCTTGCACTTGACATTCAAGTTGTGCAGTTACTAAATTCGCGACGTGCAGTAAATACCTGCTTTCACCCCAGGCACCAGCAGGCATATTTGCCTGGGCAGAAGGGACATTTAAATGGCGCTTCTCCATGAAGACCGTCTATTCCCAGCCGATGCAACAACGCGCTCCATCGCCCGCCGCATCTATGCAGCCATCCGTTCCCTTCCCATCCTCAGCCCACATGGGCACACCTCTGCATCGTGGTTTGCGCACAACACTCCCTTTCCCGACCCTGTAAAGCTTTTTGTACAGCCCGATCACTACGTCTTCCGTATGCTGTACAGCCACGGCATTTCACTGGAAGAGCTTGAGATCGCCAACGAGACAATCTCCGATCCACGCAAGGTCTGGCGTATCTTCGCGCGCAACTATCATCTCTTCCGCGGAACTCCTTCGCGTCTCTGGCTCGATTACGCTTTCCAGGAAACTTTCGGCCTCACAGAGCGACTCTCAGAAAAGACAGCTGATCTCTATTACGACACAATCGAGCAGCGGATAGCCGCTCCAGAATTTGTTCCACGCAAGCTTTACGAGGACTTCGGGATTGAAGCTATCTCAACCACGGATTCGCCTCTGGACACACTGCAAGATCACATCGAGATTCGTGCTTCCGGCTGGAAGGGGCGAGTTTTGCCAACCTTCCGACCAGACTCGGTTGTTGACTCTGCCTCAGAGGGCTTCCTCAGGAACATTGCGCAACTCGGAGCTATCACTGGCGAGGACACCCATGACTGGAAGGGCTATCTTCGCGCGCTTAAAAACAGACGTAATTTTTTCAAGTCACTCGGCGCAACTGCAACCGATCATGGGCATCTCTCTGCGCGCACAGCCAATCTTTCAGTGCAGGAGTCCGAGCGGCTCTTCTCTAAAATTCTTTCTGGAAATGCCGACTTATCCGAACAAGAACTCTTTCGAGCGCAAATGCTCACGGAAATGGCTCGCATGAGCGTGGAAGACGGTCTGGTGATGCAGCTTCATCCCGGCTCATTCCGCAATCACAACCCGGATATCTTTCGTCGCTATGGCCCAAACATGGGAGCCGATATTCCATCCCCGACAAATTATGTGGAGGCGTTGCACCCGCTACTTAGCCAGTTCGGCAATGAGAGCGCATTCACGCTGATCCTGTTCACGCTTGATGAGACAGCGTACAGCCGAGAACTCGCGCCACTCGCCGGGCACTATCCGTGCCTTAAGCTCGGTCCGCCCTGGTGGTTCCATGACAGCCCGGAAGGTATCCAGCGCTTCCGTGAAATGGTGACGGAGACCGCAGGCTTCTACAACACAGCAGGCTTTAACGATGACACACGCGCATTTCTGTCCATACCCGCGCGGCATGACGTTTCACGGCGCATGGACTCCGCATTTCTGGCGAGGCTCGTAGCAGAACATCGCCTTGACGAAGATGAGGCGATTGAAGTCGCTCATGCCCTCACGTACGACCTTGTGAAGAAGGCGTACAGATTATGACGGATGCGGTCCATCGCTGCACCAATGATTGATGTCTCAGGACGCGGGTGAGACGGGGCGTCCTTCTTTGCACGAAGTGTATATAGCCTCCACAAGCTCCAGTGCTCGATACCCATCTTCACCGGAGCAGGCAGGTGCACGGTTCTCACTGCACGCCTTTCCAAACTCGGCAAACTGCAGTTCAAACGGCGTCAATGCAATTGCCATCGGCTCCGATGCACCCGACTTGCTCTGCTCCCTTAGTGGGGGCGCGTCGTCGCTGTCATTTTGCACATCCCATGTTGTCAGTTGATCGCCGGTAACAATGGCGGTTCCTTTACTTCCGTGAATCTCAATGCGCTCCGAATAGCCTGGCCAGATCGCTGTCGCAGCCTGAATCACGCCCGTTGCGCCAGACGAATAACGCAAAACCGCATTTACGCAATCTTCTGACTCAATCTGATGCAGCGCGCCTAGCTGCCAGTATCCGAACACCTGTTCAACCGCTCCAATGAGATAAAGAAGCAAATCAACCTGGTGAATAGCCTGACCGATAAGCGCACCTCCGCCTTCTACGGACCAACTTCCCTTCACGGGCCGCGCGTAGTAGGCATCGTTCCTGTACCACTTCACATACGCATCCGCCTGCACTATGCGGCCAAGTCGCTCTTGCGTCAGGGCCCGCTTCAGAAAGAGTGTGGACTCATCATGACGATGCTGGCTCACCACGCCCAACTGAATGCCGGCCTTTACCGCAACCTCAATCATGCGTTTTGCAGTATCCAAATCAATAGCCATCGGCTTCTGCACCAGCACATGCTTGCCGTAACGCGCACCAAGCTCTACTGCCTCAAGTCGATATGCCGGAAAGGTGCACACATCCAGAAAGTCCACACCGGGATGTGCGGCCACTTCCTCCGGCGTCGCAATAAACTGTGCACCCACTTTCCGCGCGAAAGCCATTCCCGTTTCCGCCGTACGATTTGTACACGCCGCGACCTTGTATCCAATATTGCGATACGCCTCCGCATGTTTTGCGGCGATCGCGCCGGTACCGATAATTCCTACATTCATAGCGCTGTTTTCCAATTCGCCGCGTGCGACGTAATGCCTGTATCGTCTACTTCAATTCAGCCCGACGGAACAACACTTTATGAAGCACAAGAGCGGCCGCACCCCGCAGCCGAGCCGTATCGCCCTCCGTGGCTGCAACCACGCGCGGCGTGCGCACGGTCAATGACTTCTCAATCAGCTTGCTTTCGAGTACGGGACTGATCCGTGACCAGAGCGCTGTACAATCGCCCACAATCAGAATCACCTCCGGAGCCAATCCTGCATTGAGCATAGTAAGACCCTCGGCCAGCTTGCCTATCATGCGATCAATCGCACGCATTGCTTGCAGGTCTCCGGCTTGCGCCAAATCAAGCAACTCCTGATAGGTCGTGATTCGTGATCCGGGCACGAGCTGCCGATAATAGCGCAAGCCTGCACGATTTGAAGCAAACGTCTCCCAGCACCCCTTGTTGCCACAACCGCACATTGGTCCAGATTCATCAAACGGCATATGGCCAAACTCGCCTGCCATGCCATCTCGTCCACGCAGCAATTGTCCATCCACCAGAAGACCTGTTCCGATGCCCTCTGAAACAGAGACAGCAAGAACATTCGTGGCGTCGCCTAATTGGCCGAACCATCGCTCCGCAAACAGACTGGCGTTTGCCGCATTGTCAATCTCGATGGGAGACTGCAGGATGGCACGCAGTTCTTTGTGTACATCGATCTGCGCCCACGGCCCGTTAGCATAAAACTGCAACTTCTGCGTTTTCTGGTCAACGCGGCCAGAAATACTTACACCCACACCGTCAAAGATTCGATCTTTATGAGCGGCACGCAGAGCTCTGGCTTGCTGTGCCACTCTCAACAGAATCTTGCGCACCTCTCCTTTGTTACCTTTCAAAGGAGGAAACGCTTCCGTTTTCCGGCTCAGTAGTTTTCCATTAATATCGACAGCCGCAAAGTTGGCATGATCAGGCCGCAAATCGATGGCAAGAATCGCATGCTTGTCGTTAAGCCGTACAAAAGTCGGTCTACGCCCTCTTGGCAGGCGACCAAGTACCCCGGGGAGCACCCAGCCCTCATCAATTAAATGCCCGATGATCACGGAGACCGTACTAGCCTGCAGACCTGTCATACGCGCAAGGTCTGCGCGGCTGACTGGCTGGTTCCTATGAATGGTTTGCAGAAGGATGTCGCGATTGATTTCTCGGGCTGTTTCGCTTGAAGCAACTCTGCGAAGAGTCTTTACTTGTCGTGTCGTCACGTTCTTCTCGTTTTCACCGGAGGGCGCAAATCGTTTGCGAACAAAATAAAACAGATTGCCCCTCTGGAACTCCACATCTTACACGGCGGTCGACTCCCGCGTCACCACCAAGGCGACTGTTGTTTGGTAAATTGCTGGCGCTTTAGCCCAGATTCCAGGGCGACTAAAATCGAGATTACGCACATTGTGTATAATTCGCGGCGCGAAGAAAATCGTATCTTTGGCACCACGTTGATGTAAAACCTGCACCTGAACACCTGGAGGTCATGTTGCCCTTTCGAGCCCAATCCTTCCTTTCCTCGTTCCGATCTATCCTCGGGGTCTGCGTGTTCGTAGCAGTCATCGCGGCCAACGCATGGTCCCAGCCGACTAAAATCACCGTCACCGGGTCTGTGACTCTCGTCGAGAGTTCTCAGGAATCATCGCCGGTACTGCGCGCAACACAAGACCTGCAAAGCGACTTCTCCAAAGTTTTTGGCAGAAAACCTACAGTAGTTTCCAACCTCAAGCAAGCCGGCCAGATCGCAATCCTTATCGCTCAACGTGAAGACTTACCCCAGGAAACACATTGCGCCACCACTACGGATCGCGAAGCATTTGCTTTCTCGGTTACAAACGGTCCAGTTCAGCATCAGAAGGTCATCTGCCTTACAGGAGCAGACATGCGCGGCACCATCTTCGCGATCTATCAATTTTCACAATCTGTCCTCGGTGTGGACCCCATGTATTTATGGACCGACAATCAACCGAAAAGAAGAGTTTCCATCCCCTTACCTACGAATTTCGCACACACCTTCCCCAGTCCCGTGTTTCGCTATCGCGGCTTCTTTCCCAACGATGAGGATCTGCTCACCGGATGGATTCCTGCACCGAAGAGCTCACACGCTGGAATCTCTCTGAAAGTGTGGGACAACATCTTTGAAACCATCCTTCGTCTTAAGGGCAATATGATTGTTCCTGGCACGTGGATCTTCCCTGACGATGCGCAGGTCGAAGCAGCATCGCACCGCGGGCTCATCATCAATCAGCATCACGCTATTCCTCTAGGTGTCAATGTCGCGCGCTGGCCGCGCGATGTTCCCTACAACTTCTCAACACATCCTGAAATTCTTAAGCGCGCCTGGGCCAACGCGGTTGCCACTTACAAACCCGACGAGGAAATTCTTTGGAGCGTAGGCCTGCGCGGGCTCTCCGATTCGAGCTATGCATCACTCGACCCCAGCGTGCGCAATAATGATCCGCTCCTCGGCAAGCGAGTCAGCGAAGCCATCGCAGATCAAATCCAGATCGTTCGCGCGCGCTATCCCAAGGCGCAATTTGTCACCGATCTTTGGCAGGAGGGAGCGCGACTGATGCAGGAGGGCTATCTCAAGATTCCGCGTGAAGTTTCACTGGTCTGGGCCGACACCGGATACGGTGACATGCAGGATGACGGCAAGGTCGCTTCCGGCCAGGGTGCATATTTCCACGTCGCCATGATGAACGGACAGGCAAATCAGCTTTCTGAGATGGTTCCCGTTTCCGTAATTCAAGAGGAACTGGGCCGCTACATCAAGGCTGGCGCAACGTCGTACTTCCTCGTAAACACAAGTGACATTCGTCCCGTCGCCATGACCACTGAAGCTGTTATGAACATCGCGTGGGGCGGAATTCCGAAGACTGGAATCGATTCCGACGGCGCCTTTTATCGCACATGGGCCACAAAAGAGTTTGGTGCAAGATCAGCCGGCGCAATGGAGCATATCTACAAGGAATACTTTGCAGCACCTTCCTTACGTACCAACCTCCACATCCCGCGTCTCACCTCTGCCGGCAATGCTCCGCCTATGCCACCGGTCTACAGCAAGATCCCACGTGAGGAAGGCGACAATTACTACCACTCTGAGGCGCGCCGCCTCATTCTCGATCTACTGAGCGAGCATCAGGTCATCGCCATTCCAAGTCAATCGCCCAAGTGGACACAGCCACGCGTGTTGCCCACCTTCGACGAGCAAATGCGCCAGCAAATTCTTGACCGCGACATTGAGCAATGCACGGAGGCGCGACTTCGTTGGGACAAAGTCCAGCGCGACGCCGTTGCTGGCGAGTCTCTTGTTGAACCCGCGCGCCGCGACTACTACCAGGCTGGCGTCCTCACTATGATCGTCATCAATAGTGAGAGTAATCGCATGCTGTATTACGTAGCGCAGTCCATAAGGGATTACAACGCAGGCAACGACCAAAGGGCTGAAGCCGCAGCGCAGGCTGCCCTTCACTCGCTTGATCTCATCCAGGCATCCATGTCCAAGGCCGAATACGGCAAGTGGAAGAACTGGTATCGCGGCGACTGGCTAACAGGCGTCTATCGCACTAGAGAACTTGTGCAGGATTATGCAAATCACATCAAGGACCCTATGTCCAAATTGCCCGCACCGGCATCGTGGTCGGGTTGGGAAGCCTACTTCCACATCATGGAGTACGAGGGTGATCGCTCCGTCGACGTGAGGTAGAGTCAACCCAACAGGCAACTTGAAGCATCCAAATGCAGCCATTGAGCACGAGCATCATTTATTGATAGGCTCGCCACACGCGGCTGCATTACCATGTTTGACGTTCGCGCGAAACTCCACTTTCCGTTTTCAATCGCGCGGCCCATGCAAATTTCTTAAGGGACACGTCACACATGGCAAAACGCCCAGGACTCGGTAGAAGAGAATTCATTAAGCAGGCCGCAGTCGTTCTAGGTGCAGCCGCGCAACCCGCCGCGGCGGTCGCACACACTGCGCACGCCGGCGACACGCACGCAGTCACTAAAGGGACTCAGTCGCGCATTGAATATCCGCGCATTTATCGTGGCCCTGCACTCAAGATGGTTGCATTTCCACTCGGTGGTGTCGCAGCAGGAAGCATTGCGCTTGGCGGTCGTGGCCAGTTGCGCGATTGGGAGATTTTCAATCGTCCCAACAAGGGCTATCGCCCCGGTTATTCCTTCCCTTCCATCTGGGCGCGCATCGGCAATGACGAACCAGTCGCGCGCGTACTTGAAGCGCGCATTGAACCTCCATATGAAGGCCAAGATGGACTCGGCTCTGCAAATGTTCCTGGCCTCACTCGCCTTGACTCTGCCATCTTTACTGGCGAGTACCCGCTTGCGCACATTGATTTTTCCGACAATTCACTTCCGGTTCAAGTCAAACTCGACGCATTCTCTCCATTCATCCCGCACGAGCCAGACGATTCTGGTCTTCCTGTCACAATTCTTCGCTACAGCGTAAAGAACCCTAACCGGCGATCTGCTTCCGTCAGCATTGCCTTCTCCCTTGAGAATCCCATCAAGACGGACGCGGATAAACAATGCGTTAATGCCTTTTACTCAGCACAAGAAGTTGACGCCTTGCTGATGAGCAATCCCACTCTACCGAATGACAACCCAATGAAAGGAACCATTGCGCTTGCAGCCGTGCCCGGTGCAAATGGCAAAGTAACTTCATGGGCGGGTTGGCCTGCGGGCCGCTGGTGGGACTCACCTCTGCTTTTCTGGGATCAATTCTCCCATGATGGCAGTCTGGGAAAGCAGCCTACGCCACACAATACGGTTGGAGCCGTCTGCTTGCAAATGCAAATCGCACCCGGCGCCACAGAGGACTTTCTCTTTCTCCTCGGCTGGCATTTTCCCAATCGGCTACCTGAGTGGATGGGATGGGATTCACCACCCGATCTGGGAAAAACCAATGTTGGCAACTTTTACGCAACTCGATTTGAGAATGCGCTGGAAGTTGTTCAATACACCGTCGCCCATCTTGACAGTCTTGAATCTCGTACGCGGGCATTCGCGGCGGCGCTGCGCGACAGTACTCTTCCCTCAGCCGTCAAAGATGCGGCAAGCGCCAATCTCTCAACACTAGTCACCACCACGTGTTTCCGGACAGCAGATGGTGAATTCCACGGCTTTGAGGGCAGCGACGATACCCATGGTTGCTGTTTCGGCAATTGCGCTCATGTCTGGAATTATGAAACCACCACACCTTTTCTGTTTCCATCCTTTGCCCGTTCCCTTCGCCGTACTTCTTTCGGCTACTCCATGGATGACGAAGGAGGTATTCACTTTCGTCAAATGCTTCCAGATGGGCACAAGCGCTGGGGCTATGCGGCAGCTGACGGTCAGATGGGACAGATAGTCCATGCATGGCTTGACTGGAAACTCTCTGGTGATACCGCATGGGTACATGAAAACTGGCCACGCATCAAAAAGGCCATCGAATTTGCATGGATACCTGGCGGATGGGATGCGAATAAGGATGGAGTTCTGGAGGGCGTGCAGCATAACACATACGATGTGGAGTTTTACGGTCCAAATCCCATGTGCTCCATCTACTATCTAGCTGCCTTGCGTGCCTGCGTAGACATGGCCCATGCAACTGGCGATACCTCATCAGCATCGGAGTACCAAAAGCTTTTTGAAAGCGGCCGCTCATGGATTGACAGCAACCTCTTCAACGGCGAATTTTATATTCAGCAGATACGCGGATTCAGAAAAGATCAAATCGCTCCTTCTCTGATTGGCGGCATGGGCGCTACCGACACAGAGCATCCCGAGTATCAGGTCGGCGCAGGCTGCTTTGTCGATCAGCTTATCGGTCAATATCTCGCCGATGTAGGCGGGCTCGATTCTCTTGTCTCGCCGGCAAACATCCGTTCCGCGCTCGAGTCGATCTTTCGATACAACTACAAACCCGACTTCTCGCATCACGATAATGTGGCCCGTACCTACGTACTTAATCATGAGGCTGGTGTGGTCGTCTGCGACTACGCGCACGCCAAGCGGCCACGCATCCCATTTCCCTATTTTGCCGAATCATGGACTGGCATTGAATACCCCGTCGCCACTCTCATGATGTGCCGCGGCATGGTTGCGGAGGGGATGCGCATCGTTGAAAGCTCACGCAGCCGCTTCGACGGCGAGAAACGCAATCCCTGGGATGAAGCCGAGTGTGGACATCATTACGCACGTGCCATGTCCGCCTGGTCCATGCTCGTCGCCATGAGTGGATTCCGATACAACGGTATAGAGTCCTCTATTGAGGCTTTTCCCAAGCTCCCTCATCACGACTTCTCGTCTATCTGGGCAACCGGCACTGGCTGGGGAACCTTCCGCCTGCGCAATCGCCCAGGTGCTACCCAGTTCGAAGTACATGTTCAGGAAGGTTCCCTCCGGATGCGCTCCTGCGCTTTCACGGCATCGGGCGTTCATTCATTCGCAATCTCAAACGGCAATCCAATCGCGCATCAAATGACTGTTACCGGCAAACAGACCTCCATTACTCTTAAAAGGGAAATCAATCTTCTCCGTGATCAGCAATTCAGTGTCGAGGTGCGCTCATGAGCGTGTCCGATCCGTCTACCCCTCCAACACTCGTCCTCGTTGGTGGATTTCTCGGTGCGGGAAAAACAAGCCTCATCATGGCGGCGTCGCGCATGCTTGCTAAACGCGGAGTCTCCTGCGCTGCCATCCTCAATGACCAGGGAGACGAACTCGTCGACACCCGGCAGGTGCAGCAGAATGGGACATCAGTAAGTGAAGTTACGGGCGGTTGCTTCTGCTGCCAATTCACCAAATTGCGCGAATCGATTGATGCCTTGCGTCAGACCTCGCCGCAGGTCATCTTCGCTGAACCCGTCGGCAGTTGTACAGATATCGTCGCAACAGTCCTTAACCCACTACGGCGCGAGTCCGACCTCGTCCGCATCGCGCCTTTCACCGTTCTCGTCGACCCCAACCGCGCCGAACAAATGCAAACATTCGACGCAGATCCGAGTATGCTCTTTCTCTGGAAGAAGCAACTCGAAGAAGCCGACATCGTCTGCACCACCAAACTCGACCGTTATCCAGACATCTCGATCCTGCCCCAAGCAATGCGCGTCAGCTCAAAGTCCGGTGAAGGTATCCGAGCCTGGCTTGACCTTGTACTGACTAAGGGGCTCTCTGCCGGTGAGCACACACTTGAAATTGACTATGAAGAGTACGCGGAAGCGGAAGCGGCCCTATCCTGGACCAATCTGAGTATGCATCTCGATCTTGAAGAGGTCCACACTCCGTCAATGCTAATTGGTCCATTGCTTGACCAGTTAGACGAGGCACTCACGAGCGAGAACATCGAAATAGTTCATCTCAAACTCATGGACACTGCGTCCACTGGGTGGGTGAAAGCCGCCATCTGCAGGAATGGCGCAGAGCCTTCCGTGGATGGCGATCTCGACGCATCTCCATCCACCCGCCATGATCTCCTGCTCAATCTCCGCGCCGTCGGCAATCCAGAGCGTGTGCGTGCCATTCTTGAGCGGGCAACTGGACAAATAAAAGCGCGTGAACGCAATCTGCGGATGGATTGCTTCAGCCCATCGCCACCGCAACCAGAACAGCGCATCCCAGCACTGGCGACCAACTAAGGCAGACCATCAAACGGGACTCATTGGGGGCGGACGTTGTAGGAGATCCCCTGCTTTACCCGCATTTCCCCATTGCGCAGTCCCACACTCTTTCCGCCTCTCGTTTCAACAGCCGCAATCGTCATCCCGGCCGGTGGAATCAACCGAAACGTGCCGTCTCTTTTTGCATGCAAAACTAGGGACACAATTTTTCCGGCTTGCCAACTCATATCCAGCGTTGCGTCACCGCGCACATGCAATCCCCGAACCGCTCCCTCCACCCATTCCTTCGGAGTCGCCGGCATCAACTCAATCTCCGTCACTGTCGGAGTCCAGCGCGACTGCACAAGTGACTCCAACATGCCGTTCGCCGCGCCAAGATTCCCATCAATCTGAAACAATCCCGGCGGATGCGTATCCATCAAATTAGGAAACGTCGATTGCCTAAACATCACCTGCATGCTCTCGTACGCCTGCTCCGCGTTGTGCAGTCGATCCCAGTAATTAATCACCCACGCGCGTGACCAACCGGTTTGCCCGCCCCCATGTGAAAGCCTGCGTTCCAAACTTATACGCGCGGCTGCGGCCAGCTTTGGAGTACGTTCCAGCGAAATCTGCGTACCCGGATACAGCGCCCACAAATGGGAGATGTGCCTGTGTCCCGGTTCGGGTTCATCATAGTCGCGCTGCCATTCCTGCAGTTGTCCGTACTTGCCAATCTTGAACGGCGGTAGCTTGCTTCGCGCCTCTTCAACTTTCTTTAGAAACGCATCATCCTCACCAAGAATGTGCCCGGCCTCCAAAGTACGTGTAAACAACGCGCGCAAAAGTTCAATATCCATCGTCGGGCCCATTGCCAGGGAATGATCGGTCCCATCCGGCAATCGGTAGCGATTTTCAGGTGAGATGGAGGGCCCTGTCACCAGATGCCCTGCCCCATCGTCAACGAGATAATCCAGAAAGAACAACGACGTATCATGCAAAATCGGCCACGCGCGCTTTCGCAAATATTCATTGTCCAGTGAAAACGCATAGTGTTCCCACGCCTGCATGGAGAGCCACGCACCACCCATTGGCCACATGCCCCACGGATACCCGTCAATCGGCTCTGCATCTCCCCACACATCCGTGTTGTGATGAATCACAAATCCGCGTGCACCGTAATACTCGTGCGCCACCTTCTCTCCCGTACCGCTCACCGGCGTGCGAACCATATCGATTAGGTTGACCAACGACAGAGAAGTCTCGCCCAATCCTGCCGGCTCGGCCAGCCAGTAATTCATCTCCGTATTCACATTAATCGTCCACTTCGATCCCCACGGATTCTCTACGCCTGCTGCCCAGATGCCCTGCAAATTCGCTGGTAATCCATCGGGACTCGATGAACTTATCAGCAGATAACGCGCGAACTGGAAGTAGAGCTGCTGGAGCCCCAGGTCCTCTTCACCTGCGCTCACCCGCTTCAAGCGTTCGTCTGTCGGCAAATCCGCATGCGCATCGCGCAGAGGTCCAAGTTGCAAAGCCATGCGATCAAAAACGGGCTTGTACACCGTCTCTTGTCGTTTCAGCAGATCGCTGAAACTGAACGTACGTGCCTGCGCGAGTGTCTTCTCGCATTCCTCTTCAGGCTCCCCACCATGAAATGGTCCACCTCTAAAATTCGTCGCTGCCGCCATCAGCAAGGTGACCGAATCCGCTCCGGACACCTCAATCTCGGGTCCTGTCGAACGCATCATCCCGCCCTGCGGCAGCACCAGCAATTCCCCGGCAAAGTCAATTGCACCCTTGTGCTCAGGCCCTTCTCGCAACACAAGAGTATTGCCCCCACGCGCATGCACGGCAAAGTCTTCAGGCCGGTCCATGCTTGCTGTAAAGCTTATGGCACCTTTTCTGTCCGCGCTCAACCGCAGCACAATCACCTGGTCGGGCACTGAGGCAAATATTTCACGTGTGTAATGAACACCGCTCATCTCATACGTCACGCGCGCAACACCGGAATTCAAATCAAGCTGCCTGCGGTAATCGGTCACCTCGGCTTTTCTCGCTACACGCAAATACAAATCGCCCAAGGTGGAATACCCCGGCATTTTAGCCGGAATCGCAATCATGTCCTTAGCCGCGATCTTCTCGGCCTCGGCAATCTTCGCACCATCCAGCCCTTTGGAATCCAGCAATAATTTGCGGATCTCAGGAAACGCCGCGCCTGCCGCCGGATTCAGCCTGTTCGCACGGCTTCCTTGCCACAACGTGGACTCATTCAGCTGCAAGTGCTCGTCTGCGCCAGACGTTTTGCTTCCGTCCATTAGCGCTGCGTTTTCTCTGGACGCCTGCCTGTCTCCGTTATTTGCGCCTCCATTCGCTCCGCCGAAGACCATTGCCCCAAGTCGACCATTCCCCACTGGCAGCGCTTCATTCCAAATCGGCGCAGGCTGACGATACCACAGCACATTTCTTGTCGAACCAGGGTGTTGTGCGCACACTGCCGCAGACAGTGCTATCAATTGGAAGAAGAAAATCGCTCGTCGTAGCATCGTGTCGAATGTATCAGAAGCCTGTGAAGTATTCTGCGCCGTTGTAGATATTCAACCTCTCGCCACGCACAAACCCAGCCATGGCCATTCCAAATCTTTCGGCCACGCGTATCGCCAGGCTCGACGGCGCACCCACGGCTACAATCATCGGAATCCCTGCCATCACCGCCTTTTGAGCAAGCTCAAAGCTGATACGCCCTGAAAGCATCAGTATCGAATCGCGCAGTGGCAATTGATTACGCAACAACGCCTCGCCCACCAGCTTATCCACCGCGTTGTGCCGACCCACATCCTCGCGTACGTGCAAGAGGTCGCCATTTGCCGTAAAGAGCCCTGCTCCATGCAGACCGCCAGTGCGTGCAAACACTGTTTGTGCATCTTTCAACCGCTGCGGAAAAATGCGTACCAGATCAACATCCACCGTAAATCCGCATTCCACACGTTGCGGACAAACCGCCTCAAGCGCCAGCAAGGAAGCTTTGCCACACACGCCGCAGCTTGAAGTTGTAAAGAAATTGCGCGCAAGCGTGGCAACCGCCACAGTCACATCTGTTTGAAGGCGCACACGCACTGTATTGCACACGCGCTCCCTGCGCTCTGATTCAGGCAGCAGGGTGTCGCTTCCCGTCGGCGCATATCCAATTTCTTCAATGTCGTCCGCGTATCGAATGACGCCTTCCGTAAAAAGAAATCCAGCTGCCAATTCAAAGTCATTTCCCGGCGTCC
>JAGWSG010000181.1 GCA_028876335.1 Acidobacteriota bacterium
CTCAAGCGGCTCTTCGGTAGCAACAACGTCCTCCTCGCAAGACGCCGACGCATCGATCACTCGTTGCACAGACACACTTGTAGTCGACCTCACGTCATCACAGCTCGTGTCTGTTGCGCACATCGTTCTACCTCTTTTCCTGTTCGCCGAGGGCCGCGCCAAGAAGGTTCAGTAGTCTCAATGCTGCTGCCATTCCGCGCCTTCCATCTTCCGTTGAGGCAAGCTTCCCTAGCGCGAACAACGACGGCGCGCTCTTGTCATCAAGTACGGCATGCACTTCGTCGGCATCAATCGACTTGAGCAGGTCCCCCAGCATCAGCGCCAGCCGAAGCCCCGTCATCGCAGGTCTGGAACTCATGGCATTCGCTGCCTTCTCTACCACGGTGTCACGCGCACTCAGCAATCCAGTCAGTAGTTCCAAAACACCGGCCTTATGCATCTGCTCCAGCAATTCATATGCACTCAAAACTGCTTCCGCATGCTCGGCCGGCGCACTTTCAATCCGTCTGATCAAATCATCCCGTGCGTCAGCTGGCTTAAATCCTCGTGCTTCCACAGCTATTGCCATACTCTGCCTCTACTTTCCGGGCGCAATCTGCACAAGCTTCTCTGAACCTGGCATGCGATAGTCACTTCGCTTCCACTTGCGCTCAACCTCTACACTCAATTGCGGAGTCGGCTTCCCCTGGGCGCGAAAGTTCAGTGCTTTCAGCGGACTTTCTCCCCGCTCAGGAATCAATTCCAGCTTCACTGAAGTCTCCTTGTATGCAGGCGTATTCGTTGCATCATCCGCATGCGATCCCGTCAGCACATTCACTGGTCCCTCTTGTGACAGCAGCGGCAGATAGACCTGTCTGCCACGCACGCGGTCAGTAACCAGCGCCTTAATGCGCAACGCTCCGTGCCGGCTGCTCATGCGTACCCATTGGCCTGAAGATATGCCGCGCTCATGCGCCAGTTCAGTTGATATCTCCACAAAGCGTTCCGGCGTTTCTTCGTGAATTCCTTCCACACGCGCCGTCATATTACCTTCGTGGAAATGCTCCAGCAGCCGACCATTGTTCAGAAACAAATCAAATTCAGCATCCGGTCGTTCCATTGGTTCCTGAAACTGTACTGGATGGAATCGTGCTTTGCCGTCCGGAAATGGAAAACCATCCTTATAGAGATACGGTTGATCGCTGCCGTCTTCGGCCACCGGCCACTGCAGCGTCTTGTAGCCTTCCAGCCGGTCGTAGCTTACGCCCGCATAAAGAGGCGTCAGCGGTGCAAGCTCATGCATCACCTCTGCCGGGCTTGCGTAACCCCATCGCGCTCCCATCCGATTGGCAATCATCTGAGTGATCTTCCAGTCTGCGTGGCTGCCTCCCAGTTCAGGAAGGGCCTGATACAGCCTCTGAATGCGCCGCTCTGTATTCGTGAAAGTGCCCTCTTTCTCAAGCGAAGGCGCCGCCGGCAAAATCACATCCGCATAGCGGCAGGTCTCCGTAAAGAAAATATCCTGCACCACAAAGAAATCCAGCTTCGCAAATCCGCCCGCCACATAATTCGCGTTGGAGTCGGCTGAAATCATGTCTTCACCTGCAAGATAAAGTCCGCGCAATTTCCTCTGATGCATGGCCTCCACCATTTCGTGGTTGTCCATGCCCTTCTTCAAGGGCAGGCTAACTCTCCAGGCCCGTTCAAACTTACCGCGGATCACTGCATCTTCCACGTTCTGATAGCCCGGAAATCTGTTTGGCATCGCACCCATGTCACCCGCGCCTTGCACATTATTGTGACCGCGCAATGGATACGCACCGCAACCCGGCTTCATGTAGTTCCCCGTCGTCAGCAGTAAATTTGAAATAGCAGTCGACCCATCCGAGCCGTGCGTGTGTTGAGTAATGCCCATGGCCCACAGCACGCACATGCTCTCCGCCGCCGCAATCTCTTTGGCCGCCTGCGTAAGCACATTCAGTGGCACATCACACGTCTTTGCCGCATACTCTAACGTGAAAGGCGCAAGACTCTGCTTGAACTCCTCCACTCCATTGACCCAACGCTCAAGGAACTCCAGCTTCGCATGTCCGTGCTCGAACATGTAGCGGCTCATCGCAGAAATCCAAACCAGATCCGTCCCAGGTCTCGGCCTGAAGTGAATATCCGCACGCTCGGCCATTTCGTTCTCGCGCGGATCAGCCACAATCAGGCGTTGCCCGTGCAGCTTATGTGCACGCTTTACGCGTGTTGCCAGCACTGGGTGGCTCTCAGCCGAATTCGCGCCCACAATCAGTACCAGTGCTGACTTGCCGATATCTTCAATCGAACCGGAGTCCCCACCATAGCCAACAGTACGAAAAAGTCCCGTCGTCGCCGGTGCCTGGCAGTAGCGCGAACAGTTGTCCACGTTGTTGGTTCCAATCACCGCACGTGCGAACTTCTGCATGAGATACACTTCCTCATTCGTCGTCTTCGACGAAGCAATCACACCTAGCGCGTCCGCTCCGTGCTGCGCTCTAATCGCGCTCAAACGTGAAGCCACCAGCGTCAGCGCCTCCTCCCAGCTTGTCTCTCTGAAGCCATTCCCCTCACGCACGAGCGGCTTCTGCAACCGGTCACTGTGATTGACGAAATCCCAGCCAAACTTTCCTTTCACACAAGTAGAAATTGCATTGACATCGCCGTGCAGCGGCTCAACTTTTAAGACCTTCCTGTCCTTCGTCCAGATGTCGAAGCTGCATCCAACGCCGCAATAGGTGCACACTGTCTTGGTCCGCGCAATGCGCTTTTCACGCATTTTCGCTTCCGCCTGTGAGACCTGCATGATGGCGCCGTAACCCATCTCCGGTTCCACGGCCTTCACCACATCGATCATCTTGTGCAGCGTGCTCTGGGGGAGACTCGTCAGGAAACCCGCCTCGCCCAGCATCGACTTTTCCATCAGAGCGTTGCAGGGGCACACCGTTATGCAATGTCCGCATGACACACAGCTCGATCCACCTATCTGCATGCCTCCATCCCACAGCACGCGCGGATGCTCCAGTTCCCAGCCAATGGAAAGTGTTTCGTTCACCTGAACCCTCTGGCATGCCTGCACGCACTGTCCGCACAAGATGCACTGGCTCGGGTCATACCGATAGAACGGATTCGACATATCCACTTGATACGGTTTTGGCGTTAATGGATGTTTTTGATGTTTTACATCCAGCGCAAGTGCGGTGTTGTGCACGCGGCAGTTCTCATTATTGTTGTCACACACCGTGCAATAAAGCATGTGGTTGCCCAGGATCACATCGAATGCTTCACGCCTTGCCGCTTCTGCACGCGCTGAACTGGTCACCACCTCCATGCCGGCCGACACTCTCGTTCCGCATGCTCGAACCAATTGCCCGTTCACTTCGACCATGCAGGTGTCGCATGTCTCAATCGGCCCCATCAATGCGGAGTGATAACAAACATGCGGAATCTCTTTGTACCTCAGCACAACTTCAATCAACAGTTCATCTTTACTAACTGGAATCCTTTCGCCGTCCAGTGATATGGAAAGCTCGTCGCCTTTTGGTTCAACTTCATACGGTTTACTATTTGTCGGCATTCGCTTGGCTCCCGGGGAAGTGCGCTTGCGGCTCCTCAAACGGCCGCGCAGAACCTTACATACGCTGTGCCCTGGGGATTCTTCAGTTCCCGCTCAATATCTTATCCACCCTGCAACAACAATGGGAGCGACAGCCTTGTTCCGCTTCGCTCCCATTCAAATCACAACGGTTCGAAATCAAAAGCTTGCCGCCCAAGCCAGCACCACTTCTATGGTAGTTCCTTAATCATGATGTTCCGGAACCACAACTTCTCGCCTGGCTCGCCCTTCGGCTCAGTGCCCTGCAGTGAAATATGCCCCGAGTGATACTTACTGTACCCAGGAAAATGCGCAAATTTTGTTCCTTTGATCAGGTCCTTCCATTGCTTATCCCACAACTGGGTTTCGATCACCTTGTGGCCGTTTTGAAAGAGCGTCAGGCGTCCATGATCCTGAATTATCTCGAACGAGTTCCACTCGCCCGCATCCTTCACGTACTCCACTCTGTCTGAGATCATGTCGAAGATATCGCCCGAGCGTTCCATCAAAATTCGGCTGTCAGGCACCGTGCATGCCAGATCGGCAATCTGCATTTCAACACCTGTGTCATATGTATTGTGATACTCCGGCGCTTCATGCACGTCGAACATCACGCCGCTGTCGATACACGGCCGCGCCTTCCACTCCAGTTTCAGATCGAAGTTTTTGTACTCACCGTCCGTCACAATGTCCGCATAATCCGCCGCAGGGTCCTGGTTCGTCTTCTTTAACTGAATCGCGCCGTCCACCACAGACCAGTCCTTACCGGTCCCCTTCTGCAGATAAGAGTGCCATCCGCTCAAATCGTGGCCGTTAAAAAGCAGCTTCCACCCATCATGCTGCTCCTGTTCTGTCAGGGTATTAGGGGCCTGTGCGCAGGCAACTCCCACTATCGCAAATCCGGCAACCAACACTCCCAGCTTCGTGCCGAGTGTCATAAATTCCTCCGCTTTTCTCTTCTCTTGTCTTTGTCTTGAGGCAGCGACTACATCTGTGGCC
>JAGWSG010000182.1 GCA_028876335.1 Acidobacteriota bacterium
GATGCCAGTTGTGGTGCGATAGAGCTTCACGCGCGGATTCCTCCGGGATTCGCACTCCATCGTACTAGGCGAGGCGTGTGTTGTGCGATAAAGCCCCAGATTGCGAAGACGCGCTTCAGGCCCGCTGCTCTAGTCCCTTGTCCAGGCGTTAAATGCGCCGGTACGTACTGCTGCGGAGAGGCCTTCGATGTCCGGGGCGAGAATGCGGTCACGCTCGAGGCGCGGGACGATCTTGCGGACTTCGGCCAGTGCGGACTCGACATGCCTGGCGGCGCGAAGTGGACGGCGGAATTCAATGCCCTGTGAGGCGCACATGAGTTCAATACCGATAATGCGTTCAACATGATCGAGGATGCCGCGGAGTTTGAGTGCGCCGGTCATGCCCATGGAGACGTGGTCTTCTTTACCGCCGTCAGTGGGGATTGAGCCGGTGGACGAAGGATGCGCGAGAACCTGGCACTCGTTGATGAGGGCCGCCGCGACAATCTGCGCCATCATGAAGCCGGAGGAGAGGCCGGGGTCAGGGGAGAGAAATGCGGGGAGGCCTTCATTGATGTCGGGATTGAGGAGGCGATCGATGCGGCGCTCGGAGATGCCTGCAAGATCGGTGAGGACAATGGCTGCGTAGTCGAAGGCGTAGGCGAGCGGCGCACCGTGAAAGTTGCCGCCTGATATGACGGCGTCAGGCAACGCCTCGTGCGGGGCGGCGGGGAAGACAAGAGGATTGTCTGTCGCCGAGCCTGCTTCGATTTCGAGAATACCGGTAACGTGGGCCAGTGCGTCACGCACGGCGCCGTGGACCTGCGGCATGCAGCGAAGGCAGTAGGCGTCCTGCACGCGGGTATCGTGCTCGCGATGCGACTCACGGATTTCGGATTCTGCAAGCAAGGCGCGCAGGTGTGCGGCAGAGGCAATCTGGCCGGAGTGCGGCCGTGCGTTGTGGATGCGTGCGTCAAATGCGGCAGGCGTGCCCATGAGCGCTTCCAGTGACATGGCTCCGCCAAGATCAGCCAGGCGAACAAGACGTTGCGCACGCGCCATGCACAGGGCGCCAACGGCGGTCATGGCTTGCGTGCCATTCAGCAGAGCCAGTCCTTCTTTGGCGCCAAGCGTAAGGGGCGCGAGGCAGGCAAGGCGCAGGGCATCTGATGAAGGCATGCGCTCGCCCTGGTAGAAGGCTTCGCCCTCTCCGATGATGACGAGCGCAAGGTGCGCAAGCGGAGCGAGGTCGCCGCTGGCGCCGACGGAACCCTTCTCAGGAATGACGGGATGAACACCTGCATTGAGGCAATCGACGAGCAGTTGCGCAAGCGCAGGACGAACGCCGCTGAAGCCTTTGGCCAGCACGTTGGCACGGAGCAGCAGCATGGCGCGCGCTTCCGGCTCAGAGAGTGGATTGCCGACACCGCCGGCGTGGCTGCGTACGAGATTGAACTGCAGTTCAGTGAGTTTCTCCGGTGGGACGCTTACGTCTGACAGTTTGCCGAAGCCGGTGTTGACGCCGTAGACGGTCTGGCCGGTGGCGAGGATTTCTTCAATTGTGTTGCGGCCTGCGGTCATGCGCGCAAGCGCTTCAGGCGCGATGGCGACGGGGCGATTGTGTACTGCGACGGATTCAATAGAGTCGAGCGAGAGAGGCTGACCATTGAGCAGAACTGCGTCCATAAATCTGATGGTACGGCTGCAAAAGTAGCTCAGTACAGGGGAGTTGTTGGGTAGTACTTGGCGATGATGGCGGTTTCCACTATGCTGGTAAGCTATTGCCATGGATTCCACTAGCCTTTTGGACAACTACGGACGCAAGATTCTCAAGGAGTTGCAAGAGAACGCGCGGGTGAGTGTAGCGGAACTGGGACGGCGGATTGGGCTGTCTCCCACAGCAACTGCGGAGCGTCTGCGGCAGATGGAAGAAGTAAACATTGTGCGCGGCTATAGCGTGGACGTGGACATGGAGGCGCTTGGGCTTGAGGTAATGGCGTTCATCCGCATGAGCTGCGGCGGAACAAATTATCACCGCGTCATCGAATTCATCAAAACGCTGGAAGAGGTGCGCGAGTGCCACCACCTGACGGGCGGCGACGACCTGCTGCTGAAGGTGACCACGACGAGCATGGCGGACCTGGAAGCGCTGATTGAAGCGCTGCTGCCGTACGGAACGCCGGTGACGAGCCTGGTGCTGTCCTCGCCCGTGGAGCACAGGAAGCTGAACGTTACGGGCAAGCTGACGAGCGTGACGCGCAGGCCGTTGCGGAGGAAGTAGAGATCTCGAGGCTGGCGCACCTTGTTGGGATTAACGATTGTCAGCAGTGCTGTACCTCTTCGCCACGTCGTCGTCGTTGAGAGTCTTGAGAAAGGCGATCACGTCGTCGATGTCCTGCTGGTTCCAGACGGGCTGCTGCCCGCGGTGCAGATTGAGCGGTGAGTCGAAGGTATCCACGTTTTTGCGGTAGCGCATGGGCAGATCGTTGAACTTCTCTACCTTGCCATCCGATCCTTTGGGGTACCACTTCTCCGGGTTGGTGTCGCGTTCCACGTAAAACTCAAGCGCCTCGCGTAGCGAGTGAAATACGCCATTGTGAAAGAAGACCTGCCGAATGGCCGCATTGCGCAGCGTGGGCGTGCGGAAGAGTCCGCAATTGGTGGGGTCTTTGGCTGCTTCGTCCTGCCGGAAGGGACCGCAGAGTCCCATGTCGTCGTAGTGCGGGTCGTTATTCCAGGGAATAGCGTTGTTACGCGGGACACCGAGCGCTTCAAACTGAAAATCAGTGAAGATGGGGTGCGCACCGTTAGCGCCGTTTTGGTCAATATGACAGGAGGCGCAGTTGCCTTTGTCCGGATCGTCGAACAATTGCTTGCCGTGCAGCTCCTGCGGTGTGAGCGTGGCCTTGCCATTGAGCCAGCGGTCGTACCTGCTTGTGTAGGGGTGAAAGCTCTTGTCCTGCAACTCAAATTGCTCAAGCGCGAGCGTTGCTTTTTCGACGGCTTGTGTTGGATTGTCAAAGACATGCTGACCGAAGACGGTGCGGAAGGTGTTGGCATAGGACGCACGCTTCAGTTTCGCGGCGAGATTCGCAGCATCTTTGTTGTCCATTTCAACGGGAGAGAAGAAGGGAAGCATGGCCTGCGCATGCAGAGAATTGTAGCGGCCATCCCAGGTGTAGCCGCCTGTCGGAGCGGTGTCGGGCTCGGTCAATTGCTCAACGGGATTGGTGTCACGAACGTGAGTCCACCGCGGCACATAATTGAGCACATAACGCAGTGAAGGCACTGCGCGATAACCGGGACTATGCAAAGATGGGCCGCCGCTTTGCACGGGCGTTGCGTTCGGCGGACCGTAGGCAAAGCGAGGATCGTGGCAGGTGGAGCAGGCCATTTTGCCTGAGGCTGAGAGATTGTGGTCAGAGAAGATCTGCCTGCCGAGTTCGGCTTCTGGACTCAGCGAAGTATTGTCCATCGCCTTATGCGTGCCGGCATGGACCTGCAGGTGTGCCGAGGCCGAGACGAAAAGCACGACCGCCACGGTGCATGCGCCGAATGCTGCAGCGAATCGCAGCTGAGGATGCCGGGCGCGTGCGTGGGGCGAATACCTCATGGCTCAGTGGGCAGTGAAGATGTCTGGCCCGAAGGCTACGAGCCCCTTTTGGCCTGCATAGCCAAGATACTCATGGATGCCGAAGATTTCTTCGAGGGACTTGAGCAGGGAATAGTGGTTGTAAGGCGCGTTGGTGACGGTACCTGGGCGAATGAATCTGGATAGTAGTACGGCACCGGTTCTGTCGCCTCCAAAGCTCAGTGTGCGCTTCCTGATGAGTCGACCATGCGAGATGTACGTTTGTTCCGCGGGATACTTTCCGTGGAGATTGGGCCCCTCCTGCTGGCCGCAGCAGCTTGCGCCCGCAATGGTCACGGTGGTTTCCAATGCTGACTTCGCGATGATGCCGCTGCCGCCTTCGTCGAAGGTGATGATGAGGAGACCATCTTTCTTGTAGGCAGGCGAGGCCGTGATGATCGGAATCCACTTCTTCAGGAATTCGTTACTCGATTTCAATCCGCCGGGCTGACCGTTGGCGCAGGGGGAGTCGTGTCCGTCATTGCAAAGGTTCGGCGTGATGAAGGAGAGATTCGGTGTGGTTTCGATTTTCTTCACATCCTCGTTCAGCTGACGCAGGTTCACCACGTTCTTGTCGCACGCAGGCGTATCGATGATGGAGTGAAAGTACACGAAGGGGTCGTGCCGGGTGGCATACATGTCACCTTCAGGAACAGCCGCGCTGGGTGCTTCAGCGCGCTGGGTCAGGTCAGGCGCATTCAGCGGAGGATGGCCGCAAGTAGCCGACTCGCGCCCCGGATCGTTGCCCATGTCCTCCATGTAGCCCTTCCATGTCAGGTGCGCATCTGTGAGCTGGTTGGCCAGTGTTTTTACGCTTGAGGGATACACGCAGCCTTCGCCTACGGCCTGTCCGTCGGCTGCTGAGCCAATCTGGTGGAAATCTGCATAATCGCCGCAATCGGCCGAGGTTGCCCGGTTGTTCGACTGGCCGCTCACCATGGCGATGTAGTTGTCCAGGCTGTTGTGACCGGTGCCGTAATACTGAGTGAGCAGTGCGCCCTGCGCGGTAAGAGTTTTCGCAAGATACGGCGCGTCGGAGCCGGGGCCGAAGGTCTGATCGTAGTCCTTGTTCTCAAGAACAATGACAAAGACATGCCGAATGGGCGGAACGACCGCCAGGTGGGCTGCTTTGTGGTGCGGGTGGCCAGTTGCGAATGCCCGCATGCTGCTGGTTGCAGAAAATGCAAGAACCAAGACAGGAAGGAACAATGAGGAGAAGAGCCGTCTTTTGGTCAGAAACATCTTGAAGGGGGAAAGCCTTATTGATTTGCCTACGCGGCATGCGGATACGACTGAATGTGAACAGACCGTAACAAGGGAATGATAAATGGAGAGGCAGTGTACCTGGAGGGAGCCATTCAACTCAGTGCGAACGTACAGCGATCGTTCGTGCAAATGGCAAAGGCCGCACCCTGGGCAGGGAACGGCCTTTGATTTCTTAATCGAGACTTGCGGAGAAGCTTACTTGTATGAGGCGATCGCGCTGGCTTCGTCGTCCAAAACGTCGAATACGGTGTAGAGCTTGGTCAACTGCAGAACGTCCTTCACCTTCTTGGTCAGGTTCAACAGCTTCAGGTTCGCACCCTGGTTTTTTGAGGTTGTGTATGCGCTTACCAACTCGCCCAGCCCCGAGCTATCGATGTAGTTCACATCCCCCAGGTTCAGGAGAATGTTCTTCGAACCCTTGCTGATCAAGTCGCGAATGGCTTCGCGCAACTGCACACTTCCTTCGCCCAGAGTGATACGCCCGCTCAGGTCCAGAACGGTCACGCCGTCCACTTCACGGGATGCAATCGATAACGCCACGGATGTTCCTCCTTGTTGGGTAATACGTTTATAGCAGTTTTGCCTGCCTGTGCGGAGGGGTTGGCAGGCTACTTTCTGTGGAATGTTCCGATGCGTCGTGTCCCCCCGGTATCGGCGCAGCGGCCCCCTTCGCCCTAACTTGCGGCACCACCCTCGGCGGGAAGGTGCTTGATCATGGTCAGTTCGGTCCCCGGATCGAGCTGTCTGAAGCGGACTTCGTCCATAAAGGACCGGATGAGGAATATTCCACGACCGGTTCCACGCATCAAATTTTCCGGAGCGAGGGGGTCGGGCAGGGAATCGGGGTCCAGCCCATTTCCCTGGTCGGCAATCGTCATCACCAGCGACTTGCCGGTATTTTCCAGGCTCACGGCAATCTTCTTGGTCGGATCGTAGTCATTGCCGTGCAGCACGGCGTTCACTGCTGCCTCGCGCACTGCCATGGCCAGTTTGAAGAGTTCGTCCTCGTCAAAACCAGCCTCCGTGGCCATCTTCTCCGCTGCGGCTTCCACCTCGCTTACGCTCTCCATCGTGGAAGGCAGCGTAAACGTCATCTTGCCTGTATCGGGTTTATTCAAAGAAGTGTCTCCCCCAATGGGCCGCAATGGTATCGCCTCCGTCCATCGCGTTGGGAACCTTGCTGGAAGTTTCACCGCTGAAGCTCAATGTGTCAAGAAAACTCCTCGTAAACCATAGTTTTGCCCGGCGGTTTTGGGGGGTGATTACCTGGCTTGGTGTCAAGAAATCAGACCGCAAATCCATGTTCGTGCCTAATTCCCCGGTGTCGGTGTCTAATTCAGTATGACAATTGGAATGCTTGCTCGAAAGTTCGCAGCGCTCGTCGTGTGCGCAGGCATGGCTTTCAGTTGTGCACTGGCTCTTTACGGGCAGACCAAAGGCCGTCACGCTCCTAAGCAGGCGAAGCTATCGCTTAAAGCTGTTGTGGCCTCAACGGAAGAAGACGGCAGGCCAGCAGCGCTGAGGATTACGCTGAAGAATGTTGGGGCGGTATCTGCTTATGTCCCACCAAAGTTGGCTTCTTGTGCTCCGGACA
>JAGWSG010000183.1 GCA_028876335.1 Acidobacteriota bacterium
TGCGCAAAGCGCAGCCCAGCGAGGGCACTTTCCCTTATCGGACCATAACGGACCTACAAAATTCTGGACGGGATGTGCAAGTAGCTCAATCTATTGGCGTCCCCGACGGGATTTGAACCCGTGTTATCGCCGTGAAAGGGCGGTGTCCTAGGCCGGGCTAGACGACGGGGACGCAGGTGGGTGGGAGGCATTGCGAAACAGCCACAAACGCCCTTATGAAGGCTATCAATTTCAACCCAGTGTGTCAAAGCGCTGGACTCTATCCACCAGAGTCTAGGTATGCCACAAGAGATTCAAAAGTGAGGCTTTGCAGACCTCGGGAGGGGAGAGGTGCGCATGTTTGCTCAGCACATAATCCGCGCCTATCCTGGTGCAAAATAAATTGCGTCAATCGAGGGTTACTGCTCGTCCTATGAAGGAGTCCCTTTAATTCGAGTTTTCCCGAACCTTTACTGGGTATTTCTCGTTTTTCCTCAAGGCTATGCGGCAATGTAGGATGGGTTTCGCGGCCCATATTTTTGGAGTCTTGCCGCGATTGAATGCGACGCCCAGTTTGGTTAACGGGTTCGAGAGGTAAACAGTTTTGAAGCGCAATTTTGTAATTTGTACTTTGGCAGTCCTGGCATTTCTCCCTGCGGGTTGCAAACAGAAGGCAGAAAAATCGGCGGCAGGCATGCAGGCTATGCCTGTCAAGGTAGTGCCTGTCGAGTTCCAACCGGTTGCCCAGGGTAGCGAATATGTGGCTATGATTAAGTCGCGCCGGTCCGCAACACTGCAGCCGCAGGTGAGCGGCCGCCTGATTGGTATTCAGGCACATTCCGGCGACCACGTGCACGCGGGGCAGCCTCTGATGGAAATTGATGCGCAGCCGCAGATGGCAAGTGTGCAGGCGCAGAAAGCCACTCAACTCCAAAAGAAAGCGCTCTACGACTACGACACGACGGAGTTAGATCGCCAGAAGAAGCTGTTTGATGCGGGCGTGACCAGCCGTGAGGCATACGACCAGGCACAGCAGGCGTACAACAATGCGAAGGCAGACTACGAGTCATCCGTTGCTCTGAGCAAGACGCAGGAAGCGCAACTGGCGTATTACACGATTCGCGCTCCCTTCGACGGAGTTGTGGGCGATATTCCCGTACACGTGGGCGACTATGTTTCGACATCGACGATGCTGACCACGGTGGACGAGAACAAAGATCTGGAAGCATACATTTACATCCCGACCGACCGCGCCTCCGAGGTGAAGATGGGGTTGGGAGTGGAACTCTACGATACGAGCGGAAAACTGCTGGAGAAGAGCAAAATCGATTTCATCTCACCGCAGGTGGACCCCAATCTTCAGGGCATTCTGGTGAAGGCTCCGGTGCATGCGACGGCCGATATGGTGCGCAATGCGCAGTTGATCAAGGCGCGCGTGATCTGGGATACCAAGCCAATGGTTGTTGTTCCGGTGCTTGCGGTATCGCGGCTTGGCGGGCAGAGTTTTGTTTATACCGCCCAAAAAGTAGATGGCAAGTTTGTGGCGAAGCAGGTTGCAGTAACGCTGGGCGACACGGTCGGCAATATGTATTCGGTTATCTCGGGGCTTAGCAAGGGCGATCTGATTATCGTTTCAAGCACACAGTTCCTGGTCAATGGCATGCCAGTCATGCCGCTTGGCGCCTGATTGTTGCGCCTGTGGAATCTGTGATAAGACCCAAGCGTAAAGAGTGTAAGCTGATGCGCGCTCTTCAACCGCAAAGAAAGTAGGCTTCCTTTGTTCGTGAATTTTTTTATTCGCCGGCCTGTTTTTGCGACAGTGTGCGCGCTTCTTATTATTCTTGCCGGTGCGATCAGCATTCCCGGTCTGCCGATCGCCATGTATCCCGATCTGGCTCCGCCGCAAATCTCAGTTGCATGTAATTATGTGGGCGCCAATGCGGACACTGTAGAAAAGGCCGTCACTATTCCGTTGGAAGAAGCCATCAATGGTGTAGAAGGCATGCGCTACATCCGTTCGACCAGCACCAACAGCGGTACGAGCATGATTTCGGTTACGTTTCAGACCGGATATGACCTCGATATCGCCGCGGTCGATGTACAGAATCGCGTGGCCAGTGTGACGGGCCGTCTGCCTGCTGCGGTGAATGCGACGGGTATCTCCATTACCAAAGCCAATAGCAACTTCGTATTTGGCGCCGGCTTTTTCTCGCGTGACGGCCGCTACTCGGATGAATTTATTTCGAACTATCTCGATGTCTATGTGAAGGACGCGCTGAAACGAGTGCCGGGCGTCGGTGACATCAACATCTTTGGTGAGCGCAAATATGCCATGCGTATTTGGCTTAACCCGCTCAAACTGGCGGCGCGCGGGCTTACCGCCTCCGACGTGGTGAGTGCGCTTCAGGAGCAGAACGTTGAGATTCCCGCAGGCCAACTAGGCCAGCAGCCAGCGGACTCATCGCAGGCATTTCAGATTCCGGTGCGTGTCATCGGCAGGTTGAGTTCACCGCAGGATTTCGACAACATCATCATCAAGAACACACCCAACGGCCTGGTGCAGTTGAAGGATGTGGGGCATGCGGAGATCGGGGCAGAAGACTACAGCTCCATCCTCAAGTACAACGGCTACTCGGCGCACGGTATAGGCGTGCAGCAGTTGGCAAATGCCAATGCACTGCAGGTGGATGCGCAGGCCAAGGCTGTGCTTGCGAATTTGAAGAAGTCGTTTCCGCCGGGGCTGGACTATGTAATCGCCTTCGACTCGACGACCTTCGTCCACGATTCTATTGTGGAAGTGCTCACCACGCTGGCTGAAGCTATCGCCATTGTGATCGCGGTCATCTTTCTATTTCTGCTTGACTGGCGCGCCACCATTATTCCGGCGGTCACCATTCCTGTATCTCTGGTTGGCACCTTCGCTTTCATTCACCTGTTCGGTTTTTCCATCAATTCGCTCACCTTGTTTGGAATTACGCTGGCCACAGGACTGGTGGTGGACGATGCGATCGTTGTAATTGAAAACGTGCAGCGGCACATCGCCATGGAGCACTCTGACCCACACGAGGCTACGGCGCGCGCAATGGGCGAAGTGACCAGTGCTGTGATCGCGACTTCGCTGGTGCTGATTGCGGTGTTCGTGCCGGTGTCGTTCTTCCCCGGCACAACAGGCATTCTCTACCGGCAGTTCTCCTTGACGATTGCCTTTGCCATCGCCATCTCAGCGTTTAACGCACTTACGCTGTCACCTGCGCTGTCTGCTCTCTTTCTGCGCGGTGAAGAGGCCCGGCCTCATCAGCTTGACTTCCTGCACATCGGTTTTGTTTCGCGCGCCTTTGCGGCGTTTGTCCATGGGGTGGATAGATTCATTTCCTGGCTGGGACGAACGTATGCGCGCCTGATTCATGGAGCGCTCAACTTGCGCTACGTTGTTTTGCTTTTGTTCTTCGCGGGACTCTGGAGTACGTTTTGGGTGTACAACCGCGTGCCGCAGGGTTTCATTCCCCAGGAGGATCAGGGCTTTCTGATGGTGATTATTCAGGCGCCTCCGGGGTCATCGCTCTCTTACACGTCCAGACTGGCGGACAGAGCTTCCGCAATTCTTTCCACGAACAAGGATATTGCGGGCGCATTTTCCATTGTGGGCTTCAGCTTTGGCGGCAATGCTTCCAATGCGGGCATGATGTTTGTGCGCACAACGCCTGCCGATGAGCGGCGCGGGAAGGGGCATACGACGGCTGATATTGTCGCCGATCTTGCGCCCAAATTGCAGTCGCTCATGTTTGCCCCCGATGGCGGCATGGTGAATATCATTCAGCCGCCCGCCGTCAGCGGTGTGGGCAGCTTTGGCGGATTTCAGTTCATGCTGCAGGACACGGGGTCGAACACCCTTTCCGATCTCGATCGCGTGGCTCACCAGATTGTGAACGACGGCAGAGCACGCAAGGATCTTACAAATCTCTTCACCACGTTCTCTGCGAACGATCCCCAGGTACTCGTCACGATCAATCGCGAGAAGGCAAAGAGCCTTAACATACCGCTATCTCAGATCACGTCGACACTCAGCGTCTTCATGGGCTCACAATATGTCAACGATTTCGACTTCAACAATCGTACATATCGCGTCTATGTGCAGGCTGATGAGCCCTTCCGTATGAACGAGGGCGATCTGCACAACTTCTATGTGCGCTCGAACGATGGCCAGATGATTTCGCTGGATAATCTGGTAACGGTCGCGGATAGTGCCGGACCGCCGGTGATTACGCACTACAATCTGTTTCGCGCAGTTGAAATCGACGGTTCGAACGCGCCGGGGTATAGCTCAGGGCAGGGAATTGCGGGCATGGAGCAACTTGCTCAGAAGCACATGCTGCCGGGCATGCGCTATGAGTGGACCGGGCTGACGCTGGATGAAATCGAGTCCAGCGGCAAGGCGATTCTGATTTTCGGGCTGGGCATCCTCGTGGTGTATCTGACGCTGTCCGCGCAGTACGAAAGCTTTGCGCTGCCGTTTATTATTTTGCTGGCCGTGCCGATGGCGGTGCTTGGCGCACTGGGACTTGTTTCGCTTCGCGGACTCTCGAACGATGTTTATTGCCAGATTGGCCTGGTACTGCTGATTGGACTTTCGGCTAAAAACTCGATTCTCATCGTCGAATTTGCCGAACAGTTGCGGCGCAAAGGCCGATCCATTGCTGAAGCCGCAATTGAGGCAGCAGAACTGCGTCTTCGTCCCATCCTCATGACGTCGTTTGCATTCATTCTTGGAGTGCTGCCTTTGTACTTTGCAACGGGAGCCGGATCGATCGGCCGCCAGTCTGTAGGTACAACCATCGTCGGCGGCATGTTGCTTTCAACAGTGCTCAATCTGTTCTTCATTCCCGTGCTGTACGTGATCCTGCGACGCATTCTCGAGACCGGAAAATCGAAGAGCGAGTACTAAAGCAGCGCCGCGGTTTCAATCTATTGCGGTTGCTGGTGGGCAATTATGTGGTCTTTGATGCGCTGATATACCCCGCTGGGCACAATGCCATTCAGGAGCAGGTCATTTCTCCCACGATAGGGCCGATAGCGGAAAATGCGTTCGGCCCAAACGCGCGTGAGCCCTGGTATCTGCACGAGCTGATCTACAGAAGCGTGGTTGATGTCCACTTTCTGCGTTGGTGTGGCCTGGTTCTGATCACGGATTAATGCCTGTGGCGAAGTGGCGTTATGGACGGAACTGACCGTACCGGTGAGCAGAGCCGAGATCAGCAGGGCGTTTCGCACATCCACATTGTGCCTCCGATTACCACCGGGGGCAATGTCCTGGCGCACTCAACTTGGAGCGTATTATTCCTCTAACGCTGGCAGCCCGGAACTCGGCTTTTCTGTCAAAATGAGCCATGGCGACTACCCAAATGGCTCCTGAGCCAGAATCGTCCAAATCGATGAAAACGATCAGCCGTGCGCGTCTGATATTGCTCCTGGCGCTTGCGGCGCTGTTCCTCGTCTGCATCGCCTCCATCTGGGTTACGCGCGATGTCATGTCGAGTCTGGCGTTCATGCGGTCCGGTACAGGTGAAAACGCTAATCTTGAAGGCCGTAAGACCATTGTCGATCTCAGTCCATGGAAGACAGCCGCGGCGCTCTTGCCGCTAGCGGTGACCGCGGAGGAAAAGCAATATGCGCGCGACGCCGCACGCCTTGCTGATCATGACGTGGACCAGGCCTTTGCCGCCGCTCTGCGACAGGCGAGCTTGAATGCCGCGCATCGCAAACTTGTCGGAGAAGCACTTGCACTCTCTCAGCGCGTGGAAAAGCTGCGGGAAATGGTCAGCGATGACAAATCTCTTGTTGACCTCATCACCGCTTCAAAAGCCGAAGCAGGTGCCACATCTCGATTTGATGAAAATGATCTGGATGTCGCAAAGACGCAACTGGGGCTCGACTCAGACCAACTGGCAGATGCGCAAAGTGACTTCAACCGTGCGGTAGGTGACAATCGTTCCGACATTCAAGCCGAGCTTGCCGCGCACGAAGCAGTCATGCGCAAGTACGACGCGGATACCGGAAGCCTGGGAGAGGTTGCGGTTCTGTCAGCAAAGAGTAACGGCACATTGGCTGGCCGCATAGGTGCGTGGCTCCGGCAAGATACGCGCATCAACCTGCTCCAACAGGCACAGCAAAGTACCAATCGGGACATTGCCCGCCTTACCATTCAGCACAACCAACTCGAACCTGTAGCCAGCGCGGCGCAGGCTGCAATCGCTTCCTTAAGCGACCGTGCAGGGATCCTTGCCGCCATGCAGGATCAGCGCACCCGGCGTCAGATCCTCTCGATTCTTGACGACCGCATCCAGACAGAAACGCAGCTCGCGTCCGTATACGAGAAGTGGGCGGCTCAAGTGCAGTTGCAGCACCGGATTGTGCTTCACTTGATCCTTCAGTCAGTTGCAGTAGTTCTTCTCATCCTTATTCTCACGGTTCTTGCAGATACGCTCATCCGACGCATCATGTCACGGCCATCCATCGATCGCCGACAGAAGCATACGCTCCGCGCCATTCTCGAGCTGGCTACACAAGTGGTTGGCGGTGTGCTTATCCTGCTCGTAATCTTTGGCGCGCCAGAGCAAACGCCCACCATTCTAGGGCTTGTTACGGCAGGCATCACGATCGTTCTTCAAGATTTCATTCTTGCCTTTTTTGGCTGGTTCTTTCTGATGGGCAAGAATGGCATGCGTTTGGGAGACTGGGTGGAAATCAACGGCGTCGGTGGCGAGGTCGTCGAAATCGGACTCATCTACACTACGCTGCTTGAAACCGGCAAACTCGGAGACAAGGATCAACCCACCGGACGTCGCATCGCTTTCATTAACAGCTTTGCCATTCGCGGCCAGTACTTCAACTTCACTACAAGCGGGCAATGGACCTGGGATGAGATCACGGTTGCCGTGCCTGCTTCCGCGGATCCGCGTGTGTTCCTGGACAAGATACAAAAGGCGGTTGTGGAAGAAACACAAACCGATGTGCGGATTGCTGAAGTTGAGTGGACACGCGCAATGCGCCGAGACAGTTCTGTGCAGTTCAGCGCGGCTCCCATGGTCACGCTGCGGCCTACAGCCGCAGGTACTGAAATTCAGGTGCGTTACATCGCTCGCGCCTCCGGACGCTTTGAGGTGCGCAACCGCATTAACCAGCGGGTGGTGGACATTTTGCGTGAGCCGCCAGTTGCAGCCTAGGGGGTATCCCTCAAATGCATGTGGAGACTAACCTGGGCAAGAGGAACCCAGTTGACACGTCGCGGTCCTTCCCGTTAGCTTTACTTCAGATGCAGAACCGCCACCATCACGGTCACCACCATCATCATGGGACCCCCATGTCGGCGGACTGCTGCGGTCTGAACTAAATTTCAGCCAAAGAGATCGAGAAACACCAGGCCCGCCGGCACTCAAGCCCGCGGGTTTTTTGTGCGCGCGGCAGGCTTCGGAATCCAACGAAACGAGAAAAAGGATGAGCGACGTTCCCACAATCGACTTTGAAAAAATGGAAGGTCTAGTCCCGGGCATCGTGCAAGATGCAGCAACAGGACAGGTCCTAATGCTGGGTTTCCTGAACGAGACCAGCTATGCCAAATCCCTTGAATCCGGCTTTGTCACATTCTGGAGCCGCACCCGCCAGAAACTCTGGATGAAGGGTGAATCCAGCGGCAACCGCCTTCGGATTGTCACCGCATCCACCGACTGCGACAATGACACACTTCTCTTCCGCGTTGTCGTCGAAGGTGACGGTCTGGTCTGCCACGAAGGCACAGTCAGTTGCTTTACAAAGCCGGTAATTGCAGAAGCGGAGGCCGCCCGTGGCTAACAAACTTCGACTTGGCCTGCCAAAAGGCAGCCTGCAGGACGCAACCGTTGCTCTCTTCAAGCGAGCTGGCTGGAACATCTACGCCGACGGTCGTTCTTACTTCCCCTCAATCGACGACAGCGAGATTGAGTGCATGCTCATTCGCGCACAGGAGATGGCACGCTACGTCGATCATGGCGTTCTCGATGCCGGTCTCACCGGAATTGACTGGGTCGTTGAGAGCGGGCTTGACGTAGAAAGCGTCACTACGCTCACTTATGCCAAGACCAGTCGCCGCAAAGTGCGCTGGGTCTTGGCTGTGCCGGAGGGGTCAGGCTTCGAAAGAGCTGAGGATCTGGAAGGCAAGATTATCGCCACCGAACTTGTGGAAGTCACCAAGCGCTACTTCTCCTCCAAAGGTGTCAACGTAAAGGTTGAATTCAGCTGGGGCGCAACCGAAGTGAAGCCACCGATTCTGGCCGACGCAATTGTTGAAGTCACTGAGACCGGCAGCTCGTTGCGCGCAAACAAGCTCAAAATTATTGACACGGTGATGGAGAGCGAAACGCATCTCATTGCGGCCAAGTCGACGCTTGCCGACGATTGGAAGCGCACAAAGATAGATCAAATTGCCACCATGCTCCGCGGCGCCATCGATGCACAGTCGCAGATTGGCCTGATGCTCAATGTGCACCGTGCGGATCTCGAAGCCGTGCTTGCTGTGCTTCCTGCGTTGAACTCGCCAACTGTTTCGCAGCTCTCCAATTCAGAGTGGGTGGCCGTGAATACGATTCTTGAAGAGCGTGTGGCGCGCGATGTGATTCCACGACTTAAGGCTGCGCGCGCCACCGGAATTGCGGAGTACTCGCTCAATAAGGTAGTGCTCTAACCCTGAGGCCACAGATGAAACTCATTCGCACAGAAGGTCCGGGAGCCAAACACGCCGCCGCGTTGCTGCAGTCGCTCGAGCAGCGCGGCGCCTCGTCGCTCGGATCCGTTGAGTCTGCTGTTCGCCGTATTCTGCTTGATGTGCGCAAACGCGGCGACCGCGCCCTCCTGAAGTACGCGGTACAGTTCGACGGTCTGGCCGATGCTTCTATACTTCGCATTTCCACTGATGAAATGTCTGCCGCATGGGATGCGACTCCGCAGGCAATGCGCAGCGTACTCACCACCGCGGCTGATCAGATTCGTGCATTTGCCGTCAATCAGCTTCCCGCTTCGTGGAGTGATTCACCAATCCCCGGCCTTATGACGGGCCAACTCGTGCGTCATCTCGCTGCGGTTGGATGTTATGTTCCAAGCGGCCGTCACCCGCTTCCATCCACACTGCTCATGACGGCCATTCCGGCACAGGTCGCTGGCGTTCCGCGCATCGTCGTAGTATCACCAAAGCCTGCGCGAGAAACGCTCGCTGCCGCGCATTTGCTCGGTATCTCGGAGTTCTATCGAGTTGGCGGAGCCCATTCCATCGCTGCCCTTGCGTACGGTACGCAGTCCATCGCGCGCGTCGACAAGATTGCCGGTCCAGGCAATCTCTACGTCACCGCGGCCAAGCGCCTTGTTGCTTTTGAGTGCGCCATTGACATGCTTGCCGGGCCAACTGAAATCGTTGTTACCAGTGAAACCGGTAATCCCGCGGATATCGCTGCCGACCTCGTCGCTCAGGCCGAGCACGATCCTGAGACTCTCGCGATCTTCGTAACCACACAACTGGCCCTCGCAAAGCAAGTCATTGCTGAAGCAAAGACTCAAAGTCGCGGCAACGCCGTTGCTGCACAATCGCTCATGCGCAATGGCCTCGCTATCGTTGCTTCTTCTGTGGACGAAGCGCACGCCATCACCAATCGCCTCGCACCGGAGCACCTCACTATCGACTCCTCTGGTGACCTTGAATGGGTGCAGAATGCCGGTTCGGTTTTCATCGGCCGCTGGTCTCCGCAACCCATGGGCGACTACATCTCCGGCCCCAACCACACACTGCCCACGGGCGGGCTAGCCCGCGTTCGCGGTGGTCTTTCCGTAAACGACTTCGTCAAGCTCATCACGGTGCAGCAGTACTCAAAGACTGCTCTGCACACACTTGGCCCCAAAGCCGCGTTGCTTGCCGATGCGGAAGGCCTCACCGGCCACGCCGCCGCAATCCGCACGCGTATGCGTAAACCTGCGGAGAAGGGGAGACGCAATGGCTGAAGCCTCCAACAGTGTTGTTCCTCAACCTCGCAGCCGCGTGCGTGCCATCAAGGAGTACCACCCACCTCTTGGCGACCGGAATGCGCTTCGTCTCGACTTCAACGAGAATACGTACGAGTGCTCTCCGCGCGTGCGTGAAGTGCTCAGCCGCATCGCGTCCGGCGATATTACACGCTACCCCGAGCGCGAGCCGGTTGAAGCCCTCGTCGCGCGACAGCTCGGTCTCAAGCCAGAGCAACTCGTTCTCACCAACGGAGTGGATGAAGCGATTCATGTCCTCTTTCAGGCCTTTCTCGACGCGGGGGATGAACTGCTCCTTCCCGTTCCCACATACACCATGTATGAGGTCTACGCCTCGTCCACAGACGCGCGTGTTGTTTCCATTCAGGCCGCAGACGATCTTGCATTCCCTTTCGAGCGCCTGATAGAAGCCATCACGCCGCGCACCAAGATCATCGCCATCGCCAACCCCAATAGCCCCTCGGGTTCCACATGCACGCGTGAACAGATTCTAGAAATTGCTAAGCGTGCACCGCATGCAGTTGTGCTCGTTGACGAAGCTTATTATCACTTCTACGGTGAAACCGTCGCCGATCTCATCGGCCAGGTCCCGAACCTCGCGCTCGCGCGTACCTTTTCAAAGGCGTACGGTCTTGCCGGATTGCGCATAGGCGTGCTTGCCGCGCCAGCCGGACTGATGACGTGGATTCGCCGGGTCCTTTCGCCGTACAGCGTCAACTCCGTTGCGCTTGCATGCCTGCCTGCGGCACTGGATGACTCGACCTATCTCGACTGGTATGTGGGTGAAGTGCTTGCGGCACGCACTGACTTTGAAGCTGCGCTTGATGCGGCAGGCGTGCGCCGCTGGCCTTCGTACGCAAACTTCGTCCTCGTAGAGATTGGCCCAAAGCATGCCGAGTTCGTTCGCCGCATGAATGCAGCTGGCATACTCGTGCGCGATCGCTCCAGCGACCCTGGCTGCGATGGCCGCGTTCGCATCACCATCGGTACGCGCGAACAGATGCGCCAGGCCGTCACCGCACTCAATACCACACTTGCCGCTCTGCGCTTGGAGGAATAATGACACCAGCAAGCACATATAAGAAGCCAAAACCATCCGCCCGGAATCAAGCGTTGCGCAGTGCAACCGTCGTTCGCCACACCGCTGAAACACAAATCGATCTTGCCCTCACCATCGAGGGAAAGGGCAAATACAAAGTCTCCACTGGCATTCGTTTCTTCGATCACATGCTTGAGCTCTTCACGCGCCACGGCGCTTTCAATCTTGAGCTCAACTGCACCGGTGATCTCGATGTCGATCAGCACCACACTGTGGAGGATGTAGGCATTGCTCTCGGCGAAGCGTTTGACAAGGCACTCGGAGACAAGCGCGGAATTCTGCGTGCTGGCTACTTCGTCATGCCCATGGATGAAACCCTCGCCGTGGCAGCAGTCGACATGAGCGGTCGCACCGCTTACGCCGTCGACACGCAGGTGCGCACGCGCCTGGTCGGCGACCTGCAAACGGAACTCGTCACAGATTTCTTTGAGGGATTCGCACGCGGCGCACGCGCAAACGTGCACGTAAAAACGATGTACGGCCGATCCAATCACCACAAGATTGAGGCCATCTTCAAGGCATTCGCGCGTGCGTTGCGCGTGGCCTGCTCGCGCGACAAGCAGCTCGGGGATATGCTGCCATCGACCAAGGGGCTTCTCTGATGCGCGTTACTGTCATTGACTACAAGGCCGGCAACCTCACGTCTGTGCTGAAAGCTCTGAGTCATCTTGGAGCGGAGCCTGAGGTCACAGATTCCGATGCCGCACTCATCGCCAGTGCGGAGCGCATCGTGCTCCCCGGCGTTGGCCACTTCAACGCGACAAAGCGCCTGGATGACACCGGACTTACTCCCGCTATTAGTGCTGCAATTGCAAACGGCACTCCATTCCTTGGCATCTGCGTCGGCATGCAATGGCTTTTCTCCGGTTCCACTGAAGCCCCGGAGCAATCCGGCCTCACGGCATTTTCAGAACAATGCACGCGCTTCCCTGAAGGCACTGAAAAAGTCCCCCACGTCGGCTGGAACTCGCTTGAAGTCGAACCGACGTCGCGCCTGCTTCGCGGTGTCGCCAACAGCGCTTTCGTCTACTTCACGCACTCCTACAAGGCGCCCGTCACCGAAGATACCGCTGCAGTTACCACTTACATCGAGCCCTTCGCAGCCGCCGTTGAGCGGGGCAACGTTTTCGGGACCCAGTTCCACCCGGAAAAATCCGGCGATACTGGATTGAAAATACTGAAGAACTTTTTGGATCTACCACGATGAAGCTCGAATACACATTGACATTAGACGACTACAAGGCTGCATGGCGGCTACACAAGAGGCAAAAGCTCTCTCGTCGATTCCTGCCGTTCATCTGGCCAATGCTTTTCGCGGTCAGTTTTGCCGGAATGATCTATTTCGGAGATGGAAGGCATCCTGCGCTATCGGCCCAACTAGCTGGTCTTTCCGCTGGTACGTTGGTCATAACGGTAGGTTTGCCCATCAGACGCTTCTTTAATGTACGAAGAAGCTACAGACTTCATTTTCCCAAGGGGCATGCGAATCGGGTGAGCACTCTCGAGATTGACGACCAACAGATTGTTCGCGAACTGGCCAACGTCAACCAACTTAAGGTGCTTTGGCAAGCTGTCTTTGCTTTTGCTCAAGATGAGAAGATCGCTCTCATTTATACAAACAAGAGTTGCTTCTTAATGATCCCGACGGAAATTATGACTCCAGCCCAGCGCACCGAACTCAACGACCTCGTCGCCCGCCACGTCACTGCGAGGAAGCCATGATCACCAAACGCATTATTGCCTGCCTTGACGTGCACAACGGTCGTGTCGTTAAAGGCGTTCAGTTCGTCGACATCATCGACGCCGGTGACCCCGCCGAACTGGCCGCGCGCCATGCTCGCGAAGGCGCCGACGAAATCGTGCTGCTCGACATCACCGCCACGCACGAGGGCCGTGCCACCTTGCTCGATACCGTACGCCGCGCCGCGAACGAATTGTTTGTCCCGTTCTGCGTCGGCGGCGGAATCCGTTCTGCACAGGACGCCGAGCAGGTATTCAACTCCGGTGCCGACAAAGTCAGCGTCAACTCCGCAGCCATTGCCAACCCCTCACTCATTGACGCCATCGGCAGTAGCTTCGGTGCGCAGGCTGTCGTGGTTGCAATTGACGCACGCCGCGACCCCGAGGCTGCCGATCCCGTTCGCGAGGCGCAGGTTCTCGTTCAGGGGGGGCGCAAAATTACAGGCCGCCGTGTCGTCGAATGGGCTCGCGAAGCTGAATCCCGCGGAGCAGGCGAAATCCTCCTGACTTCCATGGACGCCGACGGAACCCGCGCCGGCTTCGATTGCGAACTTACCGCTGCAGTCAGCGAATCCGTCAGCATTCCCGTCATCGCTTCCGGCGGTGCAGGTACAGTTGAACACTTCGCCGACGTCTTCTCACGCGGTAAGGCCGATGCCGCCTTGGCTGCTTCTATTTTTCACTTCGGCGTTTCAAGCGCCCGTTCTCTTAAACAAGACCTCAGCAAGTTTGGGGTCTCCGTGAGGCTCCCATGCTGATTCCTTCCATTGATCTTCTCGGTGGACGCATCGTCCAGCTCGTGCAGGGCGAGAAGCTCCGTCTCGCCTTCGACGACTTCGAATACTGGATCGAGAAGTTCTCGAAATATCCACTTGTCCAGCTCATCGATCTCGACGGCGCAATGCGCCAGGGCAGCAATGCCGCGCTCGTGGCTCAAATCGCAAAGCGCCTGCCATGTCAGGTCGGCGGCGGTATCCACTCTCTCGAGCGTGCAGAAGAGGTTTTGTCTTCCGGAGCACAGCGCGTCATTGTTGGCTCGGCGCTCTTCTCGGATCAGGGCGGAGTGCAAACTGAATTTGCCGCGAATCTCGCCTCAAGCCTTGGGGCGGATCGTATCGTTGCCGGCATTGACACCAAAAATGGACATATTGCCGTCAAAGGTTGGAAGGCTGAGGTCTCTCTCACGCCGGACAACGCCATCCCGCAGCTCGAGCCTTACGTACACGGATTCCTCTATACACATGTAGACGGCGAGGGCCTGATGGGTGGCTTTCCCATGGGGGTGGCTGAACGCTTGCGGAAGATTACCGCACGTCAGCTCATCGTCGCCGGTGGAATTCGGGCGCAGCAGGAGATCGATTCACTCGATGCGATGGGCGTGGACGCGGTCGTTGGCATGGCGGTTTACACAGAGTCCCTTCAGGTCTAGCTGTCCCATTTCCAAATTGGGTATCAGGTATTCTGGTGCAAATCATAAAAAACCTGCTTCTGCAGGAAAGGAACCTGACTCATGAGGCCAAAGCAAAGCGGTATCCGGCTTGCCAAGCGGCTGGATGAAGTGGGATTCTCTGACATCGTACAGATTCGCAATAAAGTCATGGCACTGCGTGCCGAAGGCATGCAAGTGCATTCCCTCCACGGCGGCGAGCCATATTTTGAAACTCCCGAAACCATCAAGTTCGCTGCAGTTAAAGCTCTGGTTGAAAACCAAACCCACTATGCGCCATCTTCCGGCGTCATGCCACTGCGTCAGGCACTGGTTGAAAAGCTTGCCCGGAAAAACAAAATCAATGTCACCACTGATGAAGTGATCGCCACAGTTGGCGGCTCGCAGGCTCTTTATGCAGCTTTCCAAAGCGTGCTCGATCCGGGTGACGATGCGCTGGTCTTCTCACCGTATTGGACGCCCATTGGCGATCTCGTCACAGGCACACAGGCCAGGCCGCTGCTCGTGCCGTCAGTCACAGCACGCCGCAATGGCATCCGCAAAACGCTTGAGGAGTTCTCAACACCCAACACCCGCGCCATCTACTACAACACCCCGCAAAATCCCAGCGGACTCGTCTTCACGCGCGCAGAAGCCGAAGAAGTCGCGGCCTTTGCCCGTGAGCGCGATCTCATCGTGATCGCCGACGAGGCCTATGAAGACCTTGTTTACGACGGAGAGCACGTCTCCATTGCGTCGCTGCCAGGCATGGCAGAGCGCACCATTACCTGTTTCACTTTCTCCAAAACCTACGCCATGACCGGTTGGCGCGCCGGTTACGCAGTGGCCAAAGAGCCGTTCATGACCGCGCTTCGCAAAATCGTTCTCTACTCGACGAACGGCGTAACCACGCCCGTACAGTTCGCAATGATTGAGGCGCTCAAGACTACAGAGTCTGAAATCACGCATCGTCGTGAGGAGTATCGCAAGCGTCGCGATCTGCTGGTTTCCGCACTCAATGAAGTTGGCCTCGAGTGCAATCCGCCGGCAGGGGCATTCTACGCATTCCCAAATGTGGAGAAGATCGACAAAAACAGCCGCACAGCTGCGCAAACTCTTCTTGAGAAGGCGCACATCGCCACAATTCCCGGTTCTGTTTTTGGAGCACAGGGAGAGGGACATCTCCGCTTCGGCTACGCCATAACAATTCAAGAAATTGAAGCCTGTGCGGAAGCGTTGAGGACTTTCTTCAGGTAGTGGCTGGCTTTCGGTGCGCTTCGCCCACGGTGACACTCGTTTGCACGCGCGAGGCGCGCAAGATACGCGCAATTTGCTTCAAGTGCAGTTGCACCGCATAGGCCCGCAAAATTTCATCTTGAGAAAAGGTAAGCCCGGTGTGCCTTATCTCGGCCATGCGCGCTTCCAGCTTTGTGATGTCTTCCTCTAGGTTTATGCCCTTCGGAGCCGCGTGGAATCGCCAGCGATCAATGCAGTGCGCCACATAATGGAATCCGTTGAGAATGTCTGTCGCAAGCATTCCAAGTGCGGGGTCCAACTGGTGCGAGTAGGCGTCGTCGGCACTTCCTTGAGCAGCCAGTTCAAGCGCGCCGATGGCGTCAAACAAGGCCCACCCAAACTGCGAAAGGGTATTCAAGCCCTCTTGCCATCCGGCTCCGCCAGAGGGCTCATTGCGAGCGGCTTCCATCAATTCGTTGTTGGCCTCAAGTGACTGCAGTGTCTCTTCGCGCAGTTGCGCAAGATTGGCCGCTGCCTTCCCGCCATATCCTTTTAACGTCGCTTCAAACAGCGATCCTAGTTGCAGGTATTCGCGTGCCAGATTGTCCTTGAGTCGTATGCGCGCGCGGTCGGGAAAAACAAGTGTCGATACAGCCAGTGCCACCACTACGCCCAATGCAACTTCGCTGATGCGCCCCAGCGCGATGGGCCAGTGTGAACCTGTCGTGTGCACCAGCATTACGATGCACACAGTCACACCAGCCAGCCTTGCGCTGTTCTTTAGCCGTAACATTCCGCTCAAGGCCAGTGCTGCCATCAGTGCGCAAACAAAGTTCCAGGGCAGTGCATTCCACAGGCTGAAAAGAAATCCAAAGACCGCTCCAATAAATGTTCCAATCAATCGATCGCGCGATGCTGTCACGGTTGCGCCCACATACGACTGCATTACGATAATCGCGCTGATCGATCCCCAGTAGCCGTCGTGCAGGCCGAAAAGATATGCAATCCACCAGCACAGCCCCGCCGCCAGGGTGGTCTTGAACGCAAGCGCCAACGCCCGTTCCTGTTCCCAGCTCAAAAATGGAAAGAACGGCTTCGCGCGCAACTTGCCGCTCAGGTCCGTGCGCGACCACTGTTTGGGGGGCATCAAACGCATGGCTCTATTCTGTCACCTGCGCATCCTTGTCAGTGTGACGGTTCCCACGCCTGCCAACTCCTCCCCGATACCGACCCGCTTGTGTACCATGAAGGCCGAGATACTTCTCATCCGGTCATAAACGCCCATGATCCGTATTGCTTATCCCGCTGCCATTGATGGCTCTCTTCTCGTTGGATTCCCCAATGATGTGGAGTTCATTCCTGTCCACGCCAAAATGGAAGAAACGGTCGAAGTCGACATCTGGATTCCGGAGTTTAATCCGACACTTGCCATGCGCACCTGGCCACATTTGCGCGGAGTGCGCCTCGTCTTGTCGCTCATGGCAGGCACGGAATGGATTCCATCGACAGTAGGTCCGCACGTTACCGTATGCAACGCTCGCGGAGCTCATAATGTGTCAACGGCTGAGTGGACCATCGGAGCCATCCTTGCCATGATGAAGCACTTTCCCTTTTTCATGGAGATGCAGCGCGAAGCAAGCTGGAAGCGCCGTTCTGAGGCAAATGAAGAATATGTCCGCATCTCAGGGGACACACGCCCAAATTTTCCGCCTGTCATGATTGAAGATCTCGCCGGTAAAACCGTCCTTCTGATCGGTCACGGATCCATCGGGAAAGACATCGAGCTTATGCTCCAGCCTTTCCATGTCAATCTCATTCGCATGGCGCGCACGGCACGGGAGAATCCCAAGGTCCACGCCGTCACTGAACTCAACCACCTGCTGCCTCAAGCAGACGTAGTCGTACTTATTCTTCCGTCCACGGCGGAGTCGCGTCACCTAATCAGCGCGCATCAAATGAGTCTCATGCGCCAGGGCTGTCTGCTCGTCAATGCCGCGCGTGGCCCCATCGTCGATACCGATGCACTCGTTGCAGCCTTGCAGTCAGGCAGGATACGCGCCGCCATCGACGTAACCGATCCTGAACCTCTGCCAGACGGCCACCCACTCTGGAGTTGCCCCAACCTGCTGATTACCCCTCACGTTGGTGGGTCGAGTCCCAACTTCACGCCGCGCGCGCTCGCCATTACCGCCGCGCAGGTGCGACGTTATATAGCTGGAGAGCCGCTCGAAAATGTCGTGCAGGCAGCGGTCTGATGCGCGCGTTGCGCGCGCATCCATGCGCGTAGGCCAATTACAGCGAGAACCACTAGTAGGCCATACAGCACACCAGTCAACCAAAGCTTCTTGTACCAGTATTCGCCCACGTAGACCACGTCAATCACAATCCACGCCCACCAGTTGGCAGTATGTCTGCGCGCCTCCCACCAGCTCGCAACCAGGCTATAGCTCGCCAGCGCCGCGTCAAGATAAGGCAGGGCAGCGCCCATGCGCGTCGTCGCAGCTCCAAGCGCGACACTCCCGATTGCGCCGGCCAAAAGTGCAATGAAAAGATTGCGCATTGGCAACGGTGCTACGCGAACCTCACCCTCATCCTGCACGTCGCGCCACCAGTTCCACCATCCGTAGAGTGTGAATGCGATGAAGAAAACCTGCAGCATCGCATCGGAGAGTAAGCGGGCCTGATAGAAGACAACAAGATAGAGCACATCTGCGGCAAGAATGACGGGCCAGCACAGCAAAGAGCGTCTCGTCGTCAGCCATATGCCAACAGCTGTAGTCACAAATCCGGCTGCCTCCAGGCCATGTGCAACCAGAAAGTTGCTGAATGCGCTGGTGATCATACAGTCACCGCTTTCGCATGACGTCCACTTTGCTCTTCAGCCCACCGCCGGAGAAAATCAAGCAGCTTCCGCCCATGTGCAGAGCGAAACCACCGCGCGTGCCCAAGCAGATACCATTCATCAGCCATCCGTGCCTTTTTCGGCGAGTTCAAGACTCCGAGATAATAGTCCGCCTCACTTAATGCAAACTCGGCATGACACAGTGCAATCATGGGCGCCAATGCAGAACGCTCCGTATCGCTCATCGGCCTTGCAGCCGTATACCCTTCAAGCAATGCCCTCAAGTCGTCAAAATGGATTTCAAGAGGTACTTCTCCATCGGAACCAACAGGCATTGCGAGCCAATCCACAATGCTGCGTTCAATCGCAATCGCAAGATCGTGTACCGCATTGGTTCGGTCCGAAAGTCCAAAATCCACCGCCGCGGTTACGCCCGAATCCTGCTCCCGGCCACTCCAGAAGAGATTCGAAGGATGAAAGTCGTTATGCGTCCACAACGGTTTTAGGTGAGCAAGGTGGGGCACTAATTCTTCATGGAAGCTTTCAAGTACATCCAGTGCTTGCACTGCGTTGTTTCGCGTAACCACGCTTTCCAGCAGAGCTGGCCGGGCATCCAGATAAGTACGCAGTGCTTCACTTGCATCTTGGTGCGCAAAGATTGAAAAGCTGCCAACCAAAGGCTGAGCCTTGCGCGCAGGTCCAACAAAACTCCCCGCAGCAAGATGCAACTGCGCTAAGGCCTGGCCTGCGGAGCGGGCATGCTCCGCACTGTGAAACGGAGTCCACGAGAACTCATCTCGATAAAGGTCTACACCAGCCGGAATGCTGTGTACTTCATACAACCACTCATCACGTTCAAGTGAAGTTGCACCGCTCATTGACGTATGCACGCGCGGCACAGACATTCCGGCTTCGGCTAAATGCGCCATGAACCGGTGTTCTTCCCCAAGCCCCGCCGCATCTCGAACACTGCGATGGTGCCGTTTCACAAATATTCTTCCGTCGCACGTCTCCACTACGCTCGCTGCAGAAAACGGCCGCGGACTGTGCGAGAGGATGTGCATCGCCTCGCTGAACTTGGGATATTGCCTAAGCAACCAGCGAACCTCCGCAAGGTCGAGCGGGCGCCAGTCCGTATTTGTCAGCGTGCCATCCATCCCGTGCGATAGCGGCTTGTCGTTCATAAGTTTCTTCTCGTGGTCATAGCACCTTGCACAACAATTCAAAAAGTGTACTGCGCGGAAAGCCTCACTGTCGTTGGCGCACCCTGGTGAAGGAACATGTCTCCGTAACTCGCGCCTGTGTCCTTCCAGTAGCGCTTATTCAGAACATTGTCTGCGTAAAGCCGCAGCGTCCAATGTCCATTTTCGCCACCGGGTGTATAGCGGGCCCCTAGGTTGAATAAGTTATAACCGTCCACATTCACTGCATCGTCCATCGTGGCGGCTTTGCGTCCCGTGTAGCTCCAGCCCGGCATCAAATGCAATCCATAGAAATGCGGCAGCAGCACATCCGCAAAGAGCGTGGCGCGTACATGGGGCACATTCAGCACTTGCTTGTCATTAAATGCTGCCGTTCCTGTATCGTTCGACTTTGCTTGAATCGCCGCCATCGACGCAGTCAACTGCAGCCAGCTTGCTGCCTTGCCTTGTGCGCTCACTTCAAGGCCAGTGTGTGTTTCATGGCCGTCTGCTTCAAAACACAAGTCGCCAGGCCCAGAAAACTCATCCGCTGTACAAAAGCTGTCAGGCGCATCAATAACCTTTGGATAAAAGAATGGCTGCCTCATCCGAAACAATGCGGCAGTCAGCAGAATCGTTCGCTCATACTTGATGCCCACTTCTGTCTGTCGCGTGAAGTACGGCTGAAGAAACAGAGCGGAGTTGTCCACCCACCACGGAGCCTGCGGACCAAGCGACATCAGCACGCCATAATTTCCATATAGCGTCACATCGCTGCGCGGTGAGAAGGTCATCGCATACTGTGGCAGCCACAGTGAACGTTCACCTGCGTAATTAAAGTCAGTCACGCGCACATAGCGGCCGCCTGCCTGCAACGCAATTCTGCCCGGTAGTGTCGCACGCTCCTGCACGATGGCTGAAGTCTGATGGTTGAAATCGGCGAGAGTCGCCGGCCCCGCATGTTGGTATGGACTTTCCGGCGCATACGCAATATTCGGCTGGAAGAGATTCTCCACACCAATCAGCGCATACACTACCGAAGGCGATAAATCCACCGTACGATGAAACAGTTCGCCCCCGGCAATCAGATCGTGTGTAATTGGGCCTGTCGAAAAATGTCCTTTGACGAGACCTTCACCACTCGCGTTGATCCATTTCTCGCCCGGGCTTCTGTAGTCGTAGATCTCGTAACTTCCATCCGGACAAAAGAAGTAGTAAGGCGAATCCGGGCACAGCGAATTTCCATCCGCATCCAGCGCAGGACCATATGGCCAGATCACATTGTCGTCAATCAACGAATGGCTGTACTCTCCCGCAATCTTCCCTGACCACTTCGCATTGAATGTGTGCTCCAGCCGCGAACCTGCGTTGAAAGTATCGAAAGTGTTCGGCTTCGACCAGTCTTGAAATCCGAGCATCGTTGATGGATATACAGGATCCGGAATCGTCGTTCCGCCCAGCAGTTGGTAGCCTGCCTCCGAGCGCTGCACTTTGTGTTGGTATTCAAAATCCGTATACAGCGCGGTAGATTGTCCAAAGTGAAAGTTACCATCCGCGGCACCCATACCACGCCAGCCACTGGCATGTTGCACGTAGGTTGCAATGCGCTCGCCTGCCAGGTTCAGCCGCAAGCCTGGAGAATATGTGCCGGAAAAAATCTTGTTCAGATCCACCGCACCATACGCACTGCCGCGATGATCCGTCGCCATATCGATCACCGGGCGCATGTCCGTCACGGGCTCCTTCGTCACAAAGTTGAATACGCCGCCCGACGATGCGACGCCGCTTTCAAGCCCCGCGACGCCCTTCAGAATCTCTACGCGGTCTTTGTTCTCCAGCGGCACATCCTGCTCGCCCGCAATCGACATTCCGTCGATTTGGAGTCCCGTCGCAAGGTCGATCGGAAAGCCGCGAATCTGATAGTCGCCGTAGTAGCCCACGGGCGCGTAGTCTTCGCCCACTGAGGCATCGTTCTTCACCACGTCGGACAGTACCCGCGCGCCCTGATCCTCAAGCACGGCACTTGAAACGGAAGTCACGGACAGCGGCGTCTCCTGCAACGAAGTTCCGCCCAGCGTAACGCTTGTCTTGGGATTGGCAAGGTAGTTATTCGTGACTTCGCCCCGCACCACAACGGTAGTGGTCACTGGCTTTACCGGCTGTTGTGTAGTTTCGGCCGGTTTCTGTTGCGCTCCGGCATTCATTCCAACTAACAGCGTCACCGCCAGCAAAACTAAGTTGATTACGAACAGGCGCGCGCCCTTGCGCAGGCCATCACTGGCTGCCTCATAGATTCTTACGTTTTCTGCATGATGCGATGTCATGCGCTCTCCAATCTGAACCACTTGAAACAGGAGAGCGGGCACATCGAATAGTGGAGGGCCGCTTACTTGGGGAAACTTCCCACGCCGGTATGATCCGGATCGGGTTCGAGGGTATCTTCTCAGCCCCGCCTTTACGGGGCACCCCTGTTTCAATAATCAAATTGAAACATTCGCGCCCAGCTTTGGCAAATCAGGCGTACCTCACTCTGGCACTAATTCCACAATTGCTCGACAAGCGACCGATAGCTTGCAAGTTCAGGCACTTTCAACCCGGGTACTTTCGCCGCATCATCGGCATGCCGCAGCGCAACAGCCTCCTTCGCATGCGCCATCACCAGAAACTCAGCGGCTTCCTGCTCTGTCATCGGCCCACCTTGCAGTGCAAGACTTTCCACAGAAGCGGGCGATAACGCCGCAAAGTAGCGCGGATTGGCATGGCACAGATACCGCTTGGCTGCCACATGCATACGAATCGGATCGAGAACCACGTCCGGCAGGTGCCCGGTCAAAGCTGCTGCACCCAATTCCTCATGCTGCGTATCCATACCCCGATCGGCAACGTCTTCGCCTTCGTTGTGCAGCAGATGGCCCAGATCATGCAGTAGGGCCGCAGCCACCAGCGAATCCTCGCCGCCTTTCTGCCGCACAAACCAGGCCGACTGCAGACTATGCTCCAGCACTGTTACCGGCTCGCCAAAATAGGCCTCACCGCCACCGCATTCAAGCAGCAGGAACACTTCGTCCACGCTTTCAATTGCTTGCATTATGCTTCCGCCCCCAGCACCTTCCCCTGTGCACGTGTCTGATGGATGGCCAGCACCAGCGCAACGAGTGCTGTCATCAAGGCCGCAGCTGCCAGACCGAGAAAGGCATTTTTCCAGCCATACGCAACCGTAATACGCGCCACCGTGTCGCCGGAAAGCCAACCAGCCAGGTAGCCCACTCCGTCGATGATGCCAGCCGCAGTTGCACTGCCATGCTTGCCACCGAAATCAAGGCTCATCGCACCAGCAAGGTAAGAGTAGGGTCCCAGCATCAGGAAGCCAACAAGCGTCACCAGCACCACTGGTGTCCACACACTTGCATGTCCCGGCGTATGCGCCAGCAAACCAAGACACACGGTACTTGCTGCCATACCGCCCACCAGCACAATGTTCCGTCCATTCAGTCCAAGCCTGTCGCTTAGCACGCCCGCCAGCAGTACGCTCACTCCTCCAAAAAGTGGGAACAAAGCACTGCGCTCTGCTGCCACACTCGGTGTCAAACCCACGTACTGTACGAAGTATGTAGGTGTCCAGAAGTTGAAGGTCTCGCGCAACAATGTTGTCCCCAATGAAAGCAGGCAGACCATCCAGAAAGGAAAGCTCTTCACCAGTGGCAGAAGAATTGCACCCAGCCCCACGCGTTCCTTACTGTGTGTCTCCCCCGCATACAAATTCAGAGGATTCACCTCGGGCGATGGCAAACCGCGCTCCTCAGGAGTCTCCTTCAACAGCATCAAATTTGCCAACAGCAGGGCTGCAAGAGCCGCGGCATCCACAAAGAAGACTCCGCGCCAGCCTACTCCGTGCGCCATTAGAACCCCCATCACCCACCGGCAAACCGCGTCGCCAAACAGATAACTCAGGCTCAGCACCGCCATGACGCTTCCGTAAGTTGAATAGGAAAACCATCGAGACGTCAGTTTCACCAGACCAACCCACCCTGCGGATTGGAAAAGTCTGTTGCCTATCCAGGCCAGGGTGAAGAGTGGAAAACCGCCACCTACCGCAAAGAGCACGGTGAAAAGAACCGATCCAGCCATGCCGCCGAGAAAATTCTTGCGCCCGCCAAACAAGTCCGCCATTGATCCGGAAACAAACTTGCCAAGCGCATATGCCATCGTGCCCAGTGAAGCAATCAGCCCCATTCGAACCTGTACTTCACTCGCGGCAATGCCATGCCTTCCCAGATCTTGAATCAGGTCGGGCAAAACAACCGATAAGTTGGAACGACAAAAGTAATAACCTGAATAGCCGAAAGCGAGCAGTGCAATCGTCGTTGCATGCCACGCCGTAAAGCGCTCCGGTTTGCCGTCTATACCTGCAGATGAAGCATCAGTGGGGGTCGAATTTTGTGGATGCACACCGGCAGAGTACCACGGTCTTGTAACGCTTTCGTAAAGGGAGTGTGACTGTATGCTGCGCATCACTCCAGAACTCAAGAAGTATCGCAAGTCCAACAAAAAGGCCGCGGCTTAGAGCCACGGCCTTTTGTCCACCCCTGAATGCCCCCCTACTTCTTCACTGTTCCCGTTCCTTCCTTCAGCGTCACTATCTTGTCCACGCCATCCACGGAAAAGTGTTCCATCATGCCGTCCGGCCAGTGCACCTCTACATCGTCGATTTTCGTAGCCTTGCCCAGACCGAAATGCGGACGCTGGTCATTGTTGGAGAGATAGCTGCCGCCGCTCAGGTCGTCACTGCGCTGCCGCATTCCGCCTGCCGTCACGTACACCTTGGCACCGGTGGCGTCACGCGGACTCTTCGGTCCACCGATTAGTTTCACCTCAAGCCAGTGGTTGTGGTCCGGGTACACATTCTTCAAGAGCACGGGATGTCCGTCCATCACGCTGATCACTGCATCCAGTTGGCCACTGTTAAACAGGTCACCCACAGCCATGCCGCGCCCGGCTATCACCGCAGCCAGTCCCGTGCCTTCCACTGCGGGCACCGGAACAAACTTTTTCCCGTCAATGTTGTGGAAGAGCATTGGCCGTTCCTTCCAACTCGTCCCCCATGCATACTTGTCTGCCTCCGGATATACGTGTCCATCGGACATGAGCAGGTCTTTCCACCCGTCATTGTCGTAATCCATAAAGGCGTCGCCCCAGCTCAGGAAGGGAACCGAAATCTCGGCAATACCCAACTGATAGCTGATGTCCGTCATGTTGCCGTCGCCATCATTGTGGTATAGCGGCTTGTAGTCGTCGCTGAACGTCGTATTAAACACATCCACGTTGCCGTTGTTCTGGTAGTCGCCAACGGCCAGGCCCATTGATGCCGTCTCGCGACCGGCTTCGTCCAGCGCGTAGCCGGAAGAGTAGCTGTCATCCTCAAATGTCCCGTTGCCGTTGTTGATGTACATGTAGTTCGGGGTTGAGTCGTCGCCTACCAGCAGGTCGGTTTTCCCGTCGTTGTTCACATCCACAAAAACCGCGCCCAGGCCGTAGTAGCCTGCCTTGTCGGCCACACCTGCCTTCTCACTCACATCAGTAAATGTTCCGTCGCCGTTGTTGTGGAACAGATGATCCGGTTCGCCCTTCAGTCCGCGCGGACCGCACGCCACACGCTCTCCCCGGAAGGTGCAGAACGCATTCGTCTCATTGCCTTCGCCGCTGGAAGGCAAATGATTCCAGTCCCAGTGAATATAGCCGGCAACAAACAGATCCAGCTTGCCGTCACCGTCGTAATCGCCCCAAGTCACGCCGCTCGACCAGTTGCCCAGTTGCACGCCTGCCTTTTCCGCAACATCGGTAAACGTCCCGTCATGGTTGTTGTGGTACAGGCGGTTCTTTCCAAAATTGGATACGTAGATGTCCGGCCAGCCGTCATTGTCGTAATCAGCCACCGCACAGCCAAAGCCCCAGCGCTCATTGGTCACGCCGGCTTTCTCTGCCACTTCTGTAAATGTGCCGTCATGGTTGTTGTGGAACAACGCGGCATGAGGCGCCTTGGCTTTGCCCGTAAGCGCATCGAGCGTCGAGCCGTTGACCATATAAATATCCAGCCAGCCGTCGTTGTCGTAGTCCAGCAGGCAAACGCCCGAGCCCTTGGTTTCGATGATGTACTTCTTCTCTGGCGTGCCCATCTTGTGGGTCCATACGTCGAGCCCAGCCTTGGCCGCCACATCCTCAAACACAACGGGGCCTTCCTTCACAAAGCCGCCGGCCGTAATCGGACGGTGTTGCGCGTCCATTTGAGGCGCGTGTGGGGAACTGGCCTCCTGCCCTCCAACCGGGGGTGTCTTCAACGGGGTGGGCGCTTGTGCGCAAACAAGAGTACAGGCACAAAGAAACAGCAGCCCGCGGACTGCTGACTTAATCATCGATTCCAACATGGCAGCCAGTATACGGACCGGCAGCATCCTTGGCCTACATCGAAAGGTGGAGGTGATTCGCCTGAATATTGGCTTACTCGCCGCCAAGTTCATACGGAATGGAGAAACGCCCTATCTGCACTATCGATTTGTCATTCGGCGGCCAGATGCGGATGCTCTCCACACGGACCTGTCCGTTCATTCGGTGCGCCTCGGCATTGCCCACTAGGTCGCCCGTCGCCGCAAGATTGAAATGCACCTTCAGCGAGTCGCCGTCTCGTGTCCATCCCAGCACATACTCGCCCGGCTTCAGCATAACGCCACCAATCTTTATTGGTTCCTGTACTTCCAGATAGTGTGAATACTTGCCATCCGCTGAGTAGCCGGCTGTAATCAGCACTACTGCTGCAATGTAGTGGCCATGGCTGTCCACAATGCCGGTGGCGGTGCGCATCTCCGTCTCAATGTGCTCCTTGATCACCGGTGCTCGCGCTGGCAGCAGGGAAGCCAGTTCCGCATCCGTTGCCATGCGCCAATTATTCCTTTCCGCATGCGCCATAGGCGCCAGACCAATCAAAGCAATTACAGACAACAGCACAATCTTCATCAGTTCTGCTTCCTCAACGATTCCAATGGAACAATGCCGCGCTGGATTGCTGCCGTGGCGGCCTGTGTTCGGTCCGTCACGCCCAGCTTGCCCAGCAGGCTGTTAATGTGGGTCTTTACCGTCGCTTCCGATATCTCCAACTCGGCCGCGATCTCTTTGTTGCTCTTGCCGTGCACAATCTGTTCCAGAACATCGCTCTCACGTGGCGTCAACTCTTCGGTACCCATGCGTTCGGCCAACCGTTCGGCAATGGCCGGCGGAATATGGGACTTGCCTGCATGCACCGTACGAATGGTCTGAATAAGTTCTTCAGTTGTCATACCCTTCAGCAGATAAGCCTTTGCACCCGCCTGCAGTGCACGATAGATGTCCTCGTCGCCGTCATACGTCGTCAGCACAATAAACCGCGCCGTTGGCGTCTCCATGCGGATGCGTTCAATCACGTCCACGCCGCCCAGCCTCGGCAGCCGCAGATCGATCAAAGTAATATCCGGCAGGTTTTTGCGAAACTCAGCAATTGCTTCCACACCGTCGCCGGCCTGTGCTACCACTTCAAGTCCGTCCACCACACTCAGCAGCGCTATCAGGCCTTGCCGCACCACGTGATGGTCTTCCACCACCAGTACGCGAATCGTCTCCTGTCCCACTTTCACTCCTTTGCCGACTTCGGTGCCCGTACGTTCAGCCGCACCGTTGTACCGGCTCCCTGTTCGCTTGTCACTTCCAGCCTACCCCCAATTGCCTCCGCGCGCTCGTGCATGCCCGTCAATCCGTAATGCCCCGGCCGCATCCCTTCTCCCTTGCTCTGATCAAATCCACGTCCATCATCGCGCACCTGCAGCGCAATCTCCTCGGGGCCATACTCCAATTGCACATACACATGGCTGGCCTGCGCATGCTTCTTTACATTGTGCAGTGCCTCCTGTGCAATGCGCAGAATTTCCTTCTCCATTTCCGGCCCCAGGGCGCGATAAGCGCCATACAAACTGAACTTCGCCTCCAGCCCCTGACCTCCAGCCTGTTCGGTCACGCGCTTCAGCTCTACAGGCAGTGTCTTTTCACCGGAGTCCTGCGAACGAAGTGCCCAAATCGACTGTCGCGCATCTGCAAGTCCCTCGCGCACGTAGCCGCGCGTTGTATCCAAATGTTTTGCTGCCTTGTCTACTTTGTTCAGACGCAGCAGCTCCGCCAGCACTTCCAGTTGCAATGAGATTCCCACGTACCCCTGCGCCAGCGTGTCGTGTATCTCGCGCGCAATGCGATTCCTCTCGCCCAGTACTGCAGTGAATTCTCGTTCGGCCCGCAGCAGTCTCCGCTTCAAGTACAGCACCACTAGACCAGCCAGGCAAAGCGTCAGCACTGCGTAGAACCAGAGCGTCTGGTAGAAATGTGGTTCCAGCTTGAACTGCAGACTTGCTCCCTGTTCATTCCACAGTCCGTCATTGTTTGCAGCCAGCACGCGGAAGGTATACGTCCCTGGCGGAATATTCGTGTAATACGCCGTACGTCGCGTGCCCGCATCCGTCCAGTCCTTGTCGAACCCCTCCAGCATGTAGCGATAGCGCACCTTCTGCGGTGCCACAAAGCTCAATCCCGCATAATCAAACTGGAAGTGCACATGCCCTGCTTGAATTGCTGACGACACATTCACCGGCCGTGGCACGTCATCCACCGTAAAGCTCTCCAGTGCCACCGGAGGCACAACATCGTTCACTGGAAAATGCACCGGATCCACTTCGACAAGTCCCTTCGGCGTCGCAAACCACAGCAACCCATCATGCGAGCGCCACGCAGAAGGATGGCTATTTGTCGCTGTTTCACGGCTCCGCAATCCATCCGCCGGCCCAAACTTCAGCCACCGTCCGCACTCTGCCGCACCGGTCTCATTGCATCGTGCAATTCCGTCGCCTGTTGCAAACCAAAGGTGCTTCTCTCCATCGGCAAGAATCGCGTACACGCTCTCCTGCTGGAGCTTGAAATTGTCCTCCGACCTGAACGCCGATCCATTCCAAAAGCTCCACCCATGGTCCTGTGTGCCCACAAGCATTGCGCCTGCCGGACGCGGCAGCAACGCGGTCACCACATTGCTCGGCAGCCCATTCGCCGTCGTGTAATTCGTGATCGCATTCCGCGCCGTGCTCCCGCCCTTCAGGCGCGACAACCCCGCCAGCGTCGCTACCCATAAGTCGCCCCTGGTGTCGCGCTCCATCGCGCCTACCAGGTCGCTGTCCAGTCCGCTCTCCTGCGTCACGGTCACCATCGCATGACCCGTGCCGGCATTCGTCCAGTGCGTCAATCCGCGCCGCGTGCCAATCCACAGTGAACCGTCTGCATCCGCCAGCAGCGACCGCACAAAATCATCTGGTAAACCATCTGCAGAAGTGAATCCCGTCACCCGCCCTGCATGAATACGATTCAGCCCATCCGGCGTGCCCACCCACACATCGCCATTGGGTGCCGCTGCCAGCGCCAGAATCACGTTGCTTAAAAGGCCGTCGCGCACGCGCAGCAACTTCACCGTGAACTTCCCACTGGCATCGCGCTTCAGCGCATTCAGTCCGTCGCCGTTAGTGCCCACCCACAGCGTGCCGGCCCTGTCTTCCACCACAGCCGTCGTGTTGTCGCTTGAGAGTCCGTCGCGCGCGCCGATCGTCTTGAACCGCTCATCGCGCAAAATGTGTAACCCGTCGGTTTCTGTGCCCACCCACAAATCGCCTTCGTGGTCCTCGAAGATCGTCAACACACTTGCGCTCGCCAGCGGATCCGTCACCGGCATCTTCTCGAGCTTCCCGTTCGCCCACCGCACCAGTCCTTCGTTCGTCCCAATCCACAGCGAACCCTCGCGGTCGGCAAACAAAGTCTGAATGCGGCTCCCCGGCAACTCTTGACCCACCTTCCAATGCATTTCTTTGCCCGGCAGCATCAGTTCGACCGTCGCATGTGTAGCCTGAGCCCGCGCTCCAGAGGCGAGCCTCACTGCGAAGTTTGGTTCCCGGCTCGGATCGATACTCGTCAATTTGTTCAATTCAACCGGCAACACTTCATCGCCATCCACCGTGACCTCTCCCGAATCGGTCATGGCGGCAACGTGTCCCTGCAGCAACTCCAGGCTGCGAATTCCATTTGCCGGCAGCCCGTCCTTCTCCGTGTAGACCCGCACCGCTCCATCCTTGAGCCGCGCCAGCCCTTCACCTGTCCCAATCCACAGCGCACCATCGTCCGTCGCAAGCAGGCAGCGGATATCCCCGCTCGGGATTGCCGGCTTGGAATTCTTGTCCAGAACCAGGAAAGAATGCCCGTCGAACCGCACCAGTCCGACTTCCGTCCCAATCCACAGATATCCGTCGCGCGTCTGTGTCAGCGCATGCACCGTGTTCTGCGGCATGCCGTTTTCCATTACCCAGGCCTGCCGCCCGTAGCTACCCAGTGAGGTCGTTGGCTCCAGCGCGCGTGTACCTGCCGCAAGAATGCTTACCAGTGCGCACAAGAAGCCACCGCGCAAAAATTGTTGTATGCGCCGGTTTCCAAACGTTTTCTGCCAGTTCTGCGTTTCGTGCCTCAACGTTCCTCGTCGTCGCCGGTGGTCAGCCAGCACATCTCTTGAATGGCGGCCATCTTTCCAGCCATCTTTTGCTGCAACAAGTAGGGTATGACGTGCAGCCTGCTGTATGGACTGAATTTTGTCTCAAACCATGGGTGGAGTCAGTTCTAGCCCTATTTGGTCAGGACATCACATCCGCAAAATCTTAGTCTATTCATGTCTCCTGAATGACCGATACATCACTGGTTTGTGATAGTCGGGTGGGCAAACATCCTTTTGATGCCCACCCGATTTTTTTGCCTGCGGCCATTTTCATGAACATCCCCACCCATCCCTTTCCGAGCCAATGCCTCATCCCAAGCCCTGTAAAGTGGTAGGCTTTCTCTCGCATGAGTGACCCAACCCTGCACGTCGAACTCCGCCCGCCCCTCGCCGTCCTCACCCTTAACCGGCCTAAAGCCCTCAACGCGCTCAACGCCGCTCTGCTTGCCGAACTCGACGCAGCCATCACCGCGCTCGCCGCCAACGCCGATATTCGCGTCATCCTCATCACCGGCTCCGGTGGTCGCGCCTTTGCCGCCGGTGCGGACATCTCAGAAATCGCCGCCATTCCCGCCACAAAAGGCGAAGCCTTTGCCCTCCGCGGCCAGGCCATCTTTCGCCGCATTGAAAACTGCGGCAAGCCCGTCATTGCCTGCATTCAGGGCTTTGCTCTCGGCGGCGGTTGTGAACTCGCCCTGGCCTGCACCCTTCGCATCGCGGCAGACGACGCCAAACTCGGCCAGCCTGAAGTCAAACTTGGCGTCATCGCCGGTTATGGCGGCTCGCAACGCCTACCGCGCCTCGTTGGTCGCGGAGCAGCGCTCAAAATGCTCCTCTCCGGCGCCATCATCAACGCGCAGGAGGCCCTCCGCATCGGCCTCGTCGATGAAGTCGTTCCCGCCGCGGAACTCATGCAGCGCGCCGAAGCCTTTGCCCATGAAATCGCTGCGCAGGCTCCACTCGCCGTTGCCACCACGCTCTGCGCCGTCGATCAGGGACTCGATCTGCCACTCGACCAGGCCCTCGCCCAGGAAGCCGCACTCTTCGGCTCTCTCTGCGCCACAGAAGACAAAGCCGAAGGCACCCGCGCCTTCCTTGAAAAACGCAAGCCTGCCTGGAAGGGTAAATAGATATCAACGATCCGCAAAACTGGGTGCCCCAAGAGGCTTTTGAGACCTGAGAAACACGTAAACTACACCGTTCCTCCTTGCTATTCTTAGTTCTGTGATCCGTTTTCCCCGCGTTCGTTTTGCAGCTCTTCTAGCCATGTGTGCTGCACTCGCCCTCACCGCCTGCAACAGAGAGAAGCAGGCCGTCGAAGGCGTTGCCAAATCTGCCTCCAACGCCGAGCACGCCGCACAGGCCAAGGCCACTCTGCTTGACCAGCAGCGTGACGCTCTCAAGGCCATTCCGCTTCCCACAAAAAGCATGTACGTAGACGTGCATGACGCTTCCGCCTGGGCTAATCCCTTCATCACCGTGGAAGCGGACGCGCTCGACCTCCGCATCATCCTTGCCGACGCCAACACCAGCACCATCGGCCGCGATCCCATGCTCCGCCCCGCCGCTGCGCGACGCCAGGAGATGCAGATTCGCCCCTCCGACCTCGCAGAAGCCGTTGTCGCCATCCCCGCCAGCGCCTGGCGCTACGGCCGCGTCGTCGCCGTCGCAGAGTCGCCCGAAGCCGATCCCAAAAACCGCCCCGCCATCCGCCGCAGCATGGAGAAAGTCATTCAGCAGCTCAACGACCTCGGAATCGTCGTTGAAGAGTGGCCCGGCCGCTAAAGCTTGGCCCAGACTGGTTTGCACGAGAGCGCGCAGAATGAAAGGGTCTCCGTTGAGGATTTCGCAGATGCGGAAATCGATCCTGATCCTGGCCGCGACTGTCGCGTTGAGTACGTCGGCAACCATCTGTATGTGCGCGCAGAATCGCGTGACAGTACCATTTGTCGGCTGCAAATCTGACGGCCAGATGGGGCCAATCGCAGCACCACATGGCCACGATGTGTCGGTTTCCATACCTGCGAATCTGGCAATTAAGCTTTCGTGGTACGAGGGTCAGTACGGCCCGGGCGTGTTGGCTCCGCGTGGTTGGGATTGTTTTTCAACTTATGGCTCCAATGGCAGCACTCTATTCGTGACGCCGAATGCGATCGACTCGAAGCTCTTCTTCTCTTCTGACTGGAGGGGCTTCTCGGGGCCAGTCATTCAGGTCTCAATTGCGGATGGAGAAACTTCCGGCCGGTTTGAAGTTGCGCGCGCCATTGCGCGTCTCTTTCCTGCATACACGCAATTCCTTCGCAACGTCATTGCCGAAGGAATTGAACCCGCCGCAAACTTCCCATCTGGTCCATTTCCCGGCGACAAAGTCCGCCGAATCGTAAAAAACATCGTTGAATTTGAAACACCTGCGATGCAACAGGGGCTGGGAACGACTTCGCGCCTGCGTCCCGACACCGACCCGATCGCGGGTGTTGCAATGCTGGTAGGTGAAGAGCCCAGCCTATTTCAACTCTCCATTCGCACGCCTGCACAAGAGCGCTATTTGGTCCGAGCCATCATTAAGCAATTCGAGCAGAACGTTTCGCGCATAAAAGATTGAGTCCCTTACCACGCTCCCGGCCCTGGCAGCGTTCGCGTGTGGTGGAACGTGTACTCGCCCATCACGCTCTGTGTGCCGCTCTCGTCCACGTTCACAAGCTTCGCCACCATCGAACTCGTCGGCGCAGCTTTGGCAAACCTAATCGACATCTGCCACAGTACTGCATCGTCATCGTGCGAGAACGGAATATCGGTCAGCCGGAATTGCTCGCTTCCGTCCAGGCCACAAAGGCTCAAATCCACACGCTTGGCTTCACGCAGATCCACTTCCAGCCGCCCAATCAGAAAATCGTCCTCTGCACTCACCGTGCATTGCACGCTGCCTCCCACGGGCGGTGCATATTGCCGGATTTGCAGCCCCTCCGCCTTCGCATACTCCAGAAACTCCTGGCTCACGGTCGTCATCAATACGCCGCTCCGTGCCACCTGCCGCACACCCTCGGCCATCGCGCGCACTTCATCCAGCAGCGCCGCGCAATCGCCGCACGCAAACACGTGCTCCTCCACACGAGCCTCTTCAACTGCATCAAGGGCGCCAAGCCAATAATCGGCCAGCACAGCCGCATCCAAATGCATCGGGTCTGCGGTCATCGCACAACTCCCATGCAGCGGCGCATCGCCTGGATCGCCCGGTGCCGGATCACGCGCACATTCGCCTCGCTGACGCCCACGGCCCCGGCAATCTCCGCACTTTCTTGCTCGTTGTAAAACGACATCGTCATCACCGCACGCTCGCGTTCGGCCAGTTGCTGCATGCAGCGTCCCAGCGCATCGCCGTCCAGTTGCGGCCCGGGCGTTGCCAGGGGCGTCAGCATCTCCAATCCCCACTGTTCCATCAGCCGGTTGCGCCGCAGCACGCCGCGCCGCTGGTCCATCACCGTCATGCGGCAGGTGCCCAGCACAAAGGACGCAACTTTCTCCATCTCGCGCAGCTTGCCTGCGCGCAGCGTCTCCAGCACGGTAATGAGCACGTTCTGCATCAGATCGTCGGCCGCATGTGCGTCGCGCAGGTGCTTCAGCCCATAGAGCCGAATGCGCGGTCCCATCCGCCTGCAAAGCTCTGCCTCAGCCTCGCGGTCGCCATCTCCAATTTGTCGTGCCAGCTTTGCGTCGTCTCGTTCCATTTCTGCTGGCTCACATTCTATGTGTAACGACCCGCCCACTTGTTACACATCCGGACAAATCGCGCGAATCGGACGCCTGAAAGCTCCGGCGCAAAACATTCTAGGAGAAATAATGACCACTCAACAGACTGCATCCGCACCTGCCATCAACTTCCGCGAAGCCGAGCCCTTTCAGTTTCTGGGTCAGCCAACCCAATTGCGCGCATCCGCTGAATCCACAAATGGCGCCTTCGGTCTTATCGAGCATTGGTCCCTGCCTCCTGGCTTCGGCTCGCCGTATCACACGCACCGCAATGAAGACGAAACCTTCTACGTCCTCGAAGGCGAAGTCGCCTTCGTCTGCGATGGTAACTGGATGAGGGGTGGTCCCGGCACTTACGTCTTCGGCCCGCGCGGCGTACCTCACGGCTTCCAGGTCATTGGCAACACGCCTGCCCGCATGCTCATCCTTGCAACGCCCGGCGGCTTTGAGCAGTTCGTTCTGGAGCTGTCCATGCCTATTGACACCCCACCCGCCCCACCCGACATGGCGAAACTTGGCGCAACAGCTGCAAAATTCGGCATCGATATCCACGGTCCCTTGCCAGAACTTCCGGCCGGGTTCATCAAGCCTGACTCTTCCGACGTAAAGGCTCTGAATCAGCGCTGGATTGATGCCTTCAACGACCGTGATTGGGTCGCTGAGGCCTCCTTCCGTGCTCACAATTTTCGGGCCACTCTCTCAGGCTCGCCCGAACCCCTCGATGGCAATGCCTGGCCGGCATTCCTGAAGGGCTTTGCCGCTGCATTTCCTGACTCTCGCATTGAAACGCATTCCATCATCGCCGAAGGCAACACTTCTGTTACGCATTGGACGATCAGCGGCACCCATCGCGACATCTTCAACGGCATCCCCGCAACCGGACGCAAAGTTAGTTTCACTGGTATCGAGCACAATCGCTTTGAAAACGGCAAGCTCGTCGATCATCACTCCCAATTCGATCTGGTCGGCCTCCTCGGACAGCTCGGCGCCATGCCGCAATAACTGTCTGCCTGTCATTCGCCGCGCCGTCGGGACTGCACCCCCCCAGGCAGTCCCGTCCCGACCGTGCAAATTCCTCTTACTTGCCCATCTATCCCCTGCGGTACACTGCTGCCCACGGGGGAAAAATGCTGGATAGCTCATACCAGATTGTCTCGGCAATCGACAATCATCAAGGCGTCTTTGATGGATTCAATATCAACGGCGTGCGCTATCAGGTAGTGAAAGGCGCCCGCGGCTGGCACCTTACCGTCTTCCCCGGCAAAGACCCGGTCAACGTCTATTGGTTTTACAATCACCGCTTCTACGCTGCCAAAGTTGACATTGAAACCGAGCCCATCAGCCGGATTAGCCTCGAAGTCTGCGAAGAAATCACCTTCATCCCCCATGAAGAAAGGACCGCTATCTTCAAAGCGATCGCGGAGTGGGAAAAGCACTGACGAGAGTCCCCGTCTTTCAACTTTCATTTCAGCTCGCACACAAAACAAGGCCTCATCCAATACCATTCCCCCGTGAGCACTTTCACAATCCTCAACCAGCAACCGCGTCTCGAGCACGAGCGTTTCTCCGCGCATCGCGAGCTCGAGTCGCGCCTCAAATCAACCGTCCGTGGCAACGTTCTCTTCGACCTTGGCTCTCGCGCGCTCTACGCGGCCGATGCTTCGAACTACCGCCAGCTTCCCATCGGTGTCGTCTATCCGCGCGATGCCGCCGACGTTGAGGCCGCCATCGCCGCCTGCCGCTCCGTCGGTGCTGCCATCCTCCCGCGCGGCGGAGGAACCTCGCTCGCCGGCCAGTGCGTCAACGTCGCCGTCGTCTTTGACTTCTCGCGCTATATGAACGCACTGGGCACCATCGACCCCGATGCAAAACTCGCCGTCGTTCAACCCGGCATCGTCCTCGACCGCCTCCGCGATGCAGCCGAACTCCACCACCTCACCTTCGCGCCCGATCCCGCCACCCACTCGCGCTGCACGCTCGGCGGCATGATGGGCAACAACTCCTGCGGCGTGCACGGTCTACTCGGCGGCAAGACAGTCGACAACGTCCACTCCCTTGACATCGTTCTTTACGACGGCACGCGCCTCACGGTAGGTCCCACCACCAGCAACCAATTGGAAGCCCTCATCCGCCAGGGCGGCCGCGTCGGTTCCATCTACGCTGGCCTTCAGCGCATCAGCCGGCAATACGCATCCAAAATCAAAGAGAAATTCCCAGACATTCCGCGCCGCGTCTCCGGATACAACCTCGACGAGCTCCTTCCCGGCGGCAGCTTCAATGTCGCCCGCGCACTCATCGGCAGTGAAGGCACCTGCGCCACCATTGTCTCCGCCACACTCAACCTCACCGCCAGCCCGCCGTATCGCGTGCTCACCGCACTCGGCTTCAATGATCCCTTCCTCGCCGCAGACGCCGTACCCGCTGCACTCGAGCACGGCCCCATCGGCCTCGAAGGCTTTGATTCACTGCTCATCGACTTCATGCACCGCAAAGGCCTCGCCGAGGGCGACATCACCCTGCTCCCGCCCGGCCGCGGCTTCCTGCTCGTGGAAATGGGCGCATGGGATCCCGGTGAAGCGCAGGCCAAAGCTGAAGCCCTCGTCCGCGCCTCGCAATCCTGGCCCACCGCCCCTGAAGCCCGCATCTACAACTCCGCCGACGCCGCCCGCGTCTGGCATGTCCGTGAGTCCGCGCTCGGCGCCACCGTCTTCGTCCCCGGCGAACCCGACGGCTGGGAAGGCTGGGAAGACGCCGGCGTTCCACCGGCCCGCCTTGGCGACTACCTCCGCCAGCTCACCCTGCTCATGAACGAGTACGGCTACCGCACTCCGCTCTACGGCCACTATGGTCAGGGTTGCGTGCACATGCGCATCAACTTCGACTTCCGCACCGAGCCCGGTGTCCTTGCCTTCCGCGAGTTCCTCGACCGCGCTACCGATCTCGTCCTCTCCTTCGGCGGCTCGCTCTCCGGTGAACACGGCGACGGCCAGTCCCGCGCCGCGCTCCTTCCTAAAATGTTCGGTCCTGAACTCATACAGGCCTTCCGCGAGTTCAAAGCTCTTTGGGATCCCGACAACCGCATGAATCCCGGCAAGCTCATTGATGCCGTCCGCGTCTACGACCCCACTGAAAACCTTCGCCACAGCCCCACCGTCCACGCGCACCAGCACGAGGGCAAGGGTGCCTCATCCAATGGTTCCGGGGCCCATCAGGGTGCAGGCAACATTGGCTGGAAGTCCAACTTCGCCTTCACCAAAGATGAAGGCTCCTTCGCCCGCGCCACCGAGCGCTGCGTCGGCGTTGGCGCATGCCGCAAAACCACCGGCGGCGTCATGTGCCCCAGCTACCGCGCCACCGGAGAAGAGCAGCACTCCACCCGCGGTCGCGCGCGCCTCCTCTGGGAAATGCTCAACGGCTCGCTTCAGGTTGAAGGCTTCCAGAGCAAGTCCGTTCACGACGCGCTCGACCTCTGCCTCAGTTGTAAAGCCTGCAAAACCGAGTGTCCCGTCCAGGTCGACATGGCCTCCTGGAAATCCGAATTCCTCGCCCAGCACTATAAGGGCCGCCTCCACCCGCTGCGTCATTATGTCTTCGGCTTTGCAGACAAGCTCGCGCGCCTCGGCTCCATCGCCCCCGGCCTCACAAACGCCATCCTCACCGGTCCCCTCAGCCCGCTCGTCAAGAGCGCCCTCGGCATCGCACAGGGCAGGGAACTGCCCCGCCTTGCCGCAAAGTCATTCACCAGCACCTATGCAGCATCGGGGCGCGAAGCGCAGTCTGCCTCACCGCAGGTGGCCGCACCGCAGGTGCTGCTGTGGCCGGATACGTGGAACAACTACTACCACCCGGTAACGCTTCACGCTGCAGAGAAGGTCCTCAACGCCGCAGGCTTCGGCGTCGCCACGCCGCGCAAGCCTATCTGCTGCGGTCGCCCGCTGTATGATTTCGGCTTCCTCGGCGCGGCGAAAAAGTATCTAGGCAATGTCCTCAACCAACTCGCGCCTGAAATCGAGTCCGGCACACCGCTCATCTTCCTCGAGCCAAGCTGCGCCAGTGTCTTCACGGATGAACTGCCCGAACTCTTCCCCGACGATCCCCGCGCGCACAAGGTCCGCTCCCAAGTCCACCTTCTCGCCGACTGGCTCGCCTCCAATGCACCCGACTTCGCCAAAGACTCGCTCACCGGCGCGCAGATTCTCGTCCACGGCCACTGCCATCACAAGGCCGTCTTTGGTGGACCGGCAAGCGAACTCGCCATTCTCCGCAACGCCGGAGCAGACGTGCAGATGATCCAGGCCGGCTGCTGCGGCATGGCCGGCCCCTTCGGTTTTGAAGCAGAAAAATTCGAGGTCTCCAGGAAGATTGCAGAAGACGGCCTTCTCCCCGCCGTCCGCTCTGCCAGCCCCACCACGATCCTCGTCTCAGATGGCTTCAGTTGCCGCGAGCAGATCCACCAGCTAGGCCACGCACAAGCCCTGCACATTGCTGAAGTATTAGCCCGCACCTGCGGCTGCGGCGGCTAGCGAGCGCTGCCTTCGCTCTTGCGATAGAACACCGTACCCCATCCTTCGCGAGGCAAGAACTGGAACTTGCAACTCTCCTCCGAGCAATCAGCGAGCGTCTGCTGCATGCAATGCTTTAGATCAGATCCTTCTTTTCACCCTTCCCCAACGCCGGAAAAATCGTCAACCTCAAATGCGTCGCTCCATACGGCACCAGCGTCAGCATCTGCTCATCGCCAAGCGCGTGGTTCTCCACCTCCGGCAACGGCGGCGTAAACAGTTGCTCCGGATTCTTCGGGTTCGCCTGCAATTCCCATCCTGCAATCGTCCGCGCAGGCACGGTCAAAGTCACTGGCGGGTCCACCCATGGATCCTGGGTCATGGCCTTCCGCGTCACCTTCACCTGCTCGGCCAGGTGCGCCTCATCCACCATTAACCCGTAGTTCCACGGCGCAGCAGGCATCGCCTTCCAGCTCGGATACTCCTCCGTCGTGTACTTCGCCTCTACAATCGGTGTCCATTCGGCCTTGATGTCCAGCGCATAAACCAGTGGTCCGTGTTCCACCCCAATCCCATCCTCAGGCCATCGTGTCACTACCGTCTTCATCGGCAGCGTCAGCGTCACCGTGTCGCCCGGCTTCCAGGTCCGCGCAATCCGCGCAAATCCCTTGTCGAGTCGCGGTACTTCCACCGCAACGCCGTTCACCGCAATCTGCGGATCCTTGCACCATTCGGGAATGCGCAAGCTCAGCGGAAACTCAACCGCATTGTTCATCGAAAGCGTGAACTTAATCTGCTCCTCAAACGGATAGTTCGTCTTCTGCGCAATCTCAATCGGCTCGTTCTCCGCACCCACCGTCGTCTTCACGTGAGAGGGGCCATAATGCACCGCAGCAAGCCCGCCCTTTGTATCCTTCATCCACATCCGGATCACAAAGTTCGGATAAATCCTGTGTACGTTTCCGCCGCAGCACGCCGTCGCCTGCCCCGGATTCGGCTGGAACCCCATCTTCCTTCCACCGTGTTCCATCACGTTGTGGTCTGAGTCCAGCGTCGCTAAAAACTGGTTCGGGCAGCTGAAGTACTGCAGAGCCTTCCAGTCTTTCTTCAGCGCGCCAAAGCCCGCATTCAGGCATCCGCGCTCCGTGGCATCCGCCCACCGCGCATCGCCTGTTGCCATCAGCATGTAGCCCCAGCTCCACGCATGGTCCGCAATATCGCACGTCTCATGCGAGTCCAGCGGCGTCCGCGTGCGATAAAACTCTGACGTCGACGGAATCCCATCAATCAGCATGTGGTGGTCGAACACCCTCCGCATCGCCGCATGGGCAAACTTCAGGTACTCATCCTTGCCCGTGTAGAGATACAGAATCGCCGGCTGTTTTGCCGTCTCGATATACGTCACCCCGTGCGCATCAATCGGTGTATCGGCAAACACGCGCATCGGTGACAGGTCGCCTCCGTCCGCATGCGGGCCGGTCACTGTTTGGTATTCAGCCCATGCCTTCTCTGCCAGCGCCAGCAGCTTCGGGTCGCCCGTCCGCTCATAGGTCCACAGAATGTCTTCCACATTCGTCACATTGCGGACAGGTATGCCGTAATCTTCCTTGTCGTTTAAATAGTGCTTCTGCAGCGCTTCAGCCACGCGCGCATTCACGCCTGCCTCGCTCGTCGCTTCCAACCCTCTGAAGAACACATTCTGCGGCCAGCGATGAAAGTCGTCCGTCGGCTCTTTCTGGCCAAAATCCGGTCGCGCATTCTTGAAGAACTGCGGTCCCAGGTAGCCATCCGGGTCTGCATGGTCCAGCGTGTAGCGAATTGTCTTCTGTACCTTCTTGAGCAGCGCTTCATCGCCCGTCACCAGCGCCAGCCTCGCAGCGCCGTCAATCCAGTAGGCCTTCTGCTCCCACGGCCACCATGACGCACCCTGCTCCTCGCCTGCCCAGTAGGGTGCCGTAAACGGCCATGAAATTTCATCCAGCTTCGATCCCAGCTCTGCCGCCTGCTTGTTCAGATAGAGCTTCAGCCAGCCCTCCGGCCGCACCGCGCCCGGCGCAAGTTCCGTCAGCACGGCAAACTTTGCCGGAGCAGCCATCGCCTCTTCGGCCTTCGCCGTAACTCCGGCGCCGGCTGCGGCCAGCATCGCACTGCTCATCAGCGCAAGCCGTAGAAACTCCCTCCGGTCCATTCCGGCCCCATCGCCGCTTTCCACACCTTCACCCATCGCGCGGCTCGCATCGCCGCCCTGCAACTGCTCTTTACTGTTCACGAGTTTCCCCTGCTGGAAAAATGCAATTTAAAGTACTACCTGATTCTGGTCTGCGCCACTCGGGCCAAATGCTGAGCACGAGTCCCCGTGCACATTCATTCGCCCTCCATAATAATCCGCACGAAGCCAACTTCACGATTGCCCCCTCCGCACCGCTCTTGCCGGTCTGGTCATCAACTCTTTCCCTGAATCCCAACTATGCGCACTCTTCGAATGGTGTGAATCCCGTAGCCTCATTTGCACACCGAAAAACCGCATACGGGCGCAATCGAATTTTGCGTATGGACATCGTTCCAATTCTGGTACTCTCCTCGCATGATTCCGCGAACACGCATTTCAGCTTGGTGCATCGCAGCCGCACTTGCTTTAGTGCCGTGTCCTGCTCTGGCCGCTTCCCCGCCCCATGCGTGTCCTATTCTCACCTCGCAAGCGCAGGTCAAGAGTTACATTGTTACCAGTGAAGAACAGTGGGCATCCTCCGTCGCAACCAATGACGCGTCGGTTGTAAAGCGCATTCTCGCCGATGATTTCGTCTGGGTTCTCGATGGCAGAGTCCTCGACAAGCTCACCGCGGTGAGAGAGGCGGCGCAGGGCCCCGGCGACTTCTTGAGCAATAACGCCGAGTATGTGCACGTTCGCTTCTTTGGCAAGACCGCTGTTGCCCAGGGCAAGGAGAACTGGACCAAGAAAGGCGGGCGCCGCGGCAGCTTCATCTGGACCGATACTTGGGTCGAACGAAATGGCTGCTGGCAGATCGTAAACGCTCAGGATACGGTACTTTCGCCTCCTTCGAAGTAGCACCTCCGCGCCCTGCAACCAGGTCATATCCGGAATAGGGATCGCCTCAGACTGAGCAAAAATACGCTCGCGCGCGCCCTCTGTACACGCTTTTGGCCAATGAATCCTCACCATTCCCGCAGCAACGTTTTGGCCAGATTCTCATGCGCCAGTTGCATCACAAGAACGGCGCGGAATCCATGTTGCTACTTCACAATTCGGCCACAATATCCGCGCGCTTCCAGTACCGGCGTAGTTCCATGTTTCCTGTCCCCTGACCACTTCGGTTGCCTTAAGTCCTCACCTCATCGAGGTTTGCACATAATCTTCGTCTGGTGTCATTGTCAGGCTCGGGCCCGTCCGTACTCCGCGGTGTCAATCAGAAGGATTGGGCAATGCACGGATTCGACGGCGTGGATTGCGACGCTGCCCAAAGCGGCGCTGCGGCGGAGAGAGCCGCCACGGCCATATTTTGCGAGAATCACGAGATCGATATGTTCCGATTCGCTGACCTCAGTGATGGTGCGGGCTGCGCCTGAACCTGTGACGAGCGCCCTTACCTGCAGGTGTTCTTCGCGCAATGCATTGGCTACGCGGTTGAGGTAGTCCGTTAACTGCTCCTCTTCAAAATCGGCTTCGGGAACTCCGAGGAGAATGATCTCGCTGGTGAATGTGACCGCAAATTTTCTCGCGAAGCGCAGAGTCTCTTCCGCGTGCCGCGAACCGTCGAGTGCCACTAGCAGGCGTTTGAAAGTAGTGGGTGGCTGAGCGTGCATTTCTTCAGGCCGCACCAGAAGAATGGGAGTGCGGGCGATGCGGAGGGTTTTCTGTGCGATGTCGCTGACAAACAATCGTTCGAGATTGGATTGGCCGTAGGCCGTCATCACGATGAGATCTGCACCCATATCCTGCGCCATGCTTGTAATGACTTCGTAGGGCTTGCCTTTCTCGACGACGCAGTCTGCCTGAATGCCGGCGGCTTTGAGCTTGCGTACATGGTCGGCGAGGTAGGGCGTGCACGGATCGGAAGATTTCTGTTGTTCGGGAAAATGTGTGGGCCGGCCGTTTGGATCCACGGAGAGCAACGTGATGCTGCTGCCAAAGGTATGCGCGAGAACGTCTGCAGCTGTGAGCGCCTGCTCGGCATTCTTCGAGCCGTCGAGCGGGACCAGCAACTCTTCCATGCGAGTGACATGGTTGCGCGCACCTTTTCTCTGGAAAGGCAGCAGGTATTGATCGGTGTAAAGACGACCGAGATGCTCAGAGAGCGGAACGGGTTCGCCGAGCCGCTTGCGCATGTGCGTGAGGCCGTAATAGATGACAGGAAGAAAAAGCAGATACGCCCACGCGCCATGAGTGAAGCGCTCGATGAAGATGATGGCCGTGGCTGCGGTGGTGAGCAGCGCCGCGCAACCGGAGCCGATGAGTCCGATGACGGCTTCGAAGGTTAGCTTTCCCGAGTGCAGGCGCAGGAAGCGCTTTGCGGCTGCCCAGCCCGTCATGCTCAGCAGAATGAAGACGCCTGCCGCGTAGAGCGAGAGGTATACATCCTCCTGCGTGCCGAGAAGAACGAAGCAGATCGACGCGATGGAGACTTCAATCCAAACGGGCATGTCGGCTACGTCAAAGTCATTGCGCTGACCCATGCGCGCCGGGACATAGTGACGATAGCGAAGACCGAGCGCGAGATTCTGCAACCCCTGTGCGCTTGCGGCGGCTGCTGAGGCGAGGACGACAATGCCGATGAAACTGCCGAAGTATGCAACCGGTGCCGGCAGCAGCTTGTCCATGGTTTGCGTGAAGACGGAGACTTTCGGGTCGGTGGGGTCAGACAAATGAAAGATGGCCGGGCCAACGATGAGCATGGTGGCACAGGTGGTTCCCATGGCGATTAACAAGCTCTCGAATGCCTTGCGGCTGCGTTGTGCTGGTGTGCCTTCATAGGCAGCGACGAGATTTGCGAAGACCTCAATGCCGGTCATCAATGCGAGCAGCCGGGAGAAGCCGCTGAGCGTGAAGCTGAGATAGTGCGGCGTGAAGGCTTTCAGGTCAAAGTTGGGCAGGTGAAAGCCGGTCTTCCAGATGGTGGCCAGAATCATGGTCCAGAGGAGCAGAAGGACACCAAGTGTTGCCGGGCCGAATGTACGTGCGGCGGTCTTGGGCCCCCGATTGACGAGCCAACCAATGGAGATGCTGAAGATGATCGCGAGGGGCGTACGCGGATCTATGCCATGAAAACTCTGGTTGAGCAAAGGCACGCGGTCGGCGATGAGTTCGACCAACGCTGCGATGCTGACAAGGAAGGTGAGCGTGTATTCGACGAAGGTTATGGCGGAGTTAAGCTTGACCGCCCATGCGCCGAATTCTTCTTCTGTGAGGCCGCTGCCGCCGGTGCCGTCTGTGACCCAGCGGATGACCTGGCGGTACATGAGCGACACAACGACAACGGTGAAGACTACGAGCCAGACGCTTGCACCAAAGGTGACGCCGGCAACACCTGCCACCACGATGAACTGAATGAAAGGTCCGAAGACGTAGAGAGGCGAACTGGCCGGATCACCTCCGCCTGCCAATGCTCCGTCAAATGCGTTTCTGAGTCGCTGCGAGACGTGTGCCACGTCCAGTTACCTCGTCTCGTTGGATTCGGCGGCCTGACGCGACCGCATGCTGCAATATTCGATGAACGAAGAGAGAGCGTCCTTTTACAAGGACTCTGCTTCTTCCTCTGTGTCATCGTCGATTTCGTGGGTCCATCGATTAAAGCGAAAAAGAGTGGTCAAAATTTTGGTGGCCCAATCGTAAATGTTGTGTTCCGCCCCTGAGCGGCGCATGTTCAGCATGCGGTGGTTCTGCTCTGCGTGACTCATGCGTACGGCAGTTGCGATGGCTTCGGCAATCTCTCCAATTGCGAAGGGATTGACGAGAAGCGCATCGTGCAGTTCACGCGCCGATCCGGTGAAGCGGCTCAGGATGAGTACTCCAGTGTTGTCGAGGCGGCTGGCGACGTATTCCTTGGCGACAAGGTTCATTCCGTCATGCAGCGAGGTGACAACGCAGAAGTGCGCGAGCTTATGCAGACCGATCAGCTGGTTGAGATTGAAGGAGCGGCGATAAAAGACAATCGGCGACCAACCATTGGTCGACCAGCGCTTATTGACGTACTCCACGGTCTCGTCGATTTCCGCGTTGAGGGCTTGATATTCACCAATGCCCACGCGGCTGGGGACGCCAATTTGAACGAACTGTACTTTGCTGCGATATTCGGGGTTTTGTTCGAGGAACAGGTCGAGGCCGAGCAGGCGGTCGGGAATGCCCTTGGTGTAGTCAATGCGATCGATGCCGACGCCGAGGAATCCCACACCAGAGTTCTGCAGGTTGAGCTGCTCGCGCCACCATGCGGTTTCTTTTTCGGCCACTTCACTGGAGGCGATTGCCTGATGCGCGTCGTAATCGATGCTGATGGGGAAGGGACGAACCAGAGTAGTTCCGCCATTGCGCACGACGTTGAATTGCTCTGGATTGACCAGGCACTCAAGGTTGCGATCGACAGTCTCAAGAAAATTGGTGCAGTGATAGCGCAGATGAAAGCCAAGCAGATCATTGCCGAGCAGGCCGTCGAGCAGTTCCTCCTTCCAGGGGAAGGCGCGAAATGCTTCACGATTGGGCCAGGGGATGTGCCAGAACTGGGCGACAATCAAACGTGGATTGCGGTCTTTGAGCATGCGCGGCAAGAGAGCAAAGTGGTAGTCCTGAATGAAGACAAAGGCAGGCTCAGGCCCGTCACCCGCTTCTTCAAGAACGGCATCGGCAAAGATCTGATTGACGCGCTTATAGCTTTCCCAGTCGCGTGGACGGAAGATGGGGCGCGTGAAGGCGATGTGGCAAAGAGGCCAGAGGCCGCCGTTGGCGAGGCCGTTGTAGAACTCCTGGTGGAGCTTGTCGTCAATGAGAATGCGACGCAGCGTGTAGGAAGGTTTCTCAGGTGGAACGGCAATGCGGCCCGAGGCATCAGCGGTTTCAGCATCGGCTGAGCCGGAGCCGTGGGCAATCCACACGCCTCCCGAGGCGCGCATGATGGGGTCCATGGCCGCAGTGAGGCCGCCAGCGGGTCGGGAGCAGGTAATTTCGCCGTCAACGCGGCTGTGAACGTAGGGTTCCCGATTGGAAACCGCGATGAATTTTGCGCCGCGCAGGTCAGTATTGATGAGTTCGCGCAGCGTTGCAGGTGTGGACATTCATGCCTCTCACTGTGAGGATGGAATCGCTCGAACAGGTTCAATTCGGCGTCCGCAAGGTAAGGCGAACTACTTCCAGAGTACGCGCTCAATCTCGGGCGAGTGCTTTTCAAGCGTCAGAGGCGAGTGCGTTTCGGTGGGAAAGCAAAGGGTGATGGGGGAGGTTCACACATCGGAGCATATTGCCGATATGGAGCTTACAGAGGATTGTAGTGATGCAGGTTTCGGTCGAAGTGACAGCGGAGATTCGCGGTGAGGCAGAGGCGCGTGGGCTGCCGATTGTGGACTATATCGAATTGCTGATTGAGCGGGGACGCCAGGCCCTGCAGGGGAACGAGACCGTGAGCAGTGCATTGGAGCGGATTCGCGCGCTGAGATCATCGGACGGGGCAATGCGGCGGTGATGGACTGGGCAGAGTGGCGCTGATAGACTAGGAGGGTTGCAGTCGTTGCGCTCCTTCCTGTATATCGCCCGTCTGCAAGTCTCTCAACGAAGGAAGTTACGTACCCCGTGGACACACAGACACGCCACGCCCTGAAGGGCGACAAACTAGCCAAAGCAACGCAATCAAGCATGGACTGGATGAGCGACCACCGGTCGAATGTGGTTCGCTGGTCCATTGCCGGTGGAGCGGTGCTGGTGGTGGTGATTGCAGCTCTCATTTTCTGGAATGTTTCCAATTCCGGCGCCAATGATGCGCTGGGCGCTGCGATGGACGTATATGACGCACCGCTGGTGCAGCCCGGCGTGCCTAAGCTGAGCGGCGAATATGACACCTCAGCCGAGCGCGCAAAGGCCGCAAACGATCGGTTCGTGGCCGTGGCCAAGAAATATGGCTGGCTCCCGCAGGGTTCGCAGGCCCAATACTTTGCTGGCGTGACCTACGAGGACCTGGGTCAGAACGACAAGGCTGAGGCTGAACTCAAGGAAGCTGCAGGGTCATGGAACAAGAACCTGGCAAATCTGGCCAAGCTGGCACTGGCGGGGCTGTATCGCCAGACGAACCGGCAGGATGATGCGATCAAACTCTACAACCAGTTGATTGCAAAGCCTTCTGATACGGTTCCGGCAACAGCAGCGCAGCTGAATCTCGCGGATTTGTATGCGGCAGCTGGTAAGCAGCAGGAAGCACGGCTGTTGTGGGCAAAAGTGAAAGACGCCGACAAGGATGGGGCGGCCGGAGCGATTGCAGCGCAAAAGCTGGCGCCGGCTCAGTAAGGCCTGCCTTGAGCGAAAGCGGGAATCGGCGCGTCAATTGAAGGTATGAGCGCCGGTACGACAGTCTTTCCTGTTTGGATGGAGATGGCTCCCAGCGAAGCGCAGCAGACAGCCCGCGAGCGCGCGGCCGAAGAGACACTAGCCGTGCTGGTGGACGAATACTCGGGCACGTTGTATCGAGTGGCCTACTCCGTATTGCACAACACAACCGACGCGGAAGACGCGGTGCAGGAAGCATTCCTTCGCGTGTTGCGGCATCGCGACACTCTGCATGAAGTGCGCGATCACCGGGTGTGGCTGATCCGCATTGTGTGGAACATTGTGCTGGACCGCAAACGGCGTGCAAAAACAAGACCCGAAACAGATGACATTGCGGACATGGCGCGTGTGCTGCCCGCGGAGGGACTATCCGCGGAGGAACGCGCTGCGGCCGCGGAGCATCACAGTCATGTGCTGAAGCAGGTGGGAAAACTGCCAGAGAAAGAGCGCGAAGTACTGTTGCTCTCGGCATTTGAAGAGCTTTCGAGCGTGGAGATTGCCTCAGTGCTGGGAATTACGGAATCGAGCGTGCGGTCCAGGCTCTTCCGCGCGCGCAACCTGATAGCAGAAATGCTAGGCAGGAGCCGGAGATGAGTCAGGAAATCAATCGTGGAAATGAAACTGAGATGGCCACAGCCGAAGAGACGCTGCGGCTGGTGGCGCGGATGCCTGCTCCCGAAGGACTCGAAGAGCGAGTGAAGGCTCGATTGAACAATGCGCCGCTTGGCGGCCGTCTGCTGACATGGCCAGGTGCGGACAAGCGCTGGAGCCAGACTGCATTCGTGCGTGGCGCGGCGGCTGCCATGATTGTTTGTCTGGTGGGAGGCGGCGCCTGGACTGTGTATGCGCATGTGCAACACACAAGAGAGGCTGCGCGGGTAGTGCAGGCTCCGCTTCGCCAGGCCGCGCCGGGAAGTTTCTCTAATGCCGGTGCCATTCGGAGCCCGCGCGGCACTATTGTGGTGCATCCAATGAAGCCGAAGGATGGGAAAACAGTTAAAGATTCGGCAAAGTCCAAAAGCAAAACCAAGGATGTGCAGCCTGTGGACGGCAAGCTCGAGCCTGTAAAGCCGCAGGAGCCGCAGTAAAGTCTGCTTTCAGAAGAGAGTGGCGCAAGTCTGCTAGAGTGGTCAGCATTCCGACGGAAGATTTCGTCGAAGTGGAGAAACTGATGGCGCGACTCTGGTGGGCCGGGCTGTTCGTCGCGCTTTCAGCGACTTGCCTGCCGGCCCAGCAATCTCCGGTCAGGAATCAGACGAGCCAGCCGAAATTGATCCCCCGCACGCGGGCGGAGCGGGATGCCATTTACAAAGCGGAGCATCACCTTGTGCTTAGCGTTCAAGTAAGCACGACTTCGGGCCTACCCATCAAGGGTCTCAAAGCTGAAGACTTTACGCTTCTCGACAACGGCAAGCCCACAGCAACTACTCAGTTTGAAGAGATATCTGGCACAGCGGCAGAAGCGCGCGCGGTTTTCGTCTTCGATGAAGTGAACAATACGACGCGGCAACTTAATCGAATAAGAAAGCAAATGCTTGATTATTTAAAATCGGCTCCGAATCCGCTGCCGATTCCAATCACTATCGGAACTTTTACGGGAGTGGACGTGAAGATGGGCGCGGAATCTCAGGATCCGCGGGAATTGCTGAAGGCATTCTCAGCGGCAACAGAACGCTTAAAGGCCGCCGGATGCATTGACGCAGAAGACCGCGACCAGGAGCGTCGATTGAGTTTCATTCCTCAGGCCGGGGTCAATCCCCAGGTGCCGGTTAGTGTGCTTGATTGCGAAAATCAGCGCTTTATGTCGTCCACAACCACAATGTATCTTTTTGCCCAGCAACTCGGCCAATCACCGGGCCGCGTTCTACTCTTCTGGCTCGGGCCGGGTTGGCCTTTATTGACCGATCCCAACTTTCGATCTGACTCATCAGGCTTGAAGAGCACATTTTTCAGTCAGGTTGTGGGCATTTCGCAGGCGCTCATCCGATCGCGCGTGACGGTCTATGCATTGGTTTCGCCGGAAAATACGACAGTCCCGCAGGATCCAAAGACGTATGCGAGGGCTTTTTTTGCGGGAGCCAGAAACGCGAACGATGGATCGGCGGGGTATCTGGGGCTGCACGTGCTGGCACATCAGACGGGCGGGTTGATTCTGAAGAAGACAGGAAATCTGGGAGAAGAAATAACCCAATGCCTGAACGATGCAAAGAGCTACTACCGACTTGACTTCGACTCTTCCGAGACGAAGGGATTTGGAGAATTTCACACTCTTGTCGTTCAAGTGGATCGGCCGGGCGTGGTGGTCCGTACCAATCGTTTCTACTATCCAGCCTATTAGGCCTTCTTGAAGACCATCCGAAAGATCATGCTGAGCGCTGTGAGAACCACTGAGCCCCATATTGCGGGCATCCAGCCAGACACATAGAAACCATCGACCAGGCGCGAGGCCATCAGAATCATCATGGCGTTGATGACAAAGATGAATATTCCAAAGGTGATGATGATGATGGGAAACGTAATTACCTTCAGAACCGCCCCAAGTGTGGCGTTAAGTAGGCCAATGATTGCGGCGGCAATTAGCGCAGAAGTCATGCCTTGAACATGAAATCCATCGACCACGTTCGAAACAACAATCAGGGCAATTGCACTTAACAGCCACTGAATGACGAGCTGAAACATATGAAGCTCCGATGCCTTAGTGATGGTGTGTTTTGATGCATTTCCACCAGACGCA
>JAGWSG010000184.1 GCA_028876335.1 Acidobacteriota bacterium
TTCCGCTACGTGGTCACCAGCGCCGCGCAAACGGACGATGCCGCATTGAGCCGCATGGGCTGGGAGGAAGCAACGCCCATGGAAGAGAACCAGATTCGCTCACAGGACAAGGCCATTGAACAGCCCGAGCCTTTGAGCGGAACCCAGAGCAGCTTCCTCACAGTCAACGATCCGGATCTGCTGGTCGATACCTGGAAACCCGCTGAAGACGGCAACGGAACCATCCTGCGCCTTATCGATCTCGGCGGCGAGGCGCGCTCTGTTACGGTTCATGTGCCGGTCATCTCAATTGAGAGGGCCGTCCTCACAGATGCCGTGGAGCGGGACAAGACTCCCATCACCACCGACGACGCGCACAAGTTCAAGGTGGATGTGAAGCCACACCAGATTGTGACGGTTCGCCTAATCAGCAAGTAGTTGCAACCACCTCAACAGAAAAGGGCGCCTTGCGAGGCGCCCTTTTCATTTTCGGTAATTGCAGTCGATTCGATTAAATCTGCTCGCGCAGTAGTGCTGGCCGCTCCTGTGCCAGCTTGAAGATCAGTTCGCCGAACAGGCCGTTGGCCCATGCGAACCAGGTGCGAGTGAACTTCTTTGGGTCATCCTTGTCGAAGGACTCGTGCATGAAGTTTGTCCCCGCCGTGGTGTCGCGCAACCACTTGAGGCACATGGCGATTTCCTTGTCGTCTGTGGACGTAAGCGCCCGCATGATGATCGACATGGGCCACACCTGTCCCAGTCCCACGTGCGGACCGCCGACACCCTCTGCCGCCGTGCCCTTGAAGAAGTAGGGATTGTCTTCGCTGAGCACAAAGCTCCGCGTGCGCTGGTAGAGCGGATCATTCAGGTCGCAGCACTCAAGATAGGCAAGGCTCAGCAGGCCCGGCGCATTGGCATCGTCCATCCTCAGCTTGTTGCCGTAGCCATCCACTTCGTATGCCCAGATTTCGCCGTGCTTGTCATGCTGCACGCGGCCATACTGCTCCGTGGCGGCCTTCACCTGCGCGGCCAGCTTCCCTGCCGCTTCGGCCAGCTTCTCATCTCCAGCGGCATGCCTGGCCAGCTCTTCCAATTGAAGCAAGGAGCGCACGGCAAACAGGTTGGCCGGTACAAACAAGGGATAGATGCATGAGTCGTCTGACGGACGAAACATGGAGAAGATCATGCCCACGGGCCGGGCCGGGTTACCGTAACCGCCCAGCGGCACTGTATCGGTCGAAATCATGCTTGGTCGCATGAAGTGATAGGGCCCTCTACCGTCAAAGCGCTGCTGCACCGTGAAGGTCTCAATGATCTTCCAGGCCGCCTTTTTCCATTCGGCATCGAATGGCGTGGTTGCGCCGCTGTGCTTCCAGTAGCCGTGCGCGATGCGGATGGTGTAGCAGAGCGAGTCCACTTCCCACTTGCGCTCACCGACGCCGGGCTTCATGTCGGTGTCGTCATGCAGCGACCAGGACAAAGGCTTGTCCGTTTTGTGGTGCAGGAAGGCATTCGCGTAAGGATCGAGCAGAACAAGGCGAGCCTGATGGCGCACCAGCCCCTCAAAAAGCGAAGCGAGCGCCTTGTCTTCCTTCACAAAGGGCAGATAGGGCCACATCTGCGCAGAGGAGTCGCGCAGCCACATGGCATCGATGTCGCCGGTGATCACGTATGTTGACGGCTTGCCGTCGTATGTCTCCGGGAAGACCGTCGTATCGAGGGTGTTGGGGAAGCACTGTGCCACCATCGTACGCAGCGTGGGATCCGCAATCTTGCGCTGCACCTGGGCTATGGCCGACTCAATCGCCGGACTCGAGAATTTGCGATCCGCGGGTGCGGGGCGGCCGTCTTCCGGCTTCCACTCCATCGCCGACAAACCCGATGGCGCTGCTACCGCAACCGCAGTTGCCAGCGTACCCTGCAGGACTGCGCGCCGCGTGGGCTGCAGATTGATTCCGTTCTCCGGTTGCTTCATCGTCATTGCTCGTTCCCTTTCGTCTTGAGCTTGAGTGCTGCCACAACTGCATCCAGTGCGGAGCTTTGCGTGGATGGATCAACTTCACCTGGAGGCCCGGACCATACGACCCCAAATGCATGATCGTCCGTCTGGTCGTTGGCCAGAATGCTCTCCGCATTCTTCTGAATGAACTCTTCGTCTCCCGGCTTCGGATCCATCTGGTTCAGCAGCGATAGATTGCGCACAAAAATCCCCTTGAATTGCGTCCCATCGGCGCCGCATTTGGGTTCACAGGGGTCATGTAGAACGCCATTTTTGTCGGTAAGTTTCACCATCGCCGCATCCGCCGTCTTCTGCGCAATTTTGTCCAGCTTTTTGTCGCCGGTTTTACGCGAGAGTTCACTTAAACCGCCCAGAATCACACCCTGGTTATAAGACCACTTTGTCTCGTGATTGTCTTTGCACTCAGAGTTCAGTCCATCGCTGATCAAGTGGTCGTCTTCTATCATTCCCGTGTGGCGGAACCATTTCCACTCGCGCCTGGCCCACTTGAGATATGCCTTTGACTGATGCGGATCTGCGACTCGATTGGACAGATGCGCGGCGACACTAAGAAAGAGCTCGTTTGCAATTGCATTCTTGTACGTACGTTTCTTGCTCCACCAGATACCACCGCCGCAGGTGTTGTCCCAGCCGGTGATCATGTTCTGGAAGATGTCTTCCGCTGTCTTCAGATATTGCTTGTTGCCGGTAAGGTCGTAGGCGTCGATCCAAGCGAGGGCCCACCAGCCTTCGTCATCGTAGTAGTCGTTGAGAAAGTCTTTGCTCGAGTTCAGCTTGTGGGTATTGGTCGCAACGGGTTCGGTCAGTTGCGATCCAGTGACGTGCGCATAGTCGATGAGCACAGTCAGTACGTTTGCAGAATTCCACCAGCCGGTTTTATCCCACAGACCCGTTTTCTGGTTGTACCACTGCTGCAGGCGATCGACGGCTTGCTGTGTCTGGCTTTGCAGATGAGCCGAA
>JAGWSG010000019.1 GCA_028876335.1 Acidobacteriota bacterium
AAGAAACCAGAGAAACCTGCAAAGAAGTACCCGGTTGATCCAACGCCGCTCGTTGCTGTCCGCGTTGCAACAGAGGCAGCCCTACCCACAGACGGAAAGTGGCGGCATATTTTCTTTACGTATGACGGCTCAGGCCGCGCTTCGGGCGTAAAGGTCTTCATTGACGGCAATCCGGTTGCCACTGAAGTCGAGAGTGACACGCTGCATGGCGAATCCATTCGCACCACCGCGCCGATGCAGCTCGGCTGGCGCTCGCCCACAACCAATCCGGCAAAGGAACTGCGCTATCAGGACATTCGCCTTTATGGTAGATCGCTCGCTACTGACGAGGCCCGTCGACTGCCCTTTGAAGACTATGTTGCAGAAATCGTTTCGAAGCCGGCCTCGCAATGGACCGAAGACCAATGGCATGTTGTGAGCGAGTTTTATCTCAACAATATTGATCCGACCTTCCGCTCCACGTACTCGCAGATGCACGCACTCGATGCACAGCTGGACCAGCTCTCAGTGGGCGGCAATATTACCCAGGTCGCTTGGGAAAAACCCACGCTGGCCTATGCAAATGTTCTCGAACGCGGCAACTATGCGGCGCGTGCGGAGCGCGTGCTAGCCAACACGCCACATTTTCTCCCTCCGCTGCCTGCTGGAGTTCAGCGCAACCGCCTCGCTCTCGCGCGCTGGACTGTTAGTCCAGAGAATCCGCTCACCGCGCGCGTAACCGTCAACCGCATGTGGAACGAACTCTTCGGCACCGGCATTGTTGAAACAACCGACGACTTTGGCATCATGGGCCAACGGCCCACAAACCAGGAGCTGCTCGACTGGCTTGCCGTGGAATTTCGCGAGAGCGGCTGGAACATGAAGCACATGTACAAGCTCATGGTCATGTCGTCAACTTATCGTCAGAGCGCTAAATCCACACCACTTCAACTCAAAAAGGATCCGCGCAACCTGCTTCTCTCCCACGGTCCACGCTTCCGGATGGATGCCGAGATGCTGCGCGACATTGCACTGCAATCAGGCGGTCTGCTGGTGGACAAGATCGGGGGGCCAAGCGTGAAGCCTTATCAGCCAGCAAACGTGTGGGAGCAGGTCAGCTACCCTTCAAGCGACACGCTTGTCTACGTGCAGGATCACGGTCAGGCGCTCTATCGGCGCAGCATGTACACCTACTGGAAACGCATGGCATCGCCACCCAGTATGGACGCCTTTGATGCGCCAGTGCGCGACACTGTTTGCACGCGCCGCCAGCGCACTGACACACCTCTGCAGGCGCTCGTTACGATGAACGATGTTCAATGGGTCGAAGCATCCCGTGCACTTGCCGAGCGCGTCATCCATGAATCTGGAGCCAAGACAGACCTGCGCATTAATCGCATGAGCGAAATACTCCTTGCGCACGATCCGAATCCGCGCATGCTGGCAGTTCTCGAAAACTCCGTCAATGAAATGCAGAAGCACTACGACAACGATCAAAAGTCCGCGTATGCACTCGTGCACGAAGGTGAAAGCAGACCTGCCAGCGATATTCCTGAACCACAACTTGCGGCCTGGACCATGATTGCAAATGAAATGCTCAACCTGGATGAAACTCTGAACAAGTAGAAGAGGAAACTGATGAAGCAGCATCCACTGTGTACCGATTGCGATCCCGATATCGATCTCACGCATCTTCCATTGCCGGACGGGCTCAAGCGCGAGTGGACTTCGGCCGTGACGCGACGCCAGTTCCTGGGCCGCTCTGGAAAAGTTCTCGGCTGGGCTGCGCTCGCCAGCCTGGTCGGAGATTTTGCACTTCGTGGACGGGCTTCGATCGCAGATGCGAAAAGCCCCATTACTTCGCCGGGTCGCAACACTCTTGGCATACCGCACTTTGCACCCAAAGCGAAGCGCGCCATCTACCTCTTTATGTCGGGTGGTCCGCCGCAACTTGACATGCTGGACTACAAACCGAATCTTGCTTCGCAATTCAACAAGGACATGCCCAATTCAGTGCGCGGCAATCAGCAACTCACTGGGATGACTGCCGGGCAGTCGCGCTTTCCTATTGCGCCTTCGCACTGGGGCTTCAAACAATATGGTCAGACGGGCACATGGGTCAGTGATCTTCTTCCGTACACCGGAAGAATGGTCGATGATCTCACCATTATCAAATCCACCAATACGGACGCGATCAATCACGAACCGGCCATCATGTTCATCAATACCGGCAACATGAATCCGGGTAAGCCATGCCTCGGTTCCTGGCTTTCATATGGTCTTGGCAGCATGAATGACAACCTTCCCACGTTCATCGTGCTTCAGACCAAGACCAATCCAAAGGAAAATAATCAGCCGGTGTCGTCGCGCTTATGGAGTAGCGGATTTCTCTCATCGGAATACGCAGGTGTTGGACTGCGCTCTGGCGGCGATCCCGTTCTTTATCTCGCAGACCCCAACGGCGTTGATCGCGAAGTCCGCCGTAAGATGCTCGACGCAGTGGAGGAGATCAATAGGCAGACGCTTGCCGATGTCGGCGACCCTGAAACCAATGCGCGTATTGCTCAGTATGAAATGGCGTTCCGCATGCAAGCCTCGGTTCCGGAGTTGACCGATCTTAGCAAGGAGCCACAATCCACCTGGGATCTTTATGGTCCTGATGCGAAGGAGCCTGGCACCTTCGCTTATAACTGCCTCATGGCGCGCCGCATGGCAGAGCGCGACGTACGTTTCGTACAGGTGTACAAGCGCGGCTGGGATGTGCATGGGGATGTTGTTGGCGTGCTGCCTTTGCTTTGTCAGGAGACGGATCGCGCCTGCTACGCACTGATCACCGATCTAAAACGGCGCGGTCTACTTGATGACACGCTCGTTGTGTGGGCCGGTGAATTCGGCCGTACGGTGTACAGCCAGGGTGGCTTAAGCAAGGACAATTACGGCCGCGATCATCATCCTCGCTGTTACACCACCTGGATGGTTGGAGGTGGTGCACGCCCAGGCATTACCTACGGTGAGACGGATGACTACAGCTACAACGTGGTGAAGGATCCAGTGCACGTGCGCAATTTCAATGCGACAATCCTGGCTTGCCTGGGCATCGATCACAACAAGCTCACCTATGAGTTTCAGGGCCTAGATCAACGCCTTACCGGGCCACAACCCGCCTACGTTATTAAGGGACTTCTTGCGTGATTGTTGCCGATCGCGTTACTGTCGCCGCCCGCGGCATCTTCAGCCAGATCCGTTCCGCGCGCCGAACTGCGGTACAGATTGCGTCCGCTTCGTTGCTGCTTGTTGCGCTACCCTTTCTGTTTCGGTTAGACGGCCGCGTGCATGCCGATTGGTTGCAGTTCCTGGGTCGTTTCCATCCGCTATTACTGCACCTGCCTATTGGCCTTATTGTTCTGGTGCCGCTGCTTGAGATTGCAGGTGCAAAGCGACCCGCACTGAGAGAAGCTGCCGATTTTGTTCTTGGTGCAGCGCTCGCTCTTGCGCTATCCACGCTTGCTCTTGGGTACATGCTGGCGTACGGCGCTGGAGATTCAGGTACGACCGTCTCACGCCATATGTGGGGCGCCATCGTCCTCTGCATTGGCCTCATGCTTTGTGTCTCAGCGCGGCCCGCGTGGATCAGCCGCAAACAGCCGGCAATTTATCCTGTGCTGCTCACCGCATCGCTGCTTGCTCTCATCTGGACAGGACACGAAGGCGGAGCCATTACGCATGGCACCGGATATCTTACCCGATACATGCCTCGCCGCCTTGGTACGTTGTTCGGCGCAGGCTCGTCTTCCGGAGCACCGGCTGACTCGTTCTACACACAGCATATTCATCAGGTTTTTGAGGCAAAATGCGTCGCATGCCATGGTGAAGGTACTGCGAAAGCCTCACTTCGACTGGACAGTTTCAACTATGTGATGCACGGCGGAAAGGATGGGGCAGTTGTAGTGCCTGGCCAACCTGAAGCCAGTATGCTGCTGGCGCGCGTTGAGCTCAGTCCGGGTGATCCGCATTTCATGCCGGCAGAAGGTCGCACGCCACTCACAAGCGATGAAGTTTCCTGGATTCGCGCATGGATCAAAGCCGGAGCGTCATCTACCGCTCTCAGTATTCCAGGAGGTAGTATCGAGGGCGCACGCACACAAAGTCCCGCCAACCCTCCCATCCAGCCCGTCGAGGATTACAGTCGCCTCAAGCCTGAAATCCAGCGGATGCAAAGTGCGCTCGGGGCAAAGCTCGTACCGGTCTCGGCGAATGCATCGGATGGACTGATCCTTCGCACTGTAGATGTCGCGTCCACCTTTAAGGATTCAGACCTGGCGCAGTTCCGGAAATTTGCACCCTATATTGTTGAAGCAGAACTCGCACGCACCGCAATCACCGACGCAAGCTTCGACACGCTGAAAACCTTCACTCATCTTCGCGCTCTGCACCTTGAAGGCACCTCCATCACTGGAAGCAGGCTTGGAACCCTGAGCGCATTAACCCAGCTCAACTATCTCAACCTGAGCGGAACAAGAGTGACTACGCAATCCATCGTGCCGCTCAAGTCGATGAGTCAACTTCACCATCTCTACCTGTTCAATACACCCGCACAGCCCGTTGAGGCAGCAACAAGGAACGCACAATGAAGAGTCTTCCGCATCTCAAATCACGCCGCAGGTTTCTCGCCTCTGTCGCAACAGGCGCAGTAGCATCTGCGCTTCCGGTTACCTCCCTTGCAGCAGCAGGGCACGCAGAAGAACCTTTGTCCCCGAAGCGACTGCGGACGGGCAATGGCGAGTGGACCTACGAAGTCGTGGCCGGATGGGGCGCTCTGCCCGCAGGCACCACCTTTGGCGGCACCCACGGCGCAATTGCGCAGGATAATGCAGGCAACATCTACGTCAGCACGCAGAGTGCAACAGGAATTCTCGTCTATGCCCCTAACGGCAAGCTGCAGAAGACCATTGCCTCTGCCTTCCCGGAAGTGCATTCCATGGTGCATGCCGAGGAACGGGGAACCGAGTACTTCTACACAACCGTGCAGAAGGGCACACCAAATGAAAACTGGCTCTTCGTCAAAATGAAAACCGACGGCACGCCGGTGCTCAAGATTACCGCACCGCCTGAAGCCGGATTCAAGAAACCGAATGAGTGGCGCATTACCGCAGCCGTTCCTGCGCCCGACGGATCGATCTTCATTGCCAATGGATACGGCGACTCGCGCATTTTCCACTTCGACGAGAAAGGAAATTACCTGCGCAGCTACTCGGGCAAAGGATCAGAACCAGGCTTGCTTAATTGCAGCCATGGCCTCACCGTCGATACTCGATATAGCCAGCCTCTGCTTCTCGTATGTGATCGCGAGAACCGGCGTCTCTGTCATTTCGACTTCGATGGCAAATACGTTGACACTGTCACGCAGCATCTACGTCGCCCGTGCCAGATCGCGCTCTTCGGAGACTACGCTGTTGTCTCTGAGCTTGAAGGCCGTGTAACGATACTTGATCGTGACAATGTCCCAGTCGCTTTCCTCGGTGATAATCCGGTGAAGTCTCAATGGGCCAATTACGACATTGATCCGGCAAGCATTGACACCGCAGAATTCAGTGCCGCACACGGTTGTTTTATAGATCGCGATGCAAATATCTACGTTTCTGATTGGAATCGCACCGGTCGAGTGAACAAGCTTGAAAGACTTCGAAATTGATATGTTCAGTTAGAGTCCGTGGTAATGCAAAGTATCTGCTCCCGCATGGTCGGCCTCGATATTCCTGAATCAGTGGAAATGTTCGTCTCGGACCTGCTGATGGGCCCGGCCAAAAACGGCACATAATTTGCCGGGCACTCCACCAAAGAATCTGGCATCGTTTTCGCCTGCAGGCCAGATTCTCAGCGCGAAGACGTGATACGCTCTGTTGGAACTTTCTAGTCTACTTTGAATCGACGCGCACTCTTCTCCGTCTGCATCGCAGGTTTCGCCTTTTCGGCAAACTACACCAACCATGCTCCGATGGTTGGTGCGTTACGTACGGACTTTGGCTTCAGCCAGGCTAGTGCCGGCCTTCTAACCACTGGAATCTTCCTCACGCATGCAATTATGCAGATCCCCGGGGGACGACTCTCAGACCGCCTTGGTGCGTCGCGGGTAATGGTGGTGGCAATGGCTTGGGTGGCTTTGGCCAATGTCGCCATCGCATTTTCTGGCGCGTATTGGCAGCTTCTTCTCTGCAAGACAATCGCAGGCATTGGCACAGGAGCATGCTTTGCAGCTGGAGCTCGCTACGTGGTGGCCATGTTCACGGGCCGTACGCTTCATCTTGCTCAAGGCATGTATGGCGCATCGGTGGTTCTGGGTTCTGGTTTTGTGCTCTTCGCTGTGCCACAGTTGCTGGGCGCATTTGGATGGCGCGGTGCCTTCCTTGGCTGCGCGCTACTCGCAGCTGTGACGTGGTTCTGGTGGATGTGGGCAACGCCGAAAACGCAGCAATCGGTGCCGGCTGCGGGTAGCTTGGGCGAGATGATGGTGCATCGCGAGTTATGGCTGCTTGGCTGGATGCAGATGGCCTCCTTCGGCATGATGATCGTGGTTGGCGCCTGGATTACGACGCTGCTCAAAACGAGCTTCGAGTTGCCGCTGAAGACAGCCGGGGGGCTTGGCTCGATGGTGCTGCTGCTGGGTATTGTCTCTCGACCGTTGGGCGGATGGCTGGCGCACTTCATAACGATCCGATCGCTCATCGGTGCTTCTCTGCTGCTCAACGCTTTGGCTTGTACCGCATTGGGATGGGGTCACTCCCTCGGTATTGCTATGGCTGCCATCGTAGCGCTCGGTATCGGCTGCGGCGTGCCCTATGCAGGAATCTTCAACCGCGCCGCGGCGCTCTTCCCCAGTCGAGCCGGCGCAGCCATGGGCTTCGTCAATATGGTTGGCATCGTCATGATCCTCGCCGGTGCGCCGGCGGTGGGCTACTTGGCCGACTTGTCAGGACAGTTCCAGACCAGTTTTTATGTACTAAGCGTATTTTCGTTGCTGGCGGCTGCAGCCCCGCCAGCCATTCCGGAGGGACGATGAACCTGACCCAGATCTTCGACCTGTCGCTGCAGGGACGGCGCGAACAGGTTGGGCTCGAGTTTGACGGACAGACCTATACTTTTGGCGAGATTGATGCGCGCAGCAACCGAATGGCGGCGCTGTTCACGGCGCGCGGACTGGAACGTGGCGACCGACTCTGCGTCTACCTCGCCAACTGTATTGAGCTGATCGATATCTTTCTTGCCTGCGTCAAGCTAGGTGTCATCTTTGTGCCCATCAACATCCTCTATCGCGAGCGGGAGATCACCCACATCCTTGCCGACGCAAAGCCGAAGGCCGTTATTGCGTCACAGGACATGCCAGCGGGCGCGCCTCTCTGGCGGCTTGACGAACTCAAAACGTCGCCGGATACTCCGCGTCCCGAGGTGCCCCTGGATGGGGATTCGCCTGCTGCCTTGGTCTACACCTCCGGTACTACAGGGGTATCGAAGGGCGCCATCCTCACGCACAACAACTTCGCCGCCAACGGCGTGAATCTCACCACTTGTTGGGCAATCACCGAAGCCGACCGACTTCTGCTATCCCTGCCTCTATTTCACGTGCACGGGCTGGCCAATGGCCTGCACTGCTGGCTGATAAGTGGCTGCCGCATGCGTCTGCTGGAGCGCTTCGAGCACCAAAAGGCGGCCGCGGAGTTCCTCGATTTTCGGCCCACGCTCTTTTTTGGAGTTCCAACGGTCTATGTGCGCTTGCTCGGGTTTCCAAGCGAAATTGCGCGTGAGGTCGGCAGTTTCGCTCGGCTTTTTGTCTCAGGATCTGCACCCTTGCCATCGCAAGTTTTTGAGGAGTTCCAGCAGAAGTTCGGTCACACAATTCTGGAGCGTTACGGTATGACCGAGACGCTGATGAATCTCTCTAACCCCTATTGGGGAGAGCGCCGCGCGGGCACGGTAGGTTTCCCGTTGCCGGGCATCTCTGCCCGTATCGTCAACGGCGAAGTGCAACTGCGCGGACCTAACGTCTTCGCTGGCTACTGGCAGCGTGAGGAAGCGACGCAAGCCGCATTCGACGAGGGTTGGTTCAAGACCGGAGATATGGCAGAGCGCTCCGCGGATGGCTACTACACACTGCTGGGCCGTAAAAGCGATCTCATTATCTCCGGAGGGTTCAACATCTATCCCCGAGAGATTGAGGACTTTCTTGCCGAGCAAGAAGAAGTGGCAGAAGCGGCCGTGGTCGGCATTGCGGATGAGGTGCGTGGAGAGATTCCCGTGGCCTTTTTTGTAGCGCGCAAACCCATCACGACAGAGGATCTAGCCGCCCGCTGTCGCGCGGCACTGGCCTCCTTCAAGGTGCCGCGACGTTTTGTGGCCGTGGAGCAGTTGCCCCGCACAGCCCTTGGTAAGGTGCAGAAGCACCTGCTCGTGAGTCTCAATTCCTCTCTTTGAGCGCAAGAACACACAACTGATCAGCGAGCAGGAAACCAGCACATCCACTTAACGGACCTCATGGAGTTTCTCCTGAAGTCGAACGGCGGTAGCCAGCGTGGCGATCTCTACACCCGCGAGTATGGCATGTTGCAAGTTACAGAGCGATAGCACAGATGCGATGGTATCTGCTATATCGTGCACTTCGGACACTCGGAATTTCCTGTTTGTTCTTTTGACTGGAATTTGTACATTGAGAACCGTTCGTCGCAGACTCTGTCCACCTCCAGGGACGCTTTCAAAAACGCCCCACAAAGTTCGATTCATCAATGCAATCAGCTGGAAGTAGTTAGCTAACTTTGGATATTACCTATCGGCGTACTTTGAGGGGCAAGCCACGCTAGCAGGCACTCCCAGGGGACTTCGATTTTCTCTGTGTATTTCCCCGAATAAGAACTTGGAGAGCTTCTCGGTGACAATCACCCGCACAGGAAAAGGTCATTGGTCGAGTCGTCTACCAGAAAGCATGATTTGCCGGATATCGCGTGGTGACGAGCTTTGGCAATGTCGGTGTGCGTATCCCATTTGCCTTGAATGAGTGACCGTGCTATTTGCAGGCGTTGCGGGATTTTCTTGCCGGTGGAGCGGTGGAATTCCGAATTACCAGATGTGGATGCAACGTGGGGCCACCATTGACAATTTCCCCTTTCAAAGCACTTTGCAGGCAATTGAATGCACGGGCAGCCACTTCCCTGCGGGGATGTCGAATTGTGCTTAGCGACGGACGAACCAAACTCGCGATCGGAATGTCATCGAAGCCAATCAGAGATAGATTCTTTGGAACACTGACTCTTGCAGCATGCGCAGCTTGTAATGCACCAACCGCCATCATGTCATTGGTTGCAATCACAGCGGTAGGCCGAGGGTTTGCTTCGAGCAATTTCTGCATCGCAATCCGCCCTCCTTCTACACGCATATCTCCTTCAGCGATCCACTCTGAACGAACATGCAAACCGTGTTTCCGCAGAGCTGTTCTGAACGCATCCTTCCTGCCTCGCGCAGAATTCAAATTTTGCGGTCCTGCGATGAATCCAATGTCCCTATGGCCGAGTGAAAGAAGATGATCCAGAGCCTCTCGAAAGCCGGTTGTGTACTCCACTGGAATGCTGGGATATTTCGCCGCATATCTTCGCTGGTTCATTAAGACAACAGGAATGCCCGCTTTATGAACCTGCTTCAATGAATCCTCTTCTACCTCTGAGGTCATGATTGCAATCGCATCTACGCTGCGCTCAATCATGCGTCGGACGCAGCGATGAAGTCTCTTAAGGTCATAGTTCGTATGAGTGAAAATTACATCTATCCCCTCCGCACTGGCCAAAGCCTCGAAGGCGTCAATAAGCTCAGGGAAAAACTGATTATTGACGTCAGAAACAATCAAGCCGAATAACCGAGTGGAACCGACTCTCAGGCTTCTTGCATTCGGATTTGGCACGTAATTCAGGTCAGCCACGGCGCGCTGAACTTTGTCAACCGTCTTCGGTCTAACCCCTGGAAAGCCGTTCAAGACGCGCGAGACTGTGGCCGTAGATACATTCGCCCGTTTGGCAACTTGCTGGATGTCCATTCAATTTCGCTCTATATCCTGCCGAGAGTCTAGCTGATTCTCGCACTCTCGCGCGCAGTCAAGTGTGTGCCAACAGTGCCACGTGTACTGACCGCTCCAAGCAATCATGGATGCCTCGTTCTCAGCCAGATGGACACAATCCTCAATTGGATCCACATGTCAAAAGAGCCTTGACAGCGAAAATCCTGAATGTAATCCTTTACATCGCATTGAACCTTGTGCGATTGCTTTGTCAGATTGAATTAAATCAACTGGGATTGGATCAGATAGCGTGGACAGGCGAACATTCTGTGGACTTACTGCCGGCGCCCTTTTCAGTGGCAGCATTCAACCACTTCAATCCGAAACGTCGCAGGGCGATAAGAAGCCTCGATTCACTCATGAGCGGACCGGAGAAGGACTGTTCTACGAGACACGAGAAGGGCGCAAACCTCACATCCTGCTGATCAGCGCAGATATGGTCGGCCCCGACCTCTATCACCCCCTGCGCCCACTATCAAAACTTGTGCGCATCCCGGCAATTGATTCATTGCGGAAGGACGGTGTCTTCTTCTCAAACGCATTTTGCACCGTTCCGCTCTGTTCGCCCTCACGCGCTTCTTATCTCACGGGACGCTATGCCTATATACAGGGAAATGGTGAGCGCGCTCCTGAAGGCCTTGAGACGCAGCTCCGAGACGATGACATTATCTTTCCTGAATACCTTAAGGCAGCAGGCTATGTTACGCGGCAGGTTGGCAAGTGCCATGTAGGAACGAAGAAATTCATGGATGCCTTCGGAGAAAATGACCAGCCGTGGGACCGCTGGTCACCGCCGATTTTTGATGATGAGAACTTCCTCGCATATCAAAGAAAGCTTGGTGTTAAGCCGCAGAAATACTCTCGCGAGATTGTCTTCCGAATGCAGGATCGGAAAACTGCCGGCAACTCCACGGGAGGCTGGGTTGTGCAGCAAGACGGCAAACCTTTCCCAATGCAAGCTCAATACAGCTACTACCTTGGTGTAAAGGCGGTTGAGACAATCGAAGGGCTTATCAACAATGGATCGATCGACCGTCATCCTATGTATTTGCAGCTGGACCTTTTCGATCCTCATCAACCATTCTCGATTCCAGCAGGATTTGAAGAACGCGAAGCGGAACTCAGAAAGGTAATGACAGTGCCAGAATCCTGGCGCACTGCTAGGTCTCGCAATTTCAAACGTGCGCCCGACGAGCCGGAGATTATCGATATCTATCGCCGTTATTGGGGTCTGTACGATGAGCAACAACTTATCGATTATCGAATTGCCTACATTCTTCAGATGGAGCTCGTTGATCAAGTTATCGGTATGGTTTTGGCCAAACTGAAAGAACTGAATCTCTACGATGACACTCTAGTCGCCTTCATCTCCGACCATGGCGAAATGAATGGCCGGCGCGCCACGGTCGACAAGGGTGTTTATCTTCATCCGGATATCGTCCGCGTACCATTCGTCGTAAAGCCGCCTCACTCGTTTACCTCGCCAAACTCTCAGATAGATTCTCCTGTGTCTCTTCTGGATCTCTCGCAAACTATTCTGCAGGCAGCTGGCATCAGGCCTGAAGCAAAGTTTGACGGCGTGTCTCTACTTTCGACAATGGAAAAGGGAGAAGGGACTGAAGATAGAACTCTACTTTTTTTCGGCGGTTGGCATGTTGGCGTAAACTTCGATTGCGGTATCCAGTATTGCGCTGCCAATGGAAAGCGATACCTGTATGCGTATAACTGCACATCTGAGGTGGACGAACTTTACGACCTCGATGATGAAGATGCATCCAACTTAATTGCAAAGCCAGAAATGGCCGCAATTAGGAAAGAAGTGATCAAAAGACTGGGTGAGGCTCTCCAATCAGATCCTCGATGGGGTGGATACTGGGCTGAATTTCGCGTTGCACGTTTCCATGACCTGCCCAGGACAGAAGGGGATATGCAACTTTTCACCATGCCAGCTTAACTGCGGAGTTGATCCGCGAGACGGGAATCACCAAGCAGACCTAATCCCGCTGGAAGGCCAAGTGCGCCTGGCTTGAAGTGGGCCTAATGCATAACTAGAATAAGATCCGCAGAAATTCTGGAGCCTGTTTTGGTGCATGTTCGGGTGCGAAGAACATGCACCACCGTGCAGTCCAGTGCAATCACAAGAGATGCTCAATACCCCTGCGTTACTGATTTTCGTGCTTCACTGCAGCTCCGCGCAAAACTGCTTATGACTAACCCTGAATCAGCCGGCCGGAGTTTTGCAACCTTCCGGGCGCACCATTCACTCCACAAAATTCATGCAGTATCGTCAGAGATCCGCTCAGCTGTGCACCGAAGGTGCCGCCCCTTCCCTGCCGTGACAAAATAATTGGCGACCTAGTCGTAGCTACTGGCAGGCCAGAACTTGACCGGGTTGCCGGTGGTGTCTTTGTATTTGTCGCGGATGGCGGCGAGTTGCTTGACCATATCGGCGAGGACGTCGGCGTATGCCGGCTTGACCTTGTAACCCGGTGGATCGAAGAGGCTCTCCATCTCATCGGGGTCCTTCTCGAGATCGAACAGCTCCCACTCGTTGATGGTGTAGTAGTTGATGAGCTTGTAGCGCTGGGTTCGGATGCCGTAGGCGGGCATGGCCCAGTGGGGCGAACCGAACTCATAGTAGTGGTAGTAGTAAGACCTTTGCCAGTCTTGCGGCGTGGTTCCGTGCAAGATAGGGACTACGCTTCGGCCCTGCATGTCTTCAGGAACTTTCAATCCAAGCAGGTCGAGAATCGTGGGCGCGTTGTCGATGTTGACGACCCAGTCCTGACTGGTTGCGCCCGACTTGACGACGCCAGGATAACGGATCATCCAAGGCACACGGATGGCTTCCTCATACATGAAGCGCTTGTCGAACCAGCCGTGATCTCCTAGGAAGAAGCCATGGTCAGCGGTGATGACAACTGCGGTGGACTGGGTGAGGCCGCGCTGGTCAAGGTAGTCAAGGATGCGGCCAATGTTGTCGTCCAGCGAGTGCAGCGTGCCGAGGAAGTGCTGCATGAATTTCTGGTAGTTCCACTGCTTCTTCTGCCGCTCAGTCATATCGGCGGGCGGATTGAAGTCGGGCATGTCGGCGATGCGCTGGCGGGCCTCGCGCGCGGCCGCAGAGCGCAGCGAGTAGTCGTCGTAGAAGGTGCCGGGCTCGGGGATACGGACGTTGTCGTACTCGTGCTCGTATTTGTGCGGTGGGTCAAAGGGACGATGATCGCTGAACGGCTGGTACATCATGAAGAAGGGTTTGGTGAACTTGCCGATTGCGTCGAGGACGAAGCCAGCCTCGTTATCTGTGATGTAGCCAGGATAGGATTTTTCAACGATGGTCTTACTGCCCAGTTCTTCATTACGCAGGTAGCCTTCAGCTCTGTAGTAAGGGCCGCCGGCGCCTTTCTTATAGACAAAATAATCGAAGCCCACATCGGCCGGATTCACCTCAAGATGCCACTTGCCGACGATTCCGGTCTGGTAGCCGTTGCGCCTGAGGATTTTTGCTATCGTCTCTTGTGCGACGTCAAACTTAGGCTCTTCTGCGCCCGGAGTGGCGGCATCAGGGTTGCTCCACATGCCGTTGAGGTGGTTGTATTTGCCGGTAAGCAGCGTGGCGCGGCTCGGCGCACAGAGCGCGTTGGTGACGAAGCTGTTTTCAAAACGCATGCCCTCTTTGGCAATTCGGTCGATGTTAGGCGTCTTGATAAGTGTGCCGCCGTAGCAGCTAAGCGCCTTGAGCGGAACGCCCTCAAGGGTGATCCACAGAACATTGGGCTTGCCGCTGGAGGAGCCGAGGCCGGATGCGGGCTGCACTGTGGTTCGGGTTGCGCCGGCTTCGGCCGCGCGCAGTTGCGGCACAAGCGCCGAGGTCAACGCCGCTCCGCCCAGGCCTGCCATCATTTGGCGGCGCGTCACTGCATGTTCATTCGGTTTCATCGGTCCTCCTCAGGATGATTTGAATGCATTCGTGCCATCTCTAGTGCGTGCATTGCCGTTTACGCGTAGTAGTGAATGGGAGTGATTTCGGGCTCGGGTTCACCAGCGGCGACGATGCGCTTCTTCAGTTCTGCACGAAGCTCGTCGGCAACTTGGCGATACTCAGGCCGACCGACGAGGTTGACCATCTGTGCGGGATCGCCGCCGATGGAATAGAGCGCGAAGTCCTGGTAATGCATGCTGTAGGCAGCGTCTCCTCCTTTCACTGTCGGGTCAAAGACGCAGTAGCACCAGTCGGGCGTGCGAATGCCGCGGCCGCAGATCGATGAGCTGATCTGGAAATAGGCGGTGGAGTCCCAGTTTTTGCGCACATCCAGATTGTCCGCGAGCGCCTTGAGTGGGCGGCCGCGCATGCTGGACGGTGGCTTGATGCCCGCACCATCGAGCAGTGTGGGCGTCAGATCGAGCAGCGTGACAACTTCATCAACGATGCGGGATTGGTCGAAACCCGGACCTGCGATGACGAAGGGGACACGCAGCGATGAGTCATGCGGCGAACGCTTATATTCGCCGAGACGTGTGCGAAAGGTGCAGCCGTGATCGGAGAAGAAGACGATGATGGTGTTGTCGAGCTGGCCGGTACGTTCAAGCGCGGCGACAAGCGTGCCGACACAGTCGTCGATGCCGGCCGTACAGCCGTAGTAACCCTGAATGCGTGAACGCCAGTTGCCGGGCAGGTTGCGCAGGTCCTGCGGGATGAACGGATCCTCGAACTTATCGAGATACCTCTTGGGCGGAATAAAGTTGTCTACATCGTTTTGCTGGTGCGGCTCAAGCTGCGAGACGAACATGAACCATGGCTTGTCATGCTTCTGCTCGATCACCTGGACGGCGCGTCTGGCGATGAAGTCGATGCGGTCCTCGTCCTTGTAGCCGATGTTTTTGCCGCTGTTGTCCCAGTAGTTGCCCTCATAGGGATGTGAGACGAGTTCAATGACGTTGGCGCCTTCCCATTGGTCGTCAAAGCCACCGCGCGAAGGGCCGGGAGGAATCCAGCCCATTTGCTTGCTGCCGCCGGGCATTAAAACCTGTGAGACGTGCCACTTGCCGAGGAAGTGTGTGGAATAGCCGTTCTTGCCGAACTCGGTGGCAATGGTGGGCAGGCTGTGATCCGGTTCAAGCTCCAGCTTCCACACGCCTGTCTCGGTGGCGTAGCGGCTGGTGAGGAACGAGGCGCGCGATGGCGAGCACAAAGGCTGGTTGGTCACGCAATGCCGGAAGCTGACGCCGCGTTGCGCGAGCGCATCGATGTGTGGCGTCGCGGCTGAGGGGTTCTCGTGATTGGCGCCGACGAAATCGGCACGGAACTGGTCGGCGCAGATCATGAGCACATTGGGCCTGCGCTGAGGCGCGGAGGATTGCGTTGCGGCTGAGGCAGCAGGAACAGTTTCTGCGGCTACGGCCGCGGCTGCCCCGGCGGTAAAAGCAGCGTTACGCAGAAAGGCGCGGCGGGAGGGCAACTGGCTGGATGAGCTTCCCCTGGTCATTATGTTCTCCGAAGGTTTTGAGCTTAGAGCGAGCGGCAAAATTTATGCTCGTCCATAGTACGACGCAATTGCCCGCCAGCTCTCCTGGGAGGATGGCTCAATTAGGAGATACGGACTAATGAGCGTATGCTTGCCACAGAGGGTTGCATCTCACTTCCCTGCACGCTGGACATTCTGTCTTGGCATCTCCCACGGCGCCAAATCTCTCTCGCGCAATCCTCGCCGTTGGCCGGCCCGGCTCTCTCAGCCGAGTTTGCATTGGTTGCACACGCACCATAACCGCAAAACAAGGCTACTATGCGATCCGATTTGGTTTTTAGAGCTGAGGTTACGGTTGAAAACCGGTTTCTACTGGCATCCTCGGTTATGAAAGTTGTCCGGAAATTTCATGTCGATTCCACGCGGACTGAAGACACCATCAACAGAGTCTTTACCGATCTTGCAGGCAATCCCAAGTATGTCTGCACTCTTCCTGAAGTTGTACCCCCGCCACCGATTGACACGCTTCTCATTGTGACAGCAGCCTAGACTACAGCGTGCATATTTGAATGGATTGTGATCTTGCGACGGCCTGCCTCAGGCGTACGCAGTTTTGCGTGTTTTATTCAGGCACAAAATATGCACGTAAAAATGCAAAATCGTGTATGATCGAAGTAATCGAAGAATCCGATCTGGTTTTTCTTGCTTGTTCCGCGCTACTGCCACACGCAACCAAATTCCACGTTGTGTTCAGCGGTACATCAATCTAAGAGGAACAAGTTCAAATGGAACAAGGTACAGTTAAGTGGTTTAATGACGCGAAAGGTTTCGGCTTTATCAGCCGCGCCAATGGCGACGATGTGTTCGTGCACTTCTCGGCAATCCAGAGCGGCGGTTTCCGCAGCCTGCAGGAAGGCCAGAGCGTGATGTTCAATGTTGTGAAGGGCCCCAAGGGCTTCCAGGCAGAGAACGTTCAGGCGGCGTAACACACGCACCACAAAAGCAATGAGCGGGGCGGTCCTCGGACCGCCCTTTTCATTTCGCCGAAAGACGGCCCGATGACCACGACTGCTCCCCGCGACGAAAGAATTGTTCTCAGGGCACTTCATAAACAAATAGACCTTTACGATCGCAAGCTCGAACACCTGGACAAATACCTCAACTTTGCCACCGCGGGACACCTGTTGCAGACCCGGGCAAGCATTGTCACAAGAAGAGGCGAGCTTGAGAAGACTGCCCGCTTGTTAGCCGCTTCCGGAGTGGCATTTTCCGACGCGGATCTTCCGCGCTCCTTCCGCATTAAAACAGACTTTGCGGAAGGCTAATGCCGGCGTCTCGCACCATCTCCCACACGCACTCTGGTCCAAGCAAGAAATTTCAAAAAGGAGATGGAAAGCCGACATCATGACCTGCCGAGAACAATTCTCTCCTCTCTGCGATCTGCATCATGCCTCGATGCTGCGGATGATGCTTGAAGGCGATACCGGGCAAATCCTCTCCTTCCATGTTTGCGACCGCCGCGATTGCTCGCGAGTTTTCCGCGATGGACATGGGTATGGCGACGTAATAGCCGGTGTCTTCGACGAAACGCGCGTGTCTCTAAAGCGGTGCCCACTCTGCGCGTCGGTACTTTTCCTTGCGGAAGTAGATCACTCGCTCAAGATAGAGACCTGGGAGTGCACACAAGCGGGCTGTGAACACACCGAACGAATTCCCTCCCCTTCGGCGCGCTGAAGGCAATTCCCTCCCTCACACTCTTCAGTTCGATGTCTGATCATTGGATTACCAGAGACAGATTTCTGGTTGAGCATTAAGCCAGTACTGTTTCATGTTCGCGGGCTATTTCCGGCTCATACCAGTCATCGCGCGTGAGGGGCAAAGTGTTGCGTTTCTCCTGATAACGCCGCAGCAATACCTGGTATACGGCAATTTCACCACGGTCGAAGGCCGCGGAAGAGCCTGCCATGTAAAGCAGCCAGATGCGATAGGTTTCTTCCGAGACGTGACGCAGAAGCCGCTCATGATGTGCGCGCAACCCATCCACCCAGCAGCGCAAGGTTCTCTTGTAATGCTCGCGTAGATTCTCCGCATCGCGCACTTCGAAGCCCTGCGACTCGGCAGCCCGTATCGTTTCTGTCAGCGTGACCAGCTTGCCGTCTGGAAAAACATAGCGATCAATGAACGAAGACTTACGTACCTGCGAAAGCGGCGCGCGTGCGATTGCGTGATTGAGAAAGGTGCCGCCAGGCTTGAGCAGGTCTCGTACGATGCGAAAGTAGCACGGCAGGTTTTTCAGCCCGACGTGCTCGCTCATTCCGACGCTGGCAATCTTGTCGAATGACGGCCCCGTGCCTTCCAGAGTTCGGTAATCGCGAAGCTCCACGGCGCAGCGGCTTCCCACGCCTGCTGCTTCGATTCGTGCCCTGGTGACGGCGGCTTGCTCTTTGCTCAAGGTTACGCCGCGTGCGTTTGCGCCGTGGCGGCCCGCGGCATGCAACAGCAGACTTCCCCAGCCGCAACCGATATCGAGAAATTCTTCGCCTTGCTCAAGGCGCAACTTGCGACAGATATGCTCAAGCTTCTGCGTCTGCGCGCGGTCAAGGGAGTCAGACTCGCTACGGAAATAGGCACACGAGTAGACCAGCGTCTCGCCGAGCCATGGACTGTAGAAATCGATTGGCTGGTCATAGTGATAGGCGATGGATGCGCGGTCACGAATCATGGAGTGGCGAATGCCGTGGCGCAATACCTCGCCTGCGCCGACGAGTGAACGTGCGAGCCCTTCCAACAGCTTTTGCCGCCATGAGAGGGGTCGCTTCAAAATGTATTCGCCAATGGAGAATACCGAGAAAATGTCCGCTTCTACATCAAGGTCGTTGTGAATGAATGCTTCGCCAAGCGTGACTTCATTGGGCTCTTCGATCAGCGTGTGAAGCGCGTGTTCGTTGCGCACGATGAGCGTGCAGGCCGGGCGTTCGGCGCTGGATGAACTCCACTGCCAACCATCCCAAAAGCGGAGTGAAAACGCGGGCCCTCCGTAACCGGAGAAAAGCCCATTCAATGCATTGGATCTCTGCGCGTGAGCAGATGGGAACATGGCGTCCTCCAATTCTTCTGCTGACGGAATGCGCGGGCGGCCACGCTGGCCGCTCACGACGAAATGTAAACACATCCGGATTCACCGAACATCCGGATGCCTCTACTACCTTAGATGCAGCAAATCAACTTGCTTCGGCATGGGTATAAAAATCCCGCTATGGAGCATACTCTCCTTCGCCCGTGACTTCCACATCCGCGTGTGCGGGGAGATTGTCACTCGCGCCGCCGGCCATTATGCGGACTGACTCCTTCTCCACCTTCCACTTATGATTGGGCGTATCCCAGTAGGCAAGGTCGCGCGCTTTCAAAGTCATGGTCACGTCTTTCACTTCGCCGGAATTCAAGTGCACGCGATCAAATCCCTTGAGCTCTTCAATGGGTCGCGAGACCGCCGAGCCGAGATGCTTTACGTACATTTGCACCACGTCATCACTGGCACGCGTGCCGGTGTTCTTCACCTTCACCGTAACCTTCACGCTGCCGTCCGAGCCCATTGTTGGAGAACTCAGCGTCACACCTTCATAAGCAAAAGTCGTATAGCTTAGCCCGTATCCGAATGCGTAGAGCGGCTTACCTTTGAAATAAAGATACGTTTCGCCGTCGCGAATGTTGTAGTCCATCTTCGGCTTCAGTTGGTCGTCGCCGGTGTACCAGGTCTGCGTAAGGCGGCCCGCGGGTGAGTATGCGCCAAAGAGCACATCGGCGAGACCGTGGCCTTCTTCCTGGCTGTTATGCACCATGTGCACGATGGCCGGCACCTGCTGCTGGCTCCAGACAATGGCGTAGGGAAAACTCGAGCGCAGCACTTCGACCGTGTGCGGCTGCGCGGCGAGCACCTTCTTCACCAGCGATTCCTGCTCCAACGTGATCGTTTTGCGGTCCACATCTTCTTTGCCGTTAGAGGGCGTCGGGCACTGGTCCCACCCCGCATTGCACTCGGGATGATTGCCCACCACCACGATGGCCACATCGGCCTTCGCCGACAGCTTTGCCGCTGCATCTTCATCCGCGCCGTCGTTGAAGAGCACCTTCGTGTCCGGACCGACGGCGTCCTGAATTCCCTGCAAAATGCTCACTGAATACGGCGGCGTTCCGCTGTACCAGTCGAGAAGAACCTGATTAGACCACGGACCGATGACGGCAATCGACTTCAGTTTTGTCTTGTCGAGGGGCAAGGTATTGTTCGCATTCTTCAACAGCACGATCGACTCGTCAGTCGCCTTGCGCGCCAGTTCCCTGCTCGACGCGCGATCCCAGGGCGCAAGTTCTCCCGCATCATCCTCGCGGCCAATGTTGGCATAGGGGTCTGAACCCGGAGGGTCAATCTCGCCGAGCCGCAGATACAGACGTAGCAGGTTGCGCAGCGATGCATCCATATCCACTTCGGTCAGCAGATTGTCTTTGAGCGCCTTAGCAAGATCGTCCTTATACGTATCCAGGAAATGATTGATGCCGGCCTTCACTGCGGCAGCAGAGCCATGCTCTTTATCGTTAAATGTCTTGTGCGCGGAAATCAAGAGGCTGAGCGCGCCGCCATCTGTGCAAATGAGCCCATCGTTCCCCCATTCCTTGATCATCACGTTTTTCAGCACCGGGTGGATCATCAAGGGAATGCCGTTCCACGAGTTGTAGGCCGCCATCACAGCGCGCGAACCGCCTTGTTCAAATCCCATGCGGAATGGAACGGAATAGTACTCGCGAAACAGCCGCTCGTCGAAATCCGACGATGAGTGCGCGCGCCCTTCCTCGTTCTCGTTGGCGAGGAAATGCTTCATCAGACTCGCCGCCTGAAAGTGCTTCGGGTCTGGTCCCTGCAGCCCGTGAATGAATGCCACCGTCATTGTCCCCACGAGAAAAGGATCTTCCCCATAGGACTCTTCTGTGCGTCCCCAGAGCGGATTGCGGCTCAGATCCGCATTCGGCGCGCGGACTACGACGCCGCCGCGATCGATGATCGGGTTCTGATAGTCGTAACGCGCTTCATATCCCTCGAGCGCGCCGACTTTTTGAATCAACGCCGGATCCCAGGTAGCGCCGAGTCCCTTTTCCTGCGGAAATATTGTCGTGGGCTGCTCAAGAAGCCCGCGCCCACCCCAGAGAGCCGGCCCGCCGAGCGCCAGTCCATGCAGACCTTCCACCTGGCCGGAAAACACAAACCCCAGCCGTGGAAACTTCGGATGGTCCGACATCAAGTCGATCTTTTCCTGAAGAGTCAGCCTGTGCAGAAGGTCGTCAATGCGGGCTTCATCGCTTAACTTTGTGTTGCGAAACGGATAGTCTGCCTGTGCCCACATCCCTGTCGCACATATGGCCGTAAGAGCAATTCCCAAAACAAAGTGCGCAGCGGTTGGTACACGCATCGCCATCCCTCCTCCTACTCGAACAACGAAGGCTATCACACGCTTACCGCTTACTCAATCGATTCACTCGCGGAGATTTCGCACGATGCAAATATCGGCATCGGCGCGCCGTTGGCAGCATGCTACTCTCACATCACCGCATGAGCTCAGCGCCTAACCCACAACACCAGCAGGCTCCGGCTGACCTTCCCCGCGTCCTGGGCGCGAGTCAGGCAACGGCGATAGTCGTCGGCACCATCATCGGCAG
>JAGWSG010000185.1 GCA_028876335.1 Acidobacteriota bacterium
AAGCCCTCTCGCAGTATGCCTCGTATGAAAACTTTTCCTTGCAGGAAGCGCTTGGTATCGAGACTCCGATCTCTCAAAATTGGGACGTTCGCGTAGCGTTCAGCGACTTACATTTTTCCAATGCTTTCGTGGTGCCAAGCAATCCAGGCATCGATTTCATGTCGTACACGATTGGCCTGAGTCACCGCTTACCAACGCATCATTTTCCACGCTAACTACGAATAGATACAAAAAGACCCGGCATGCAGCCGGGTCTTTTTTGACTTGAAGACTTGAACGAGTGTCTCCTTCAGATGCGCATCGGCATGAGCACATAGCGTGACTTGTACTCCGCGTCAGGATCCTCAGGCCGCATCTGGCCGGCGGATTGCGCGTCTTTGAACTCCAGGCGGACCTCGCCTTCATTCCCGAGTGCTTTTAGAAAGTCGATGATGTAGCTGGAATTGAAGCCCACCATGATTGGATCGCTGGAGTACGGCGTATCGATCGTGTCCTCCGACTCGCCTGATTCCGTCGACTGTGAGCTGATCTTCAACTCGTTCGACTCAAGCCGCAGGCGTACCGCGCCGGAACGCTCATCGGCGAACTGCGCAACGCGCTGAATCGCAGCAGCCAGCTCACTTGAACGCACTACAGCAAACTTGGTGTTGTCGCGCGGCATCACGGCTTCATAGTTGGGGAACTGACCCGACAGCCGCCGCGTGCTCAGGGTGCGATGACCCACCTTGAAGAAGAGTGTGTGCTCATCGTCGGCAAAGTCCACTTTTTCGACGTCGGTATTGTTCAGCAGCTGCTGCAGTTCCTGCAGAGCCTTGCGCGGAATTAAGACACGCTTCTCGCCGCTGATTCCTTCCAACTCTTCACCGGGTTTCTCCACAAACGAAAGCCTGTGTCCGTCTGTGGCCACCATGGCAAGGCTCTCGGCCTTGATCACCAGCAAGGCGCCGTTCAGCGTGTAGCGCGACTCTTCATTCGAGATGGCGAAAATTGTCCGCGCAATCAGTGTCTTCAGTGCGGCAACAGAGATGCTTGTTGAAGAGACGGCAGGAAACTCCGGCACCTGCGGATAGTTCGCGCGCGCCATGCCAACCATCTTAGTGTTCGAGCGGCCACTGCGAATCTGCACCCAGTGGTTCTCAAGCATCTTGATGGAGATGTCGCCGTCAGGCAGCAGCTTGATGTAGTCATACAACTTGCGCGCAGGAATAGTGCAGGAGCCTGCCTTCTTTACCTTCACGCTTGCACTGGTCCGTATTGCCTGGTCCAGATCCGTCGCAGTGATGTTGAGCTTCTCGCCTTCGGCCTCGAGCAGAAAGTTCGAGAGGATGGGAATGGTCGTCTTACGCTCCACAACGCTCTGCGTTGCGGTCAGCTCTTTCAGCAAATCTTGACGGCTTACGGTTATTTCCATCGCTGCCCCCTGCGCGGCCGGCTTCTCGACTTCAGTTTCCACCATCGGCATGCAGTCACCCTCGCTTCGCGCGTGCCGTCTGCCGCAACCACCCCCATGTGGGCTCGCCCCCACTCTACAACACATGGCGCACGTGCAGAAAACGGCTGTTTTACTTGACTTCGATTGTAGTCACCCATTGAATCGCATGTGCGTGGAAAACAGGGCTGGAATTGAGGATTTGCGGCACTTTATGCGATTGCGTTTCGCAGCACTGTCAAAACGGTAATGTCATCCTCCTGCCCAAAGTCCAGCGCCGTCTGGGCAATCTGTCCGGCAGATTGGCGACACACCGCCTGCGTGCGATCAAAACCAAAAAGCTCTCCACCTGCGTTGCGTGCTTCCACCACGCCATCGCTCATCAGCGTCAGACGTTCGCCATTCCTCAGATCGAAGTGCCGCTCCCGATAGGTCTCATCGGCGGCTATGCCGAGTGGCAGATCTGTATCCACTGCAATCTCCGCGCCATCGCAGTAAGGAGCCAGATGCCCAGCGTTCGCGACTGTAACTCCCCCGGTCTCATTGAGCTGCATGCAGATGCATGTGATGAACCCCACCTCGCCCGCATTTGCAAGTTGAGTATTGAGGCGCGTGAGCACTTCTCCCGGACCCAGTCCTTCGGCTGCAAGGGTCTGCAAAGCTCCGATGGCCAGGGTTCCCCGCATTGCCGCGTTCAAACCTTTCCCGCTCACATCGCCCACCACCAGCAGCGGCCCTGACGTTCGTTCGAATACCTGATAGAAGTCCCCGCCAACTTCAAGGGCTGGAATGTACGCCGTTTCAATCTTGTAACCCTTGAACTCCGGCAACTGCTTCGGCACCATCCTCTGCTGCAGTTCGCGAGCCGCATCCAGCTCCGCTGCGACACGTGACTGCTCGCGGCTTACCCGCGTGAAGCGGAAAAACATCACCGCCCCAATTGCGAGGACAAACAGAAAACTCCCCACATCGGGCAGTTGAAGAAATAAGGGGCCGATCTTGAAAGGCTCGGCAAGAAAATCCGCGCGACCCCATGCAACATCCTGGGAAGCCGTTCCAATATCGGCTAGCGCTGTCGCGACGTTTGGCAACAGACTTGGCAAAATCAGCCAGCCAGCCTCACGATTTCCACGCCTATACCAAACCAGTAGCAGTATTGGCAGTAAAACTGCCGCGGGTAGGATCATCAACCCTTCCAGAGCTAGATAAATCTGGTTGGAAAGGGTGCCGAGAAATTCCAGAGGAACAACAAGCAATATCAGCAGCAGGCAATACTCGTAGGCCCGCCACGCGCGTCCCAACGGTCGACCGGCAAAACTGAAAGTGAATTCGATCTGCATGACCGTAAAGATGTAAATCAGCGGATCCGCCAGAAGTGTGCACCACGCAATAGGCACAAGGCTTGTTTCTGCGCCGTAAAGGATTCCGTTCGACAGCCCCATCAGAAGCAGATAGAGGCCCAGCCACAAGTACTCTTTGTGCGAACGTTGGTTCCAGAAAAGGGCAAACGTCCCGATTCCGGCCAGCATCAGCAAGAGATTGATTGCAAATGATGGGAACGCTTCATAGAGCCTTTGGCTCTCAAGAGCTGCACGCTTATTCTCGATCGCATCCGAAGTTCCGACTGTCACGTTTAAGAGTGTCGGAGAATTCCACATGATGTAGGCGTAGTCAGCATGAGTTCTTAGAGCGAGCGTGAAGTCGTTCGTATCGTCGGCGAGTGGAATTATCTTCTCCACTGGCTGCTTCAGGCTAAACCAGGGCTTCAGCCCGGTGTCCGCCACAGGTTGCCCATTCACATACGCTTGGTAGACGCCTTCCCCGCCCACGATCAGCAACCGTTCGTGTGCATGTCCAGCCGCCAGCTTGAAATGAACGCGGTACCATCGCCATCCCTGCTGTGCACGGCCAAGATTCTCCAGGTCGACCGACGCCCATCCACTGTCATCGAACCCAAGCTGCGCCCACCGCATGTCATCGCCTTCATGCGTGCGCCCGCGGGCCAAATTGACTGTTCCATTTTGCCATTGCGAGGCGTTGAGTGTTTGCGCCTGGCTGGCAGTCGCGATCCAAAAGCACAACACAGCGGCCGCATACAGCGTCACACGTCGCGTGAGACCACAACGTTGATCCGCGCCCGCAAATTCGGTTCTATGGTCGTTCATCGTATTCCGGCAACCATCATGGGATTGGATGGCGCCAAATGATTTGGTTGAACAACCTTAACAATCCGCTACGGCTCTACGCACGCAAAATTTGCAGCGTCATTTGTATCGCCCGTTCCCCTGTATTTCGCAACTTTTGGATATGCACAAAGTGGCCGTGTGAACTCGGCTTTCTGCTCCGCGCTGTACTTGGTGGCTATGATTTCCTTATTTGGAACTCCTCTTTCCACCCAACTCTCAAGCGCGTCGAAAATTCCGTGCTTCGGTCCCGCGGTTGTATCTGTGCCGAGCTGGCCAAAGACACTCGCCCCCGGACCCCCGATGCAATGTTCCATGCCGGGAATCATGTACAAACGCATGAAGCTGTCTTCTTTGGCAGCGCCTATTCTTTTGCGTACTTCGTTGTAATAAGCAACTGTACTCCAGGGTGAAATCGCGGGATCGTTCCATCCGTGATAGAGAATCAGCTTGCCTCCATGTGCGGCAAAATGTCCCAGGTTAGTGTCTGTGGAATCAAGATCTGCGGCGGTCTTTTCCCGCGAGAGCGTCAACATTGCTTCAGGGTTTGCTGTCAGCATGTTCCAGGTTGGATCGTCCGTCACTACGTAGCGAAAATCGTTCAGCACGAATTGCGCGCCCGCCGATGCACCTGGCGAGTCTCCCGTGATCCAGGGACGCCAACCGGTTTCATCGCCCATGGTCATACCGGGAAAGATGATCTCGCTCACAGTATTTTTGGGCCCCGCATAGATTGTTTTCAGTGACGCGATTTGCGGTCGTGTCAGGCATTCGCTTGTGTCCGCACCCTTGCATAGAAGTTCATCAGGATTGAAATGGCAGTTGGCTGGATCACTTACGACTCCATCTTTCACCCCGTCCAGTGCGTCGCACTGCGCCAGTACGGCGCGTTGGATCGCAGGCAGCTTGCGCGGAGGAATCCAGGCGCGCGGATCGACCATCAGTTTTTGCGATGTTGCAAGGCCAGCGGCCATTAGCGTCGACCATTGATTTGCTGGCGCGCCGGCCAGGATGCCATCGTAGTCGCCTGGAAAACGCTGCGCTTCCATCAGGGCTTCACGCCCACCGTCGGAGCATGAATCGAAATACGCTTTGGTTTCCGGTTTTCCGTAGTAGGCTTTGACAATCTGCGCAGACCGCTCACGCGTGACATGCACGGAGCGCCAACCGAAATCCTTCACTTTTTCCGGGTGACCGTACGCCCAGGTCGCATCTGTCCCTTCTGCTTCGTGTCCTGCATCGGAGCCTGCGGTGGCATAGCCGCGCATTGCGTATGCGGCCATTTCCCTGTGGTCAATGGATCCGGCAAAGCCACCATTCCCAACTCCCACAAATCTGCCGTTCCAGTCGGTCACAGGCATCCACACCTCAAACCTGATCTCTGAATCACTCGTTGGCCGAATGACTCCACTGACCCGGCAGGTTGCAGGCGTCCCTTTCACAACTTCAGTGTGGGTGATGGTCGTTTCTTCCAGTTTCAACTGGGCGAGCGCGGAACAGTCTTCTGCGCGTCCTCTCACGGCCGAGATTGCAAACCCGATCACGATGTATATCCAGAGCTTCCTCATTGGACCTCCCCAACACTTGGGTCTGTGAGCTGTTTTTATAACAAGGTCTCACTTCATTCCGCTGACGGTTACGATTCACAGGGAAAGTAATAGAGATACTCTAGTAGTCGCCGTAGTGCGATAGGAAAAGTGGAAACCTCGCGATAATTCAATAATTATGCCCCTTTGGGAGAGGTGCACGTTTTCCAAATCCGGGCTGTGCATTTCAGGAAGCTTGGAAATTCGGGGTGGGATTCAGCCCACCTGTCCCGGTTTCCCCTCAGATTCCACACCCGTGCTTCGATACCCTGTGCATACCTAGTGCGTTCTGTGGAGAGCGCGTTCCCACCCACGCCAAATGCGGGTATCCGCTATCCAAATCATCCACAAGCAGGAAGATTTCGACGCGCGAGGCATTCCCATCTTTGACCTTTCTGGAGTCGAAGTTTCATTGCAGAATTTCGTTGCAGGATTTCTGTTTTGTTGGGATACAGGTTGTTCCATCCGCCCTATGCTCGTGGCAGGGGAAGGTAATCCCATGCCGATCGACATCGATCTTCTCAAGGACCAACTCTTCGCGATATCCGATGCCGGAGCTCCAGGCCAGGATTTTTGCATGGCGATAGCCGATTTGGCTCGAACAGGCCGTTTTCCACAACTTCGATCCATTCTTCCACCGATTGTGTATGACGAACTCTGGCAGCATTACCGTTCAGACCCGGATTCCTTTGTAGAGGGCTGGCGCAAACTTGCACATGAAATGAGGCATGGGTTCATCCACCATGCTCGGCAGCGTCTCACACTTCTGACTCACGTCCAGGTAACCAGTACAGACACAACCCCAACCTGGAAGCAGATACAACGCGCACTGGATGGCCAGCAAAACGATCTGCTTCGCATCGCCTTCGCACTCGAGCTGCTTGAAATGGTGGAGCCAGCAGTTGCGCGTGCTACCCACCTGCGTGAATGCGTCGTTCAGGCGCCGGTTTCAGACGATGCGGACCGCTACCTTGACGAGGCCACCCGATGCTACTTCTTCGGATTGTTTACCGCCTGTGCTGTGATGTGCCGCTCGGTTCTGGAGGAATCGATCAAGGAGCAACTTCCCGAATCGAGATAAGGCAAATTATCCGCCGCCGCTATCGCAACGCGCCCACACTCGGTAACCTGCTTCACGAGGTCAACAATAACCTCCAGCTCACCGGTATCGATCCCGCCTTCCCGGCCATCGCCAATAAGGTCAACGACACTGGCAAAAGAGCTGTCCACTGGTGCCTGCTGAGCGAAGATGAAGCGCGCCTGTGTCTTCAGTCTTCCAGAGAGGCGCTGCAGCTCCTGCTCAAACGATAGCTAACAAGTTTGTTCGTGCTGATCTTTTTCTGCCTGAACTCTAGAGGACACTCTGTAGTCCGGCATCCCAAACCCCTGCACCAGTTGGCATACGGACAAATCGCCTGAATGGGCGATGGAGCAGCTTAAGGGATGGTCGACGGTTTCTCCATTGCGGGTTGCCAACTGGAATGGGTTCAGATCTTTATGAGACAGGCTATTTCAGTGCCGGGCCACTAACCATTGCTGCGGAATCTATACTGAAGATTCCATGTCGTACTTCCAAGCAATCCAGCAATTGAACGCCATGACGCCGGAGCTGCACACGCAGCCCGGGCAGCCGCGGCGCAAGTTCTCGCTTGAAGAAATCGGTACTCTTCTTGAGGCACTCGGTAATCCTCATCATCAATTCCGCTCAGTCCTTATTGCCGGAACCAACGGCAAGGGATCCACGGCCTCGACTCTCGCTTCTATCTTGAACGCCTCTGGCCTGCGCAGCGGTTTATATACTTCGCCACACCTCGTCCGGCCCAATGAGCGCATCCGTGTTCGCGGCATCGACATTCGTGATGACGACTTCGCGCGCCACTTCCATCGAGTTGTGGAAACAGGCAACCAATTGGTTGCGGAACAAAAATTGCCTCAATTGCCATCGTTTTTCGAGGTGTTGACGGCCATGGCGTTTCTGCACTTCGCTGAAGAGTCCGTCGATCTGGCAGTTCTGGAAGTTGGCATGGGTGGCCGTCTGGATGCGACCAATATCGTCTCCCCGCTTCTATCCATCGTCACAGATATCTCGCTTGACCACACCGAGTGGCTTGGGCCTACCATCTCCGCGATTGCGCGCGAGAAGGCGGGTATCATGCGGCCCAATGGAACGCTCATCACTCTACCGCAGCACCCTGAGGCAAACCAGGTACTGGGCGAGGTGGCTGTGGAACTGAATGTGCGCGGTGTGAGTGCTGTTCCCTACATGCCACAAATGAGCGCGGCACATGGAAGCGATCAAGGCGCTTACACAATCGAGGCTCTTGGATCCACCGTTCGGGTCAATTCACCGCTGCACGGCGCGCATCAGCATCGCAATGTGGCGCTGGCCGTGGCCGCGGCGGTTGAGCTAGCCGAGCAACACGCCTTTTCCATTACCACGGCCGCCATTGAAGAAGGCATCTACGCCACACGGTGGCCGGCGAGGCTTGAGACTCTGCTTTCCGGTAATACGCAGTGGATCCTCGACGTGGCGCACAACCCTGCCGGAGCATGGGCCTTGCGCTCCGCTCTGCGCACCGGGTTTGATATCGGGGAACCGGGCAACGCTCCTGCCACTCTTGTCTTCAGTTGCCTGAAAGACAAGCCCGTCGATGAGCTCGCTCATATTCTGTTTCCACTTTTTGAGCGAGTCATCTTCGCTCCCATCGCGAGCCCACGTGCCACGCTCGACGCAGACCTGCTTGCCGCTGCCGAATCCGTTGGCGTTTCAGCCATTGTTGCTTCTTCCATGACACAAGCACTCGCTCTCGCTGCTGAACCTGCAAGAATCGAAGAGCCGAATACCCCACGGAAGGTGGTTGTCGCGGGGTCGGTTTATCTTGTGGGCCAGGCGCGCGCATTGCTCCTCGCACCCGTTCCGGAATTGAAGGCATGACACAAAGTACGTTCAAATCGCGCCGCCCTCATCCCATGCCGCGCTTCCACCGCTGGCGCACAAATGCGCTTCAGGCGCCGTTTTTTCTTTTATGGACGGCGCTTTGTGGCAGCTGCTCTTTGTTTTTCTCCCTTTTTGAGAAATCCGGTCGAATCCAGCACAGGATTGCCCGTGTCTGGGCCAAGGGAAGCCTATTTTTTGCAGGTGGTAATCTGACCGTCCGCGGTGCAGAACGTCTTCGCCAGCATCCGGTCGCGGTCTATGCAGCGAACCACACTTCCTATATGGATACGCCGGTCATCTTCTCGACCTTGCCATTCCAATTCCGCATTCTTGCCAAGCGTGAGCTTTGGACCATGCCTTTTATCGGATGGCACCTAAACCGCTCTGGACAGATTCCCATCGATACAGAGAACTCGCACACCACGCTTTCGAGTCTGGGGGCTGGCGTTAAGGCGCTTCGTGCCGGGATGCCGCTGTTTGTCTTTCCGGAGGGTTCCCGTACCCCCGACGGCGTCCTCCAGCCCTTTCTTGCCGGGGCAGCCTTTCTTGCCATTCGTGCTCAGGTTCCGCTTGTCCCCATTGCGTTGAAGGGTGTTTATGATTTGCTTCCCATGCACACCCGCCACTTCTACCCGTGCGACGTAACTCTCCAGGTAGGAGAACCCATCGCTACGACGGGCATGACCATTCGCCAGGCGGATGAGCTTACCGCGCGTCTTCGCGCCGCAATTGAGGCGATGCTGGCAGAGTAGGTTAAAGGCATGACCGCGATTGCCCCCGGGCTAACCAATTACCACTTTGCACCTTGCGTTCAGCAAAAGGTGTGAGACAATTTCGCCGTACCGGTTTCCCCCCAAAAACAAACCGGCATCGCGGAGACCCGCATGTCATCCCCTGCCGCAAGCCCCAGCTTTTCGCTCGATGTTGATCTCAATCTCGAACGTGCAGTTGTCCATTGTCATGGCCGGATGGTGGGCTACGCCACCTCGGAACTGACTGCGGCTGTGCGCCCTTTGGTCAAATCATGTAAGCGGGTGGTTCTTGATCTGACCGACCTCACGCATATGGACTCGCTGGCCCTGGGCACCATTGTGCGGCTGTATGTTTCTGCCAAGACCAACGGATCCTGCCTCGAGCTCATCAATCTCACACCGCGTATACGCCAGCTTTTGGGAATCACCAATTTGCTTTCAGTCCTCACCGATCTCTGTGAGTCCGGTGTGATGGTCCGTTTTTGACGGGCAGCCTTACCCTCTACGTAGCGTGTGTACAGTAATTTCGGGTGGGCAATTCAAGCGGAAGGGCACGCCCACCGTGCCGAGTCCGCGATTTACATAAAGTTGCAGGCCGCCCACATGAAATAGTCCTTCCACATAATGCCTTCCGAGGGGCGGAAGTTCCGTGGGGGGTATG
>JAGWSG010000186.1 GCA_028876335.1 Acidobacteriota bacterium
AAAGCAGGATCGTCGGGGCCTAGTGAGCCGTAGACTTCGTCGGTGCTGACATGCAGAAAGCGAAATTGTTCTTTGCCTGCATCGTCGAGCGAATACCAGTAGCGCTTGGCTTGATCCAGAAGATTAAGAGTTCCCTGCACGTTGGTGCGGATGAAGGAGCCGGGATCAGTGATGGAACGATCAACGTGGCTTTCCGCAGCGAAATGCACAATGGCGCGTGGCTGATGCTGACGCAGCAGAGAGCCGACGAGTTCAGCGTCACCTATATCGCCGCGTACGAGTGTATGACGTGCGTCGCTCTCCAGCGAGGCGAGGTTGGCCGGATTGCCTGCATAGGTGAGCAGGTCAAGATTGATGACCGGTGTACCAACCTCTTTTATCCATTGGAGGACAAAGTTGGAACCGATAAAACCGGCACCGCCTGTGACGAGAATAGGATTCGTTTTTTGCATGAAGGATCCGCTTAATTGTCAGACGCGGTGCATGACACGCGCCGGGGGTTGCGCACACAGAGTCTAGCATGTTGCCGAATGGGCGAGTGACCAGGCGGACACAATGCGCACAGACTATTTTCCCAAAGCTGGATACGGCGGGGACATGAATTGTCTACAACCTTTCGGCCATTGCAGCAAATGGACTTCAGTCGGCGAACTGCTGGAGCTTTTCAGGCGGAGGTGGCGGAGTAAAAATGCTGACGACAACGAGAAAGAAGAGGGCAACAAAGAGCGCAGGAAACGTAGCTTCTCGCTGAGCGATGATGGCAGGGAAAACATTTCGAACGGCGGGTAGGTCCCACGCGAGGGTAACGACGGTTCCACTGGAGATGGCGGCGACGGCTCCAGCGGCGGTAACGCGCTTGGAGTAGAACGCAGCGAGCACTACGGGCGTGATGGCGGCCGAGTAAATGGTGTACGCCCAGAGCATTTTCTCAAGAATGCTTTCCGCGTAGACGGCCTGATAGAGAGCCCAGATTCCGAGCAGGACAACGGCGAGACGCGAGACGATGAGCACGCGTTTGTTGGACGCTTCAGGGGCGATGTAGCGCACGAATACGTCATTGACGAGATTCGTGGCGGGCGAAAACAGGTAGTTGGACGCGGTGGAGATGACTTTGGCGAAGACGGCACCCAAAAGAAGCGCGCCCATCAACTCTGGCAGACCGTTGCGCGCGGTGTAGGGGATGATTTCACGGGGATGCATCGAAACTTCGCCCGTTTTGAAGAGCGCCGAGCCGCAAATAGCGATGAAGACGATGATGGTTTCAAGAACGAGCGTACCGAAGAACCAGCCGACGACGGAGATGCGCGCGTCCTTCTCGGATTTGGCGGAAAAGAATTTCTGGTACATGACCTGGTTGCCCAACATGAGGAGCAGGGTTGGGACCAGGAACTCCATGGCGCGGATGAAGGTGATGTTGCCAAGGACCTCAAAATGCGACGGCGGCAAAGCAGCGTGCAGGCCAGCCCAGCCACCAGCTTTGGCAAAAAGGATGGGCGTGGCGAGGACGCAGATGACAGTGACCATGGAGCCGATGGCAACGTCCATGTAGGCAACCGAGGACATGCCGGCAAGTGCTGTGGTGACGATGACGAAGACCGCGATGATGTAGGTGCCCAGGTTGGACGAAATGGTGTTGGGAAAGATGAGGTGGAGAACGTCTCCGCCACCTTTGAATTGGTAACTGGTGATGCCGACGTATGCGAAGAGAATTGCGATGGTGCCGAGGACGCGTGCGGCCTGGTTGTAACGCGCTTCCAGTAGATCCGGTAGGGTGAACTGCGCAAACTTGCGGGCACGCGGAGCGATGAAGTAAATGAGCAGCAGGCCGAGCCAACCGCCAGCCGGCTGCCAGAGTGAGGCAAAGCCGTTGCGGTAGGCGTTTTCTGCCCCGGCGAATAGGGAGCCCGCGCCAATCCAGGAAGTGAGGAGTGTGAGGACCAGGACGATGGCGGGAAGCGAGCGTCCGGCTACGAGGTAGTCGGCCTTGGTTTTAACGCCGAATGTGCGGTAAACGGCGACCGACAGAAGCGCAATAACGATAACGGCAAGGACTGTGACGTAAAGATGCGACATCCGCTGGGTTCCTCGAAGGGGCGCTACGGGTTGCATCGAGTGTACCGGATGGAGGCGGTGTGAATGTGTAAGCGACGGAGCTGCAAGGCCTTGAGTGACGGTCAATTGACCCCCCGTATGACCTTTGTTACACTACATTTGCGGGGTGGAGCAGCCCGGTAGCTCGTTGGGCTCATAACCCAAAGGTCGCTGGTTCAAATCCAGCCCCCGCAACCACACGAATTTGCCGTGACGTTGTATTTCCGACAAATATCTCCTTTTCACTTCCCAGC
>JAGWSG010000187.1 GCA_028876335.1 Acidobacteriota bacterium
CAGCCGCATCTGCCTGAAATGCAAAAGAAGCAGAAGACAATTTCAATACGTCGAATTTCACTTGCGGGGTATGAAATGGCGTGAAGTCTCCGTAGAATCGCGCATGTACCCGCGCGGAGTGGTCCGGAACAAGTGAAGTGACCTCGCCCATGACAAATGTGCCCGCAGTGAGCGCAATTTTCCCGTTGGCATACACGGGGTACAGGAGGCGTGCCTTGAGCGGCGCCCCCAACTTCATTGGAGCGTTCTTCATGAGCGCAACCTGTAACACGGTTCCGCTGGGGAGGGTAATCTTTGAGTGCGGTCCGTTTTGATCGAGCTGCGCCTGCAATGGGACTGTGAGGGCGCAAGAGAGCGCTAAGATTGAGACTGCCGAGAAGTGTCGCGCATTGAGGGCGGCTTGAAGAATTGGCTTGCGGGAAATGAATGCAAAAAACATGGCGGACGCTTTCAGACTATATGAATGCATCCGCCAAGATTGGGTTGACCGCGGATTTGGTTGGGACGTTAGTCGGTCTTGTAGTTTTTGTATTCGCTGACAAAGTAGGTGTGGCGATTGGTGTGTCCACCTACCCCCGAGTCTCCTTGCGGAACAACCTCATTCTGAATGATGGATTTAATGGGAAGAATCAGCGCCTTACCGCCAACTTGTACCAGTGAATAATCAGTGCGCTGGTCTAGCTGGTGCACATAATCGGATTTCTTGAAATCCGCGCTTGTGATGAGGCGCAGGATTACTCCCGTCGCCGGATCCACAAAGAATTCACCGTGATAAGGCACAGTTGACTTGTACTGTTTCCACTTCGCGTTGATTTGCAGGTTGCCTTTGGCGCCACCGCCAGGCATGCCGTTAAGCGCCCCGAGTGTGGGTGAATAGAAGTTTGCAATGCCCGTCTGAGTTACTTCCGGGAAGCAGCAAAGCTCGACTTCATCATGGGACTTCTTCTTATCAACAGAGAAGGAAAAGACCGCGAGCTTCCTGCCGAATAATATCTGCCAGCGGGTAAAAGTGATGTGTCCTGATGCATGTGCTTCGGCCATCGCGATGGGAAGAGATGGTGTCGGTGCCTGCAGCGCAATCATACCGTTACGTCCCCAGAGTGTCTTGTCCTTTTCCGGTGAAGGTTGCTCTGTGCCGCTCTCGAAATGAAGCGTGGATTCAGTGGCGTTGATGTAGTGGACATAGGCAATTGTTCCGCCCAGACCAGATGAAACGGAAGCATCTTGTGCACCGCTGTTCAAGCCGCCTCCACTTGTAATGGCTGAAACATCATCCTGGAAGCGGAGGGTGGTAGCGGTTGCGCTGAGTTTGGGCAGTGCTTTGTAGGTCTGTGCCGCGTAATTGAATGCCTTGTTCAGGATGGAAGTTTGCGCCGTCGCATCCGGCGCCGGATCCGTCGGGATGTCCGACGCCGAGGGAGGCATATCCGCGCTCTTGGCTTCTAGCACATAAATCTGTTCAGTCGACTGCTTCCCGGGAAGCGAACCAGACATTGCATTCATGGTGTCTCTATTGAGCTGTTCGGTTAACTCCACCTGCATCAATTCATTCGCGACTTCCTGATCGGTTCTATTTTGCTGCTGAAGACTCTGCAGAAGATCTTCAAGCTGCTTCACCGTTAGCTTTTTCTCCCCCAACCCGGGAACTGAAGCAATCAGGATTGCCAGAAACACTATAATCACGTTCTTCATATGCCACTCCTCTGTGCGATGCGACGGAGCAGGTCTATATAAAGTTGCAGCCGTTTGTGTACTAAACGGATTTACTCGGACCTGTTTGATCTACGCCAGAATGTTACACCCCCTTACGCAACGCTGCCACCTGCTGCGTAAGAATGTCGATTCGCTGGATAAGTTCAGCGTGCTGCTTGTCCGCGGAGGATGGCTCATATGGCTCGATGTAGAACGTTCCATTCGGCTCCAGCTCGCACCGGAAGACTTGATGGAAGCCCTCAAACCCCTGCCGATGAACCACTGCCAGCAGTTCTTCAGTTGTCAGTGATTCGCGTTGTAACGCCCGTTTGTCGATATGGCCATTCTGGATGAGGACCGTTGGCTTGCCTTCAAGCAGTCGCGTAAGACGTGGCGAACGAAATACAAGGCGGACCACAAACCAGTTGATGGCCAGCAATGTGAATGCTCCGATGATGCCCCCAGTGACCGAGTTATCGTTACCAATGATGGCATTTTGCACGGTGTTCGAAAGGGAGAGAAGAACGACCAGATCAAAAGGGTTGAGCTGAGCCAGTTCGCGCTTGCCGAAGATGCGCACCAGCAAGACAAGCGCAATGTAAACCAGCATTGGCCGAATGATTTTTTCCGCAATCGGCATTGGAAGTCGGAACAATTGGTCGAAGAGCGGCGAGTGTGTCATGCCCTTGAGATTACGAGGAAGTAGTTCTAAATTCCAAGTTGGGCAGAAGGCTTTTTCGGACCATACCGGGGTAGCAATCGAAATGCGATGGCAGGTTATTCTTTTGACTCTGCTAAATTGAAATTGCGGGTGATGCTCACGGTAAGTACATCCAGCAGAATCTGGCAGGGGCCATGAAGTTCGATTCGATTTTGCATAAAGCAAGCGGCATGTTTCAGTCCGGCAAACCATCTGTATTTGCCGCATTATCTCCCTTTTTGATTGAACCTCGATTTGTCACTCGGGTGTGGGGTTACCAGGACCTTCGGCCGTGGTTCGACTACTCCTCTGCGAAGACGAGTGGTGAGCCAATTGGCGAAGTCTGGCTTACTGGTGACGAATGTGTAATTGCGAGCGGAACCTATAAAGGCGCAATGCTTGGTGAGTTGTTTGCCCATGCGCCGGAAGCTCTTCTGGGAAAAGGATGGCCAGCAAATGGATCGCCGCTGTTGGTCAAGGTCATCTTCGCGAAAGAGAAGCTCAGTGTGCAGGTGCATCCGGACGATCGTCTGGCGCAGAAATATGGGGAACCGCGCGGCAAGACCGAGTGTTGGTATGCGCTGGAAGCCGAGCCAAACGCTGAAGTTGCAGCTGGGCTGCGCGAGGGTGTGACGCTGGACGAGATTCGTGCCGGTATTCAAAACGGAACGCTGGAAAACTCCCTTGCTGTGCTGCCGGTGGATAAGGGCGATATGGTTCTGGTGGATGCGGGTACCGTGCACGCCATTTGGCCCGGGTCCATTCTGCTTGAGGTACAACAGAACAGCGATCTCACCTACCGGATGTATGACTACGGGCGTCCCCGTGAATTGCATATCGAAAAATCACTGGAAGCAACGCGCTTGAAAACGCGCGCCGGCAAAGTTCCTGAGAAGAAGCTTGAAGATCGCACCATTCTTATCGACGAGGAGTACTTCAAGGTAGAACGCATTCCCGTGAATGTAAGCCGTGCAAGCACGACATTGCCGAGCGCCGAAGAATCCACTCCCGGCTTGTGTTATCTGTTTGCGGCATCGGGCAGCGGCAGGCTGGCCAGTACTGGCTTTGAAGGTTTCGATTTGCCCACGCGGGGTATTGTTGCCCTACCGGCCACCTCACCCGTCTTTGCCGTGCAGGATCTTGGCGGTCTCGACCTGATTAGGATCGTACCGAAGTGGCCTGCGGCCGCGAAATGAGCGCAACCGGCTGGCGCGATTTGGTGGTCAATTACATCCGCGACGCTGCGCAGCCGGTGGACAAGTTTGGCCACCAGCCCAGGCTCTATGCGCTCACTTTGGAATTGGGCAAGAATATCGACTATGACGACGATGTGGTCTTTGCAGCCGCCTGGATGCATGATCTCGGTATCTTCATCGGCCATAGGCCAGAGGATATTCAAGCACTTGCGGAATGGAATCACATTCAATACACAATCGAACGCACACAGGAATTGCTGCCCGCATGGGGCTTTCCCGGCGCGAAACTCGAAGCTGTCGCCGAGGTGATAAAGACTCATCAGCCGAATGAGCGTCCGCAAACGGTGGAAGGAATGCTGGTTCATGATGCGGACATCCTTGAACAGCTAGGTGCGATTGCAGTTGTGCGCGCCTTTGCCAAGGTTGGCCGTGATACTCGTTACCGCGACTTCTCGTCGGTATTGGAGGTGCTGCGCAAGGCCTTGAGAGATTTGCCGGACATGTTGTGTTTGAGTCAATCCATGCAACTTGCAAAGCCACGTGCTGCGTCACTTCAAGAATTTATCGCGGCCCTTGAGTTCGAGGCAGGAGACTTACTGTTTTGAGGGAACTTCGCGCCATGCGTTCAGGCTTTGCAATGGAATGCATATGCCGGCCCGAACGAAAATCAATACAAAGTCTCGAGGGAATCACCATCTTTTCCGCTCGACCTCAATTATCACCGGTCTGCTTCAAAAACGATGCTGCGTGAAGACACGCACCTTGCGGGATTCAGATAGGAATGGCAGCAGTATGAAGGTCTGCGTCCTTACGGTCGTGTGCTGGCCGGATACGGCGGGAATGTGTGGATAAAGGCTAACGATGAGTACCAGATTTGGCCAACTCTGTTCACTACAGGAATTCACCCACAAGGGCTTACAGCGGGCGTGATGTACAACTTTCGCTCGCGCCGTAATGGACGCTAGAGAATAGGGCGTGGGTGAAAGAGCTGTGCTGGGTTGGCTGCGGGAGTTTCCTGGTGCGGCATGCAATGGCGTCTTGGCTGAAATCCGGCAGAGTAACCGCGCGTCACGTGCAGCCTGTCCATCAAAATGTAGCGAGTGCGCAAGCCATCCAGCGTGGCGGGCAGAGTTGACGGAACATCGCGCCGGTCTACATAGATCACCAGAGCCGCCTGCTGTGGATTATCGAAGCTTTGACCTACACCGACAGCAAAGTATCCTGAATGGCCTAATATCTCCGAGGCAATGTGCGACTTTACAGCTACGGCATGCGCCACTTCTGCTGCCGTAAGCAACGATGCGTCGTCGATTGGCGGAGTCATGGGAGCTGTTCCCATTGAGACCGCTCGCGCCGTGGATGGAACGACAACCGTGCGTACTCCGGAGATGATAGGAGGTACTTGAGCGATTAATCCGGAGCTCACGTAGACAATTACCGCCGCCTGTCCTGGCTGATCACTGCTCTTGCCCATGGCCACACCCAGAACGCCATTGGATGGATTTATGAGCTGCCGCGCTGCCACCAGTGCCTGTTGTACGCGGGCAATCTGCTGGTCAGACAGCGCTTGTGCTTGAGCTGCCATGATTTCGGAATTGCCAAAACTCAGGCAACTGACCGGATGGTCCGCACCACCAACAAAGGTATAACTCATCCCCGAAACAAGCTGTGCATTCAGTTCCCGTAAAACCTCAGGTGCAGGATTGGCCATGCCATGGCTGACACCTGCGGCATCGATTCCACCCGCAAAATAGAGTCCAACGGGTTCCGCATTTGCCGTATCCACGATGAGCGACCCTGAATCGCCCGCGTCGGAAAACCGGTTACCGCTAATGGCAATCTGGTTGGTGAACCTCTTTGTCAGGTAAGGATGCGTCTCCGCGCAATCGGTGAAGTAGTCAACCTGCACGTCTACATCGATTGCAGATACCTCGCCGCAGGTGAGTCCCGTGGTGCGGCCGCTCTTGGCAACACGAAGCGCAAGCGAAGCCGTTTCACCCATGCCATTGGTCGATGAAATTCCCGGAGGCGCGGCGGCAAGAGAACCGTCCGGCAAACGCGCGCCGAGTTCGAGAATGCTTCCGGATGGGTCCACGCTATGCGAGGCAACCTGCGCAATGGCTACGTCGACGTTGGTTTGGCTTGAGCTAATTGGAAGCCAGCCGGTAAGTGCGCCCACAGGGATGGTGCCGGGTCCATCGCCGTTGGGTGTGCAATTGTTATCGATGAGTCCTGGCTGTACGATTACATCGCCTACACTTGCCTGGTCGCTTCGGGCCAGAACGTGATTATTGCTGAGCAGGTATTGGCGTCCGTTCGAGTCCTTCACCAGCGCACCGAGAGTTCCACTGCAGCAGTCAACCACGGTGTTGTCCTTGGCGTCGAAGTCGTTATTGTTGCCGCCTGTGCTGCCGAGGAGCATTGGCGTGGCCATGGCGACCTGATGCGATTCAGGACTGCTTATGACGCCGGCTTGATTAATGAGGACCGCCGCTTCTGTTCTGGATTGTTGCAGGCGGCCTGTGGCAACAATATAAGCAACGCTGTTCGCAAGGATGCTTGCCGGTGCCGTGTACGTGACTGTGCAGGTGGTGAAAGACTTATCAGAACGTCTGCAACTGGCGGCTCCCAGCGCTCCCTGTGAGGAGCCTTTGCCATCTGGCAGTGCAGCGAGTGCAAAGTGCACTTCGTTGTTGCCGCCGATTTCAGCCAGAGTTGCTGTAACGGTGAACGTACCACCAGGACCGAGCGTTGCATTCTGCGGTGTGAGCGGTTGCACGAAGCCAGGTGTGACTCTCAAACGGGAACTCACCTTCTCCGATGGATCGGAGCGCAGAGTCGCCGTTACCTCCACGTCGACTTGATCGGTGGTCAAATAATTGGGCGGCGTATATTGCCCAACTGCGGTAATGGAGCCGGCACCGCTGACTGGATCTCCGCCAGAAACCGACCATACGACGCTGGCCGCCTTGTCGGAGGGAAGTGTAGCGATAAACTGCTCCACGGAAAGTCCATGATGACCAAGAGAGTTGCAGCCGGTGCAATTGGTATCAATGGTAGCGGGACCAGGAGACAGAGAGAACGATGAAGCTGATTGCGAAGGGTTAGCCGATACCATGCTGCCGCCACAACCTGCCAACAGGAGCAGCGCAGGAGCAGTCAATCCCAGCAGGACGAGCGGCTTGCAGAGCCGCGCAGCGCAACCATGGACCAGATGAATACCCGGTCGTGGGCGACCCAAAACGAAAGTTGGCTGTTCCTCTCGCATAATTTATCTGGCAAGGTTGAGCGCTTTAACTCCACGTAAAAAGAATTTCAGCTTAACTCAGGTTCTACTGTTTTGCATTGAATTGCAGATGGAGAATTCCTGAAGAATTGATGAACTGTTGAGTACCTCAAGATTCAGTTTAGAAGCAAGCTCGTAGTTTCAGTAGATTTAGACTCTCCATGAGGGGAGAAGTGTATTAAATAGAATGACTTGGAGAGGGTTAATTTGCGGGACTCGGATGAGTATGAAAAGAGGACGATGCAATTGAGTGCCAGCTTGAGGCTGGTACTTTCGACGGATTTTACTGAGACTCCTGAGGAAAGTATGTTCAGCCGCTCCCAATTCAGGTCCGTGGAATCTCCTATATGCTGACTTCAATGCCGGCGCTCCGTGACCGGTGAATTTCATCGGTATTAAAACCGCAGCATTCGAACAAGCGATTGCGCACTAGCAGACTAAAATCTGTCCGTCAGCATGTTCATGCCAAACCGTAAAACCTTCCTGGCAAGCGTGCGGCATTGTTCGTGGTCTGATGTCCTCCACCTCGTATTTCTACCAGTGCTGATGTAAAGTTGTCGGCAATGGAATTCACCCCCTCAGGCAGCCTTGAAGAGCAGGTTGCAGACCTGCGCAGACGCGCTTTCCGACTGGAAGAGGCGCTGCTGGCGCGCGGAGCTTCACTGCCGGTGGAGGAACCAGCTAAATCGTCTGCCGTGGCGCAATCGGTCGCACAGTCAATTCCATCTCCACAGGCACAGCCCGTTCAGTCAGCTTCCAAGCCAGCGCAAGCGGCGCCCACCCGACCTTGGACGCAGGCTCCCTTTACGGGACAATCCTCCGCAGGTGCCGCGTGGAACCAGCCGGCAAGCTCAACGCACGACGGCTCGCTTGAAAGCCGCATTGGTTCACAGTGGTTCAATCGAATTGGAATTCTCGCCGTGCTGATTGGCATGGCATGGTTTATTAAATTTGCCATCGACAATCAGTGGATTGGCCCGCTGGGGCGCATCCTAATCGGTCTCGTCGCGGGCGCAGGTTTGATTGCCTGGTCGGAGAAATTTCGTGGCAAGGGCTTCGTCATCTTTTCCTATTCGCTCAAGGCGATAGGCAGCGGTGTTCTGTATTTGTCGTTGTGGGCGGCGTTCAGTGTCTATCAGTTGGTGCCTTCTGGCGCCGCATTCTTTGCGATGATTGTTGTCACAGCATTCAATGGCCTCATGGCGTGGGTACAGGATGCGGAACTGCTCGCGCTTTATGCCATTGTGGGCGGCATCAGCACGCCAGTATTGCTCTCAACAGGCGAGAACCACGAAATAACTCTCTTCAGTTATCTGTTGCTCATTGATCTCGCCGTACTGATCCTTGTGGCGCTCAAGCCCTGGTCGCGGCTGTTGTTTGTAGCTTTTGCTGGGACCATTTTGATGGTGACTGGCTGGTGGATTGGCTACTATAGTGCGGACCAACGCGCGCGTACGTCACTTTTCGTCGCGCTCTTCTTTTTGACATTTGCCCTCGCACCTCGGCTGGTACGTATTGAATTGCAGGAAGGCGTGGAGCCATCCGGCTGGAACGCGCTGGCAATGTTGGTGTTGCCCGCGTTGAATGCCGGTCTTGGTTTTCTGGCTTTCTATGTGCTTTACGATCGTGCGGGGACGGAGTGGGCTACACCCTGGATTGCGGTCCTGTTCGCGGCGTTTTATTTGGCAATGCAGCGCCTGCCTGCGCAAGGCAAACTGCATGAAAGCCCCGCATTGCTTTCGGCCTTGCATCTTGCGGCGGCAGTTGCCTTTCTCACCATTGCCATTCCATTGAAGGCGCAGGGTCGTTGGCTCACGACGGGATGGCTGGCGGAAGGCGCGGCCTTGATGTGGGTTGCGCAGCGAATGGGAATGAGATTGCTGCGAGTGATGGCCATTGGGTGTTTTGCGCTTGGGCTTGGTGCTTTGCTCACCGTGAATCCAGCGGCGTCACAAACACCAATCTTCAATTCCCGTTTCGCCGCCTACGCCTTCGCCATCGGGGCCTTTGGCTTTGTGGCGAGGCTGTCGCTGCATGCGGCCGAGCAAGAGCAGAATGACTCCGGCCTCTCTTGGTCGAGTTTGGCCGCAACATCGGTACTGCTTATCAATCTGCTGGCGCTGATTGCAATCAGTCTCGAAATTAATGCATTTTGGCAGGCGCGCAGTGTTCTAAACGACTACGAAAGCTGGCGTGCGAGCAGTATCTACGCGCAATTCAGTTATTCTGCCTTCTTTATGCTCTATGGGGCCATACTGCTTGCACTGGGATTCATGCGAAGGTCCAGCTTTCTTCGCTGGCAGGCACTTGTGCTTCTTGCCTTCTCCATTGGTAAGGTGTTTCTAGTGGATATGAGCGAACTCAGTCAGGGATTCCGCATCCTCAGCTTCCTTGTTCTTGGAGCTCTGCTTTTGGCGGTCAGCTTCGTCTATCAACGCGACTGGCTGTATCTACGCGGGGCAGGGAAGTCATGACCATCCGTTCGCTGGCGGCAATGCTTATTGTGATGGCCGTCGCCGCTCCACAGCAAAAGTACTTCCGCTATGAGCGGCCGCTCATAGCGCTTCCTGTTCAGAGCGGGCAGACATGTGTGTCGCTCGACGATCAGGTATTTGCGCACTCTGAACGCAACCTGGCCGATGTGCGCCTCTACGAAGATGGTATTGAGACGCCATACGCGGTAAACACTGCGTCTGCCGCGGAATATGTTCCTCAATTAATCCATCCTCTCAATGTGGGTGTCCGCGGTGGGCACACCGTCTTCGACGCAGAGATGCCGGAAGCGCCTTACAGCGACTTGGATTTGAACGTCACCGCACATAACTTCATCGCCACAGTGACCGTGACCGGCAGCCGCGCAGAAGATGGACACGCGATCACGAAACTGGGCGACTTCACCATCTTCGACTTTACGCGCGAGCGTCTCGGGCGTAGCACTGTGCTGCATTTACCGCTTTCAAACTTTGTTGTGCTGCATTTCAGCATCAGCGGCGGCATTGCGCCCGATGACATTACAGGCATTTCTGCGATGAAGGGCGCCCAGGAGAAAGCACGCTACATCACTGTGGCGCAGACCGATCAGGCGACGGAGAAGGACCGCTCGACTGAATTTACCTTTACCGTGTCCGCGCACATTCCGGTTGATCGCGTGGTGTTCGTGCCTGGCTCGCAGCCGGCGCAGTTCAGCAGGCCGGTATCGATCATTGTGGAAGACGCCGCTCCGCCCAGTCAACCCAACACTCTTGGACTCTATTCCGTGGCCGGTGGCGGCAATCTTCTCCGCATTCACAGCGTGCATAATGGGCGCCGCATCGACGAAGAGAATCTGGCGATTCCGGCTCCTCTGGTGACAGGAGACGGTGTCAGAAAGTGGACCGTTAGCTTGGAGAATGGCGATGACGCACCCATTCCCTTCCAGCAGCTTCGCTTGGAGATGCGCGAGCGCCAGTTGTGCTTTGATGCGGCTGCGGGTGCGAGCTACTCGCTCTATTACGGCGACAGCGTGCTCGATGCACCGCGTTACGACTACGCAACGCTCTTCGCTCTCCAGGACAACGCTCGGCAGGCTAAGCTCGGCCCGGAGATGGAAAATACAAAATACACGCCACGACCGGATGCGCGGCCGTTCACGGAGAAGCATCCTTCCTTGTTGTGGGCCGCACTCCTACTCGTGATCATGGTTCTCGGGCTGGTGGCTCTTCGAACTGTGAAGCGTCAGGCGAATCTGCGCCGCTGAACTTATTTCAACTCCACGACCAGCTTTCCGAAGTGCGCCGCACTCTCCATAGAGGCAAGAGTATCGCGCGCCTGACTCCAATAATGGCTTTGGCATACAGGGCGAATCTCGTGTTGATCGAGAAACGCGTTCATGGCGAGGAAGTGCGCGCGTGATCCGACGTAGATGCCGTGAATGTGGAGTTGCTTGTGAAAAATGAGCGGCAGTGGAATTACGTCTGCTGCCCCGGTAAGTACTCCGATCTGTGCAATTGTGCCACCGATTTTCACCGCGCGTAATGATCGCGGCAAGGTGCCTGCTCCGCCCACTTCCACAACCAGATCTACGCCCACGTCCCCCGTTTGCTCAAAGGCCCAACGTTCCCAGTCGGGCGTTGTGCGGTAATTCAATCCTTCGTCAAGGCCCAGCGACTTTGCGCGTTCAAGTTTCTCGTCACTACTGGAAATACCCAGAACGCGCGCTCCCATGGCCTTGGCCATTTGCAGCGCGAAGATGGATACGCCGCCCGTGCCTTGAATGAGCACCGTCGATCCAGGCCCCACCTTGCCTGCGGTCAGTGCATTCCACGCAGTCACGGCCGCACAGGGCAGTGTGGCAGCTTCGGAATAGCTGAGGTAAGGCAGTATGCCAACAATGCTTTTCGCGGGCAGCACGACATATTCCGCGAGCATGCCGTCAATGTCGCCGCCCAACGCCCCTTTATTGGTTTCGGCTGTAGGTGGTCCATCCAGCCAGTTCTGCAAGAAGATGCCGTTCACACGGTCGCCGGGCTGCCAACTGGTTACGCCTTCACCTACTGCGATGATTTCTCCTGCCCCGTCTGAGCAGGGAATCCGCGGCCGAGTCATTTTTGGGTTGTAAAGTCCTTTGACTACAAGAAGATCGCGATAGTTGAACGACACGGCGCGAACACGAATAAGAACTTCGCCGGGGCCGGGATTCGGCACGGGGAGATCAACGAGTTCAAGGGACTCAAAGCCAAATTCTTTCAGCTGCCACGCGCGCATAAATTTTCTCCTATTTTGTGGAAACGGCGCGACATGTTGCGCCGCGTGAGACGACCTTTGCAAAAAACCACTAGAATTCAAGATATGGCTCGCGGTTGGGAAAGTAAATCAGTGGAGGAGCAAATGGCCAGTGCCCTGGAGTCGCCACGACTCGAAACCGAAGGCAGCAAGACAACTGAGGAAGAGAAGCGCCGCGTGCAGCAGGAACGTGCGGCACGCGAACGGCAGAAGCAATCGCTGAATCTGCAAAAAGAACAGATTCTTTCTCAGCGAACTTCAAGCCCGCTCCGACGCCAGGCGTTGGAGGCTGCGCTCAATCACATTGAGTTGCAGTTGGAAGCATTGGATTGACACTTTCCGCCTCTGGGCGGATTTTTTAGTGCTCGAATTCCCGTCCGGCTCGCTGCATGCTTGCCGGCAGCTTGGCACGCCCTGCAATGATGGATTGCGTCGACACTATGCATCCCGTGCGAAAAGCAGGGAGTTAGCTTGCTGCGTGCACGTCATCAGCACACGTGCGATGTTCACATGCGCCGGTCGCGAGGCAACCCACACGATGGTCTCCGCCACATCCTCTGCCGTAAGCGGCTTGATGTTCTGGTAGACCTTTGCCGCGCGTTCCTCATCCCCTCGAAAACGTACAACGCTGAATTCTGTCTCAACCATTCCGGGGTCCACGCTCGTTACGCGCACCTTGGTGCCCAGCAGGTCCTGGCGCAGTCCATCATTGATGGCACGCTCTGCGGCCTTGGTGCCGCAATACACCGCTCCATTGGGATAAGTCATTTCTCCGGCGGTTGAGCCAAGATTGATCACGTGACCGCTGCCGCGCTCTACCATGCCGGGAACCACGGAGCGGGTCACATAGAGCAGGCCCTTCACGTTGGTATCAATCATCTCTTCCCAGTCCTGAATGCTGCCTGCATAGACCTTATCGAGACCGCGACTCAGGCCCGCATTGTTCACGAGGATGTCGACAGCTGCCCATTCTGCCCGCAATTCAGCAATAGACTTTTCCACCGCCTTCTGGTCACGCACATCGAGCCCGAAGGTATGCACGGCTTCTGCGCCGCGCTCGAGTGCCTGCTTGGCCACAGATTCAAGCTTCTCGAATCGGCGAGCGGCGAGCAGAAGCTTTGCGCCTTCTGCCGCAAATGCCAGCGCGGTGGCTGCGCCTATGCCGGCGCTCGCGCCTGTAATGAAAACGACTTTTCCGTTGAGTCCCATGTATCCATGGTACTCAACGGTTTTCGGGAGCGTTGCGACTTGTGCAGAGGCGTGCTCGTCAGGCTTTGCAGCGCATCTGTGCCATCTTGTATTGGCCAACCGGCCAATCCGTCTCACCCAGCCCGGCCTGCGCGGCCTCCACAAAGATTTCTGCCAGTTCATCGGCCAGCGTAATGCGAGTGCCTCGGCTGGCTGCGGCTGCGCGCAGCATGTTGACATCCTTCGCGCCCAGCGCAATCGTCGCGCCAGGCCTCTCGGGTGGATTCAAAATTACATTCGCATACGCCGAATAGAACGGCGATTGAAACAGCGCGCTGTTCACCGCTTCGAGAAATTTTGCCGGCTCGATACCTTGCGACTGGGCGTAGACAAACGACTCGGTCATGGTGTGAATCATGGCCGCGATCATGAAATTGCCGCCCAACTTCAGCGCGTGCGCCTGCCGCGGCTCGGTGCCAACGATTGAAATGCCGCGTGACATGGGCTCAAGCACTGGGCGCGCCTTTTCCACGGCCTCGTCTGACCCAGCCGCAACGATCCAGAGTTTGCCTGCCTCGGCGATATTTGGCCGTCCGAACACGGGAGCTGCCACAAAGTCGATGCCGCGTTTGGCATGCTCTTCCGTGAGTCGTTCGCTGAGTGTGGTGCTGATGGTGCTGCAGGAAATGTGAAGGCCTCCCGGTTCGAGTGCATCCATCAGGCCGTTTGCCCCAAAGAGCACATCCTCATGCGCCGCATCGTCAAACAGCATCGTCACAACTGCGTCTGCACCAAGTTCCGCTTCCGCTGGCGTTCCGGCGGCAATGGCACCCTCACGCAGCAGCGGTTCCGTGCGGCCCTCACTGCGATTCCAGACGCGCAATTCGTGTCCGGCGGCAATCAAACGCAGAGCCATTGGCGTTCCCATGGCTCCAGTGCCCAAAAATCCAATCTTCATCTTGTATGCTCCTCTTCCGAATCCTTCAAGTTATGTGGCGCGGCGGCGGTAGCCGGATACACTGTTTCTTCAGATGCTCCGAACAGTCCATGCGACGCGCTACGTGCTGCCCATGCGTGAGGGTGGCTCGCTCCCGGCCATTGTAGAGGCTGACGACCTCGGTCTCTACATCGTGAAGTTTCGGGGTGCAGGGCAGGGAAAACTCGCGCTGGTGGCCGAAGTAATTTGCGGCGAGATTGGCCGTGCACTTGGGCTGCGCGTGCCGGAGATCGTGTTTGTCGAGGTCGACTCCGCTCTTGGCCGCAATGAGCCGGATTATGAGATTCGCCAACTGCTGCAGGCCAGTGCCGGCCTCAATGTGGGACTCGACTATCTACCCGGATCGGTCATGTTCGATCCCGCAGCTCGCGATGCCGTGCCTGAGGATGAGGCTTCAATGGCGGTGTGGTTCGATGCCTTCACCATGAACGTGGACAGGACGGCGAAGAATGCAAATCTGCTGCTTTGGCACCGCAAGCTATACCTCATCGATCATGGCGCAGCGCTTTACTTTCATCATGACTGGGACAACAGAATGGTGAAGTCCCAAGCTCCGTTCAAAGAAATTGCGCAGCATTTGCTATTGCCTTGGGCTGGAAGAATTGCTGCCGCAGGGGTTGAAGCCCACTCGAAGCTCACGCAGGAGGTGCTGCACGCTGTTGTGAGTGCAGTTCCGGATTCATGGCTGGAAGATGCCGCCGCCGGTGTAAGTGCTGAAGACCGGCGTTTGGGCTATGTGGAGTTCTTTACCCGTCGGTTGGAATCGGCCCAAATTTTCGAACAGGAGGCGATGGACGCCCATGCACGCCTCATTTGATTACGCACTCTTGCGCGTGGTGCCGCGCGTGGAGCGGCAGGAATTTGTAAATGCCGGTGTGGTCGTCTTTTGCCGCGAGAAGCGCTATCTGGCCGCGCGTGTCCGCCTCGACAGAGACCGCGTTCGTGCACTCTGGCCGGATGCAGACCTCGACTTGATTGCCCTACACCTTGATGCGGTGGTTCGTATCTGTGAAGGCGACCCTGCAGCCGGTGCGATAGCGCAGCTTTCGCAGAGTGAGCGATTCCACTGGCTGGTATCACCGCGCAGCACCATCATTCAGCCCTCGCCGGTGCATACGGGCGTATGCGATGAAACCGGAAATCTGCTGGATAAACTTGAAAAGCAGTTCTTCTCTTGAAGAACTGCTTTTCAAATTGAACCCTAAGTTGAATTAGAGAAATGGAAGCTGTTTACTGCGGCGTCACCAGATGATGCGCAATGGCGAAGAGCGCCAGTTCCAGGCGCGTGGACACGCCCGTCTTATCGAAAATATTCGACAAGTGCCGCTTGACCGTCTCTTCGCTCAGCGAGAATTGCTTGGCAATATCGCGATTACTGCAGCCTTCCACAATACAGCCCACCACTTCAATTTCGCGTGGCGTAAGACCGTAGGTCTTGTGCGGAGGCGTGGCAGCTTGTGCCATCAGATCACGCAGTGCTGCAACCAGGTTCACGACGCGCTTGCCGCCAATCCAGTAGTCACCCGCGCAAACCGTGTGAATAGCTTCCTGAAGTGCTCCTGCAAGCGCGTCTTTGAGGACTATACCGCGCGCTCCAATGTGCAGGGCTTCAATAATCTGCTGTGTTGTGATGGTCGATGTCAGCAGAAGAATCTTTACCGTGGGCGAGCCGCTCATGATCGCACGCATGGCCTCAAGTCCAGGCAGGCGTGGCATTTGCACGTCAAGCAGTAGGATGTCCGGCTTCAGGTCAAGCGTGAGGGTGATGGCCTCGTCGCCATCGTCCGCTTCACCCACTACCTCAAATCCGTCGTTCCGTTGCAACATGTTGCGCACGCCAATCCTGACTACTGGATGGTCATCCGCAAGTACGATGCGAATTGGGTTATCCACCTTGAGAACTCTCCTCCCTGGCTATGCTTTCGAACCAGGGCACGCATATACTCCTCAAAAGATGAGGGTTCAGGGTACCTTTGGTTCCCGGCGTATCTTTCACCGTAAACCGAGCTCAATCAGTAAATTCTCGCTCAAGCATACTCTCAAGGTTAGCAATAGCACCCGTCAAGTGGTTGAGGGACTTACCGCAGTAATCCAAATCATTACTCTTGGCTTCAAGTTCCGCCCCAATCTTCGCTGCTTCAAGGGCTCCGGCCATCCCGCATCCGCCTTTGATGGCATGGCCAATTTTGCCGATTTCCTCGCTGTTACGCGCTGCCAGCGCGGCTTCAAGGGCAACATGGCGCTTCTTCAGATCGGCCACCACGGCCGTGTAGATCTGATGCACAGTGGGCTCAGGCATCAGTTGGCGAAATTGAGCCAGTGTCTCTTGAAGAATGACAGGTGCAGCAGGTTCCGGGGGGTTGGCTGGGGCTCTTTCGGCAAGCAGGTTGCGCAGCGCATCGGGGTTGAATGGCTTCAGCAGAAACCCGTCGGTGGCTGAGGCTATGTCTTTAGGCAGTTCACTGCCGCTGATGGCCACGATGGAAACCTCAGTGTGAGTTCGAAGCTTCTGAATAAGCTCCAGACCGCTCAGACCCGGCAGCTGAGCGTCCATCAGAATGATGGACGGAAGGAACTCTCCGGCTTCCAGCGCTGATACGGCAGCATCGCCACTTTCCGCAGTGTGTACCTCGTAGCCCTCCATGGTAAGTACAGTGGCAATCACTTCGCGGCTTACAAGGTCGTCGTCGATAAGAAAGATAGCGGGCAGATTCTCGCGATCACCGATACCAAGCATGTCTGCCGCACCCCATCAACGGCATTTATTCTCTAATTGTCGGCTACGCCGACCTCGTGCAGCCAACCGGGAGACTTCAGCAATTCACGTGGACGTGAACCGTCTGCTGGACCCACAAGGCCGTCGCGTTCCATCAAATCGATCAGATGCGCTGCGCGGCCGTAGCCTATGCGCAGACGCCGCTGCAGAAGCGACGTGGATGCTTTGCCAAATTCAAAAACCAGCCGTACCGCATCATCGAACATCGGGTCATTTTCATCTCCGTTGTCGCTCGATCCCTCTACGCTCGACTTTTCGTCGCGCGGCGACTCAAGGAAGCCCTCGGCATACTCGGCCGTTCCCTGGTTCTTCCAAAATTCGACAACCGAAGCAGTTTCTTTTTCGCTAACGTAAGGCGCGTGAATACGCATCAGGCGGCTGGTGCCCGGCGGAAGAAAGAGCATATCGCCGCGGCCCAACAAGGCTTCGGCGCCATTGGTATCCACAATGGTGCGCGAGTCCACTTTGGTGGCCAGACGGAAGCTTATGCGCGTAGGCACATTGGCCTTGATGAGTCCAGTGATTACATCGACGCTGGGACGCTGCGTGGCCAAAATCAAGTGGATGCCTACGGCGCGCGCCATCTGTGCCAGGCGCGTAATCGACTCTTCAACGTTGGCGCGATCGAGCATCATAAGGTCTGCCAGCTCGTCAATGATGATCACCATGTAAGGCAGCGGCGCTTCCGGCTCGCCCTCGTCAAAGAGTGAGGGCATGGTGCCTTCAAATAGTTTGTTGTACTGATCAATGTTGCGCACCGACCGCGACGCCAGGAGCTTGAGGCGGCGCTCCATCTCACGCACGGCATTGCGCAGTGCATTTGCCGCCAGCTTGGGCTCAGTGATGATGGGCGTGAACAAGTGCGGAATGCCCTCGTACATGCCTAGTTCCACCCGCTTTGGGTCCACAAGGATAAGTCGAACCTGCTGCGGCGTGGTGCGGAAGAGCAGGCTCATGATCATCGCATTAATCGCTACGGATTTACCTGAACCAGTGGAGCCCGCGATGAGCACGTGCGGCATGGATGCCAGATCGGCCGTGACTATGCGGCCGTTGATATCCTTGCCCATGGCCATCGTGAGCCTTGAGCGGGCCTTTGCGAAGGTCTCGGACTCAAGTACATCGCGAAGGTGGATGGTTTCCTTCTCGTGATTTGGGACCTGTATGCCGACCGTGCTTTTGCCTGCCATGCGCTCAATCAGAATGCTCTCGGCGCGCATCGCGAGGCACAGATCGTCAGCCAGGCCAGTCACACGGCTGTACTTCACGCCGGCTTCAGGCTTGAATTCGTACGTCGTCACCATCGGCCCGGGATTGATTTGCACTACCTGGCCGCGTACGTCGAATTCTGCGCACTTTTCCACTAGAATCTTTGCTTCTTCACGCAGGTCGTCTTCACGAACCTGCTGCGGACCAACGCCGGCGTTCAAAAGCGTACTCGGTGGAAGCTTGAAACCGCTCATGTTCTTTGGAGCGACGGTTGCGGATTTCACTTCCGCATCGGCACGCTCATGAATGGCAATGGTCTGAGCGGGCGCGGATGTTTCAACAGCCTTCACCGGTTCCGGCGCAGGCTGCGGCGCGCGCGCTTCCACCAGTCGCGGCGCGGCAAACGGCGTTGTTGCAACCGGAGACTCTGCAGTGCGGGCAGCAACTTCCGGTCGTGCAGGAGCACCCGCCGCATCTGTTTCCCAGATGCTTGCACGGCGATGCGTCACAACGGGTACATTCTCCGCTTCGGGCGTTGCGATAGTGCGCTGATACGCGGGGATGTCCTCAACCGGATCGATCTCCGGCATGTTCTTATTGCGCCGGAAAAGTCCGGCGAGAAAACTGGGCTTGCGCTCAACTGGAGGCTCATCCAGCACGTCATCGCCAACAGGAACAGGAGCATTCGTGAACAGCCGCTGATCGGGGCCAGGTGACTGCTGCTCGGCGCGAATCGCAGCCTGTTCCGCACGTGCTTCAGCGCGCGTCTCGCGCCAGTTCTGCCAGCGCTCGTACATGGAGACGGATCGAATCCACCACTCTTCCACGAAGGCCTTTACCTTGCGGAAGTTCACGGCGGAGCCGAAGTAGAGTCCCGTGGCAGCCAGTGCAACTGCAACCACCGCCGCACCCTGCACATTCAGGTAAACAATCAACTGCGTAGCAATGAGCTTTCCCAGCACGCCTTCAATCGGAACTGCGTGCATCCAATGCCAATGCCAGGGAAGCAGACCGAAGGAAGTTGGCGTGAAGACCAGCGCAAGCATGCAGCCGGACCAGCGAAGCGCTGCCGAACCCGCCGAACGCGAGTGCATCCAGTCCCACGCAATGCCGCCCAGCCAGAAGGGAAGAATGAATGCGGTAATCCCGATGAACTGGAGCAGCAGATCGCTCCATGTCGCGCCAAAGAGTCCTACCCAGTTGTGCACCTGGTGCGGCGTAACCACATCGGTCGAGGTATTCAGCGAAGGATCGGTGGGATGGTAAGTGGCCAGTGCAAGAAAAAGCAGCACGGATACCATTGCCAGCAACGCTCCCAGAAATACGTTGAGAGCGTGTTTGCGCGTGGGCGAGAGAGCAATTGGAATGGTCTTCATCATGGGGCGCGTCATCCGCTCATTGGCCGCCGCACGCAACGTGCCGGCGCACCGGCAGTGCGGACGGAATCAACCCCAGAGCAGTCTTTATTATCCCCGCCGCAGGAAGCGTTTCCGGGCAAAAACCAGGCGGGGGGAACCATGGTGTCCACCCCCGCCTGAATTACCTGATTGGTGAAATCTTTACATTCCTGCGATATGCGAGCCGAAGACGAGCAGTGCGATTCCGATGAGGATGCGGTACACCGCGAAGATGGTGAAGCCGCGCCGGCGCACCCAGGCAAGGAACCACTCCACCACTCCCAACGCCACAATGAATGAGACAAGAAAGCCAATTGCCAGCACAACCCAGCGTTGGCTGTTCATGACTACATGTGCGGCAACAGCTCCATGTCCTGGCATGATTTCATGCTTCAGGTCCCACGCCGTAGCAGCCAGCATGGTGGGAATGGAAAGCAAAAAGCTGAACTCGAGCGCCGAAGGGCGGTCAAGGCTGGCAATCTGTCCGGCGGCAATGGTGGACATCGAGCGTGAGAGCCCTGGAAACACCGCCGACAGCGACTGGCATATGCCGATCCATATGGCCTGTCCCAGTCCCATCTCTTCCACATGCGTGGTGTTTGGCTCCGAGCGCGAAGCCCATACGTCTACCACCCACATCACAATGCCGCCAATAACCAGGGCCAACGCCATGGCCGTAATACTGCCTAAGTTCTTGTCGCTGAATTTGCGCAGCGCCAGCGCCAGTACTGAAGTAAACGCAAATGCAATGAGCGTGAGCGAAATGGGATGCGTGAGCCAGTTGCGGTCGCCGCCCTCGCCTTTAGGGAAAGTGCGAATGAAGTCGACGATACGCTTCAGGTAAAGCAGCACCAGCGCAAAAATGGCGCCAGCCTGGATAACGATGGAGTACATCTTCCAATACGCATCGTCCATGGGCAGATGCATCAGCGCCTCGGTGATCCGCAAGTGCGCCGTCGAGCTGACAGGCAGAAACTCGGTGAGTCCTTCAACTACGCCCAGAAGGACGGACTGCAGGTAGACGTTCAAGAAGCCTCCGGTAAACAAGGATCCGGTAAAGTGAAGTACTCAATCTATCGAAACAATTATGGCTGGTCGATACCGTACACGGGAACGCCCTGATCCAATTTGAACACGAGTGCCGCTGCTCGCGCTGTGTAATCCGCGGTGGGGAAATCCGCCTTGAGTTCGGCGGCAAGCTCATGCGCATGCGCACTGGCTTTGGCGCTCTTGCCGTCATTCCCGTCAGCTTTGTACATGTCCACCAGAACGGATTGACGATAAATGGCCTCATAGAGCGCCTTTGCAGTGCGTGGCCCCTTGGGGTGCTCTTTGGCGTATTTCTCGTAAACTTCAGATTCCTTCTCCGGACACTTCTCCGTGCCTTGCCAGGAGCCGCACAATTTGTTGTCAATCAGGTCGAATGCGGCCATATCGGCTTCCGGCGTATCGGGATACATCTTAATGACCTTTTTTAACCCGTCCTCATCCATCAATTCGCGCAAATAAGGTGAGCGCTCTTTGGCAGAGGGAAGCGTTGCCGCATCAGCCTTCTGGATCTGCCACAAAATGTCTGCGGCGCGCCACGCAGCCTTGGGAGCAAGAGGCGAATTAGGGAACATTTCCGCCAGGCGTCGATAAAGCAGGTGCGCGGTGCGCGCGGCATTCACCGGCCCGCGCGGATCGGAAGCCAGTACTTCCTCCGTAGCCGCGGCACCCATCAGCACCTCGTCACCGTTCGGTGTGGATTCCTCCACAATCCCGCGCGCTTCCATCCAGCCAGAGATAGGCGGCGGCGTGTCATTCGATCCGAAGATAGGTGTGTCGTTCGACTGTTCCTCTTCAATGTCCGTATTTGCGTAGACCCGCAGCCAAGGGCCACTGCGCTCGGCCACCACCAGTTCCCGGCCTGGCTGTACCTTCGAAATCTTCTGCGAGTGCAAATCCGGTGAAATATACAGCCAGGTAACGCGCAGGGCTGTAGCGCGCGGCCCCGCCATGGGCTTCACAAGCTGGTCTTTCTGCTTCTTGTCTACGGCGTGCGCGGCAGAAAGAGAAATCAGAAGCAACAACCCTGAAGCAATCGAGATGAGACGCTTGCGCATGATGATGTTCATCATAGTAGACGCGGGAGTGTGCAGTGCGTAATGGCTTGGAAGCCTTTATTACGCCGAAGGATGCTGCAACATTTCGCTATTCGCCAGGTTCCGTTAGGATTTGCGCCAGCATCTCCGGCGCCACATTACCGCCGCTGATCACCGCAACAGCCTTGCGGTATGCCGGCAACTTGTCGCCGTGGAAAAGCAGTGCGGCCGTCGCAACAGCCCCGCTCGGCTCCGGAACAAGCCGCGTGGCCGCGACAATCGCGCGCATTGCCGTGCGGATCTCGGCTTCCGTCACGGTGACAATGTTTTCGACGAATGCGCGAATATGCGCAAAGTTAAGCCTGCCCACACTCTGCGTACGCAATCCATCGGCAATCGTCCGGCCGGTCTGCTCCGCGGGCCACTCCACAATCTTTCCCGAGGCAAAGCTCTCTGCCGCATCGCCCGCAAGCTCGGGCTCCACTCCAATCACATGGGCGTTGGGCAGCAACTGCTTCACGCCCGCAGCGACACCGCTCAGCAGGCCGCCGCCGGAAACCGGTGCGAGAACTAAATCCACATCCGGAATTTCTTCGGCGATCTCCAACCCGCACGTGGCCTGGCCCGCAATGATGTGCTCGTCATCATAAGGTGGAATCACCACGTAGCCGTGCTTGGCCACCAACTCCTGCGCCACTCGCAGCCGCTCCGTGGAAGCGTTGCCTACATCCACAACTTCCGCGCCAAGCGCGATGGTTGACGCGCGTTTGATGGCCGGCGCATTCTGCGGCATCACGATGACGGCCTTTGCCCCCACGGCACGCGCAGCGTAGGCCACGCCCTGCGCATGGTTGCCGCTTGAATAGGTGATGACCCCGCGCTTCAACTCTTCCGGAGTAAGCTGCAAAACCTTGTTGGTCGCGCCACGAATCTTGAAAGCGCCAATCGGCTGCAGACTTTCCGCCTTGAGCCAGATACGGCGGTCTGTGCCGTAACCGCTCAGTCCAGGGAAGGCCGCTTCCACCAGCGGCGTGTGGACGGTAATACCCTGGATGCGCGCCGAAGCATCACGAATGGTGGCGAGAGAAACGAGTTGTTCTGAATCAGTGCTCATGGCAAACACGAGGCCGAAGTGGCAATGCAGGCAGTGTAGCGCGCCTTAGACTTCCATAATCACCGGCATGATCATCGGCCGTTTGCCGCTCGACTTCTGAATGAGCTTCTTCAGGTCGGCACGAATCTTGTCCTTGACCATACCGTAATCCGACTTTTGTTCGCTGTTGAGCGAGTCCAGTGTCTTCAGCACTGCTTCGCGCGCCTGCTCGGTGAAGTCCGCACCGCCAAAGCCCCGCATAACAACTTCAGGTGCAAGCTCAAGTGCGCCCGTACGCTGGTTGATGGCCAGAATCACTACCACGAATCCGTCTTCGCTCAGGATACGGCGGTCGCGGAGGACCAGATCCTCAACAACCTCGATGGACGAGCCTGAGTCGATAAGCACGCGGCCGGCCTGTACCTTGTCGAGCCTGCGCGCATTGTCTTTGTCGATCTCGAGCACATCGCCGTCTTCGATTACGATGGCATGCTCCACCGCGCCCGTTTGCAGGGCAACTTCCGCATGGCGGCGCAGATGACGGTAATCTCCATGGACAGGGATGAAGTACTTGGGCCGCACAAGATTGATAAGCAGCCGCGTCTCTTCCTGGCTCCCGTGGCCACTCACGTGGATTAATCCATGAGAGCCGTCGTCATAGATGACATTGGCATCACGACGATACAGGTGATCGATGACGCGATAGATGCTTTTCTCATTTCCAGGAATGATGCGTGAGCTGAGCAGGACCGTATCGCCGGCTTCAATGCGCGCGTGCTTGTGGTTGTCCACCGCCGCACGGCTTAGCGCGCTCATCGGCTCGCCCTGTGTGCCGCTAATGAGCACCATCAGCTGATCGGGCGTATAGTCGCGCATCTGGCCCGGGTTGATCATCAGGCCCGGTGGAATATCGATGTAGCCCAGATCCTGCGCAATTTCCGTGCTCTCCAGCATCGACCGCCCTACAACCGCAACTTTGCGGCCATGCTGCCGAGCCAGTTCAAGCGCAATCTTGATGCGGTAAATGGATGACGAGAAGCAACTGAAGTAGAGCTTCCTCTTGGTTCTTGAAAAAATCTCATCAAGCCGTGGGCGAACCGATGCTTCGGAAGGTGTATAGCCGGTGCGATCGATATTCGTTGAATCCTGCAGCAGCGCCAGCACGCCACGTTTGCCGTACTCGGCAAAGGTGTGAAGGTCAAACGGCTTGTCATCCAGTGGCGAGAGGTCGATCTTGAAGTCGCCCGTATGAATCACAACGCCGGCCGGAGTATCAATCGCCAGCGCCACGCAATCCACCAGCGAATGCGTCACGCGAATTGGCTCAATGGTGAACGGCCCAATAGAAAACTTTTCTTTCGGCGCAATCTCGATCAGTTCCGTCTCATCGAGCATCTGGTTCTCTTCCAGATTGCCTTCCACATAGGCGAGAGTGAACTCGGTGGCGTACACAGGAACCTTGAGTTCGCTCAAAAGCCATGACAGGCCGCCAATATGATCCTGGTGGCCATGCGTGAGTATGATTCCCCGCACGAGCGCCTTGTTTTCAACAAGGTAGGTGATGTCGGGAACCACGATATCAACGCCAAGCAGCTCTGACTCGGGGAACATAAGTCCCGCGTCAATAACGATGATGTCGTCGCCCCAGCGCAGGGCTAGGCAGTTCATGCCGAATTCGCCAAGGCCGCCAAGAGGGATGATGTGTAGTTTATTGGTGGGCATTCGTCAAGTTTGATGCTATCACCGGGGCCGATGGAACTGTGGTCCCGCGATCTCCAAAAAATATCAATCTACCGTCCAATCCAAAACCGGAACTGATTCGTTCCTCCTGTGTTAGCGAGTTCTCTCGCAACACAGGAGGCGAATTGTGGAAAGAATCCAGGCACTGGATCGTACCTGCGTGTCACGGCGCAGGTTCCTCGGTGGAATGGCCGCCGGAGCAGGAACGGCCGCAGTGGCCACTTTGGCTGCGGGATGCGGTTCATCGAGCATGTCCATGTCTACCCCACCTGCGCAGACGCAGATTACCGATGCGGATGTGCTCAACTTCGCTCTAAACCTTGAGTATCTGGAGGCGGAATACTATTTGCGCGCTGCAACAGGCACCGGGCTCTCCGATGCCGATGCCGGCACCGGAGCTGGCATGGTAACTGGCGGCGGGCAGGTGGTATTCGCAACTCCCGCCATTCAGCAATACGCGCTAGAGATTGCCAATGACGAACTGGCCCATGTGCGATTCTTGCGTAAAGCTCTTGGATCTGCTGCGGTCAGCCGGCCAGCAATTGACTTTACCAACAGCTTCAACGCCGCCGCAATGGCAGCAGGAATTGGCAGCTCTTTCAATCCTTTTGCAGACGAGAACAGCTTTCTGGTGGGAGCATTCACGTTTGAAGACGTAGGCGTGACCGCGTATCACGGGGCCGCTGGACTGCTGCAAAGCAAAGCATACCTCAGCGCCGCCGCGGGCATCATGGCCACTGAGGCTTACCACGCTGCGGAAATTCGCACCCTCATTGCAGAACTTGGTGGCGCCTACCTCGATGCAGCCAACAAGATTTCAGCTTTGCGAGCGGCTGCTGGCGGCGGGGCGGAGGTATCGGTCTCAGGCAGCACCATCGTTGCGGCGGATTCAGATTCGATCGCTTTCGACCGGGACACAGATGAAGTACTCCACATTGTCTATCTGAATGCGACCACTGGCGCAGTGGCGTCTGGCGGCTTTTATCCCAATGGAATGAACGGCGCAATCAAAGCCTCAACCAAATAAGGAGCGGCACACATGGAATCGACAGCAATTACAGGCAACAGGCCAGCTGAAGGTCTGCTGGGCCGCAGAGCAGCAATGGTACTGGGTGGGGCGGCCTTGGCTGGACTTGCATTTGGCAGCAGAGCCAATGCCCAATCCGCAACCGTAACCGATACAGACATCTTGAACTTCGCTCTGAATCTGGAATACCTCGAAGCGCAGTTCTATACCCTTGCAACAACCGGCATGACAATTGACCAGATTGGCATTGGCATCACCAGCGGTAGTGGCGCAGCCGGAGGCACCGTAACGGTCAAGTCCAACCCCCTTGTCCCGTTTACCACAACTCTGCTGCAGCAATTCGCGGCTGAGCAGGCGCTGGAAGAACAAAATCACGTCAAGTTCCTGCGCACTGCCCTCGGTTCAAACGCAGTCGCCATGCCGAATATCGACTTGATGAACAGCTTCAACGCACTTGCGCAGGCGGCCGGACTGGGCAGTTCGTTCGACCCGTTCGCCAGTGAAACGAATTTCCTGCTAGGCGCCTTCATTTTTGAAGACGTGGGAGTAACAGCATACAGCGGCGCGGCTGGTCTCATCAGCAGCAGTGCATATCTTGATAAGGCTGCAGGCATCCTCGCGGTGGAGGCCTATCATGCGGGCAGCATCCGGCTTCGCATCTTCCAGGCTGGACAGGCTGCAATGGACGCATCCGCCAAGATTGCGGCCGCGCGTGCATCGTTGGACGGCACTGGGAATGACGACATCGGCGTTGGATTAAGTGGTGGCGCGGCAACCATTGTTGATGCCGATGACAACGCCATTGCTTATAGCCGAACAACGTCGCAGGTTCTCAAGATCGTGTATGGAGGAGGAGCATCGGGCGGCGCGTTCTTCCCGAATGGTTTGAATGGAAATATCAAATAGTTTGTTGTCCTACCCCCTGCCCACGCAGCAGTCCGGGCCCCCGCCCGGCTGCTGCTCTTTTTTGTTGACGGCAGCGGAACATACGCCGAAGTTACATTGCATTCGCCAGGAACGGCCCATAGAATACGCTTGATTCAACGCCGCCGCATGTTTGCAAAATTGCTCAATCCGATTCTCAAGCTGCTTCGTTCCGAAAGTGGCGGAACAACTCCATCAACAGGGACCATTGCTGACGCTAGCGATGTGGCTCTGCTGGAGAGTGTGGCCGCGGGGCAGCAGCAGGCAATGGCGACGCTTTTTGATCGTTACGGGGGAATGGTCTATTCGGTTGCGCTGCGTGTTTTGAATGACACGGGACGCGCTGAAGACCTGATGCAGGAAGTGTTCCTGCAACTCTGGCGGGAGCCGGGTAAATTTTCTTCAGGCAAGGGATCATTGGGAGCATGGCTTGCCGTAGTGGCAAGAAACCGTGCTGTGGACGTGCTGCGCGGGCGCAAGCCGAGTGACCCAGTGGATGAAGTGATATTGACGTCAAAGATGGACCTGTCGGTAGAAATCGAACGCGGTCTGTTGATGGAGAAAGTTCGCGCGGTGATGAAAGAGCTACCTGCCGAACAGCAGCGCTCCCTTGAACTGGCGTTCTTTGAAGGTTTGACTCACGCGGAAATCGCCCAGCAAACGGGCGACCCGCTTGGAACGGTGAAGACGCGCATTCGGTCAGCGTTGGGAAGTTTGAGAAAGGCAGTCGAGGCATGACGGAACAACAGCACACCGCACAGGAAGAGTTGGCTCTCTTCGCCTTGCAGGCATTGCCTAAGGCGGAGCAGGATGCCGTGCGCGCGCATGTGGCTGAGTGTTCGGTATGCCGTGAGGAACTCGCTCGTCTGCAGGGTGACGTGGCATTACTTGCGCTCTCCGTGGAGCAGCATCCACTGCCGGCTGGCGCTCGTGAGCGTCTGCTCGAGCGCATAGCAAATCAGCCGCAGAGCGCCAGCAATGTGGTCCACATTGAATCAGGCAAGACGGCGAAGAAAATCTACTCTTCTGTCTCCTGGTCGCTGGCGGCCGCACTGCTCATCTTCTCGGTTGGCTCACTGCTCAAGGTCGGCCAACTCAACATGAAGATTCAGCAGCAGGCCGAGCAACTCAAGCAGCAGGAACAGGACACCGCACAGGCCACGCGCGCGCTGGACGTTCTGACCGCGAAGAATGCACAGCACATCACGCTCACTTCGGCTCAGGCGCATCCCGAACCGGAAGGCCGCGCCGTCTATCTTGCTTCAACCGGTGGCCTCATCTTTCAGGCCTCGCATCTTGATCCCTTGCCTGCGGACAAGACCTATGAGCTTTGGGTGATCCCCGCGGACGGCAAAGCACCTATTCCTGCCGGTCTCTTCAAGCCCGATGCAACCGGAAGTGCAAGCGTAGTTTTGCCACAAATTCCAGTTGGCGTGCGCGCAAAGGCCTTCGGAGTCACGATGGAAGCGGCCCAGGGCTCAAAGACACCGACGCTGCCAATTCTTCTGGCCGGAGCAGCGGGCGAGTAATCCGCGCTCAGGACTTCGCCGCAGCTTCAAGAGCTGCAATATCCAGCTTCACCATGTTCATCATCGCCTGCATGGCCTTCGGATGCTTGATCAGGTTAAAGATATTCGCAGGGATAATCTGCCAGTGCATGCCGAATTTGTCTTTCAGCCACCCACACTGTATCTCCGTGCCGCCGGCGGAGAGTTCTTTCCAATAGTGATCGATTTCGGTTTGGTCCGCGCAATGTACCACCAGCGAAATTGCCTGAGTAAAAGGAAATCCCGGACCACCGTTAAACGCTGTATAACCGGCGCCACCCATCTCAAATCCGATTGTGACAACTTTGCCTTCTGGCCATGGCCCCGCCCCGGAACTGCGCATCGCATCCAGCTTGCGCGAACCTGGAAATATGCCTGTGTAAAAATCGACGGCTTCTTCCGCCTTATCTTCAAACCAGAGAAACGGAGTAATCTGCGCCGTGCGCGTAATGGTGGCCATGGTCTTTCTCCTAACGTTGGGGAAGTCAATGCAAGACTGCGTCACAGTTTGCGTAGCGCAGGCAACATCCCAACATAAATTACTTGCTATTTGCAAGCGAGATTTATAATCAGCGGAGGTGGCAAAAAAGGCCATTCCGAAGAAACGCTCAGGATGCCCGGTCAGCATTGCGCTCGACCTGTTCGGCGACCGCTGGTCCCTCTTGATTGTGCGAGACATGATGGTGCGCGGTTATCGAACCTTTCGCGAATTCCAGAATTCAGGCGAGGGAATTGCGACCAATATTCTCTCCGCGCGTTTGCGTCGCCTTAAAGCAGCTGGCATTCTCACCACCGAGCCCTTGAAGGACGACAAGCGCAGTCTGGCCTATCGGCTCACAGAGAAGGGAATAGCCCTCGCACCGGTGCTGCTGGAGCTTCTTATCTGGTCCGGAACGCACGAGGAAACGGCCGCCTCCAGGGAAATCATCCGACAAATGGAAACAAATCGGCAGTCCATCCTCGATGAAACTGTTCGCCGCTGGCGCGAGCATGATCACACACCGCTCATTCCACCCTTTGGCAAGCCAACCCAGGGTTAGAAAGGCAACTGCATTGATGAGGACAAACACCTATCTCAACTTTGGCGGCAACTGCGCAGAGGCCTTTCAGTTCTATGCAGATCATCTCGGTGCAAAGGTTGAAGGCATGATGAAACACAGCCAGATACCCGGCGTGCGGGTTCCTCCTGAGCGTGCAAACGATGTTCTGCATGCGCGTATTACGATTGGCGACGCCGTCATCATGGCCAGCTATGTGCCGCCTGAGCGATTCCAACCTATCCGCAGCGTTTACCTATAGCTTCGCGTGGATACCGACGCGGAAGCTGATCGCCTCTTTGAGATCCTCGGTCAAGGCGGAGAAGTCTACATGCCCATGCAGGAGACCTTCTTCGCATCACGTTATGTGCAATTCCGCGATAGGTTCGGCGTTTCGTGGATGATTATCCATCAGAAGGCTATGGGTCCGCCGCCTGCTTAGCGCGTCGCAAAGAGCAAGGGATTTATTCACCGGGGAAGCGCACGCCGAGTGCAGCGCGTGCGCACTCCAGCAGTTCGGCCATTCCAATGGAAAGCGCGTGGCTGATTTCCGTGCTTTCTAATTTGCCCTGGCAGATTAGATCGCAGAAATGCTCCGTCTCATAATTGAAGCCGCCGTGCTCATACGGCACTTCCAACTCAACTTTTCGGCCCGATCCATATACAACCGTCGCGTGCACCGGATTCCACCAGTTCTCGTGAATCGTCACGTAGCCTGTGGTTCCGCAAATCAACGCGTCGCCGCGGCTTAGCAGGTCCAGACCCGTGTGCAATTGCGCCATGCCGTTCCGGTGCTCTGTCTGAAAGAGCGCGAAAGTATCCACGCCCGCAGCAGAGACGCGGCCCATTGTCTGCACATGGATTAGGGGTCCAAGCCAGTCCAGCGCAAGAAAGGCTTCATACGGGCCGATTCCCATAATGCCGCCGCCGCCAAGCTCGGTAAAGTGCAGGGGATAATCCGGCGCGCGACTGGAATCACAATGCCCCGCGCGCACATAGCCGACTGGCCCAATTGGATCGGCCGCAAGATGCGCGCGCAGTCGCTGGTAGAGGGGAAAAAAGGGGGGCTTCATCGCTTCCATGAAGAGCCGCCCGTGCTCCGTCGCCGTCTCCACAATGCGCCGTACCTGTGCTCCATTCAGCGCCGCAGGCTTCTCGCACAGCACATGCTTTCCGGCTTTCAATGCAGCGCAGGCCAACTCTGCATGTGAGTCAGGATGCGTGGCGACATAGACAGCATCGATTGGCGATGCCAGCAGCTCTTCCAATGATTGAGCAACGAAAGGGACCGAAAACCGCTCCGCATAGCTCCGTGCGCGGTCACCATTACGAGACCATACCCCTGTCAGCGTTGCACCGGGTACTCCGCACAATCCTTCGGCAAAGCGAGCACCTGCGCGCCCCGGGCCAATGATGCCAAAACGAATTGTGGCGTCGCTTACGTTTGCCGTCAAAGAACTCTTTCAACGCTGCATACAAAATCTAGCGCAGCAGGTCTTCCAGCGTTGTACTCAGGTCGGTCTTCTCGTCGCGGTACTTCACAATCACCGGCGCGTAGAGTGAGACACCCCATTCCGCCGCATTCGCGTGTGACTTCTTCTTGTTCACTGCGCGCGAGCCCGGAACAACCACCGCGTTCGACGGAACGATCAATGGTCTTTCATTAGAGGCACGAATTACCTCGCCATTCACGAGGTCGAAGATTGGAGTGCCACGCGTGAGTATTGTTCCAGACGCCAGCACTGCACCCTTGCGCACAATGGTTCCCTCATAAACACCGCAGTTGCCGCCCACCAACACGTCATCTTCAACCACAACTGGATTCGCATTGACCGGTTCCAACACGCCGCCAATCTGCGCGGCCGCACTCAGGTGCACGCGCTTGCCAATCTGTGCACAACTGCCCACCAGCGCATGCGAGTCCACCATCGTGCCTTCATCCACATACGCGCCCACATTCACATACATGGGCGGCATGCAGACCACGCTGCGCGCCAAAAATGCGCCCGACCGCACAGACGATCCGCCAGGCACCACGCGAATCCCTTCACCCGCCGTGAACTGACGCGCCGGATACGTATGTTTATCAACAAAAGAGAGCGCGCCTGAAGCCATCTCCTCAAGAGCACCGATTCTAAAGCCGAGAAGAATGCCGCGTTTCACCCAGGCATTCACGCGCCAGCCGTAAGAGTCCGCATCGCTCGGTTCAGCCGCTCGTATTTCTCCATTTTCGAGCGCGGTGCGCAATGCCAGAAATGCTTCCATCGTTTCGCCGTGCCCAACCGCAGCCGAGCCAGAGGCAAAATGCCGTTCAATTTCTTCCTGCAATTGTTGTGTGGTCATCGTGTTCGAGTTTATCAAGGAGCCAGAAAGTTCTCCGGCATGATCGTCCAAAAGAAACTTGCGCAACGTACATATTCGCTATAGGAGTATTGGGAGGCCCTATTCGATTCGAATAAAGCCTTGTGTGCACTCGAAGTATCAATTGCTCGAAGCAACCGTGAAGGAGTTTGGTCATGTCCAAAATGGACCGCCGTGAGTTTGTGAAGGCAGCCGGAACTGTGGCAGGTGTAATGGCTCTGAACACCAAAGCGGGTGCGGAGTCGAAGAGTGAAATGATCTACCGCAAGCTCGGCCGCACGGGCGAGGAAGTTTCGGTCATAGGTTTGGGCGGATACCACATCGGTAAAGCCAGCCTGTCAGAGCAGGATTCTATCCAACTCATTCGCCAGGCAATCGACCGTGGTATTACCTTTCTGGACAATTGCTGGGACTACAACAACGGTGTGAGCGAAGAGCGCATGGGCAAGGCTCTAACCGGCGGTTATCGCAACAAGGTGTTCCTCATGACGAAAATCGACGGTCGTACCAAGGCTGCCGCCGCGCACCAGATCGATGAGTCGCTGAAGCGACTGCAAACCGACCACGTGGACCTGATGCAGCATCACGAAGTAATTCGCTTGGAAGATCCCGACCGCATTTTTGCCGAGGGCGGATCCATGGAAGCATTGCTAGAAGCGCAGAAAGCAGGCAAGGTTCGCTACATCGGCTTTACCGGCCATAAGGATCCCTACGTCCATCTCCGCATGCTGGAAGAGGCAAAGGCGCACAACGTGCACTTTGATGCCGTGCAGATGCCCCTGAATGTAATGGACGCACACTTCCGTAGCTTTACGCATGAAGTGCTGCCCGTGCTCGAACGTGAAGGCATTGCGCCGCTGGGGATGAAGTGCTTCGGTGATCACCACATTCTCGACAGCAAAACAGTTACACCCATTGAGGCGCTTCACTACTGCATGAATCTGCCCGTTGCGGTGCAGATTACCGGCATCGACAGCCAGCAGATTCTGGATCAGGCATTTGAGGCAGTGCGGACCTTTAAGCCGCTGAGCAAGGATGAAGTTGCCCGCCTGCTCGATCGTACCCGGGCGGCTGCCATGAACGGTCAATACGAGCTCTACAAGACCACTGCGAACTTCGATGGCACCGCACACAGACCGCAGATGCTGGGGTGAGTGTGATGGAATCGTCGATGCGCAGGGCATCTGCAAGTATTGAAATCGTTATGGGGTAAATGTGAAGCCAGCTTAAATGCATTCTGTATCCGGCGACACGACACGGACAAACCAAAACCGTTACCCTAGATGGTTGATTACTTCGAGGGGTTTGTCATGACCGTTATTCGCCAGCAGGATTTTATCGACTCCGTTGCCGGAGCGTTGCAATACATCAGTTACTACCATCCGGTCGATTACATCACGTCGCTCGCCAAAGCCTACGAGCGCGAGCAATCGCCTGCCGCGCGAGACGCCATGGCGCAGATTCTAATTAACAGCCGCATGTGTTTTGAGGGACACCGCCCCATTTGCCAGGACACCGGCATCGTTAATGTCTTCGTCAAGCTCGGCATGGACGCGCGCTTCGAAGGTCCCGACCGCAGCGGGCCCACCATGAGTCTGCAGGAAATGGCGGACGCGGGCGTCCGCAAAGCCTATCTCGATCCCGACAACACATTGCGTGCCTCGCTCCTCGCAGACCCAGCCGGCGCTCGCAAGAACACAAAAGACAACACGCCTTCGGTCGTTAATGTCGAGCTCGTCCAGGGCAACACCTGTGACATCACTGTTGCAGCAAAAGGCGGCGGGAGCGAAGCAAAGTCGAAATTCGTCATGCTCAACCCGTCCGACTCCATTGTGGAGTGGGTACTCAAAACCGTGCCCACCATGGGTGCAGGCTGGTGCCCGCCCGGCATGCTCGGCATCGGCATCGGCGGCACGGCAGAGAAGGCTATGCTGCTCGCCAAGCAATCGCTCATGGACCCCATAGACATCCAGGACCTAATCGCGCGTGGACCTCAAACCACCGCCGAGAAGCTGCGCGTTGAGCTCTATGACAAGGTGAATCGCCTCGGTATCGGCGCACAAGGGCTTGGTGGTCTTACCACAGTGCTTGACGTAAAAGTGCTCGATACACCCTGCCACGCAGCCAATCTTCCCGTCGCCATGATTCCCAACTGCGCCGCCACGCGCCACGCGCATCTGGTGCTCGATGGTTCCGGCCCCGTCTATCTCGATCCTCCTTCGCTTGAAGACTGGCCAAAGCTGACATACGACGTCAGCGGCGCAAAGCGAGTCAATCTCGACGCTGTCACGCGCGAAGAAGCTGCGACATGGAAGCCCGGCGAAGTGCTTCTGCTCAATGGCAAGCTCCTTACCGGCCGCGATGCCGCACACAAACGCATGACAGACATGCTGAATCGCGGCGAAAAGCTTCCTGTCGATTTCAAGGACCGCTTCATCTACTACGTTGGTCCTGTTGATGCGGTCCGAGAGGAAGTGATTGGACCTGCAGGTCCCACCACTGCCACGCGCATGGATAAGTTCACCCGCCAGATGCTGGCCGAGACTGGACTCCTCGGTATGGTTGGCAAGGCAGAACGCGGACCTGCAGCCATCGAGGCCATCAAAGAGTTTGGTGCTGTCTATCTCATGGCCGTTGGCGGTGCTGCGTATCTTGTTGCCAAAGCCATCAAGGCATCAAGACTGCTCGCCTTTGAGGATCTCGGCATGGAAGGAATTTATGAGTTTGAAGTCAAAGATATGCCTGTCACGGTCGCGGTTGATAGCAAGGGAACAAGCGTCCACATCACTGGCCCCGCCGAGTGGCAGCAGCGTATCGCCGGCATTCCGATCTTGCAGTAGCCAGAAGCAATATCCGTTACCGCAAAAGTCAAACCGGCCGAAGCGTTACGCTTCGGCCGGTTTATTTTTCCGTACAGAAATGACTGCGACTCCTTCTTACCTCTTCCCAAACCGATACACAAACCCGTAGTTGAATCCGAACGAGTTCTGCATTGTTGAGCCGAATCCGGTATCGAGATAATCACCTGCCAGGCGCAGGCTGAAATTGGGAGTGATGTTGGTCTCGCCGATAATCGACCCGTTAATGGCATAGGTGGTGCCGTCCGGGAAAAGTCCAAGATTCGCCGTTCCGAATCCGTTCGTGTCGCCGGAGAAGTTGCCCATCGCTACACCGCCCATCACGCGGCCCGCAATTGAATACTTTGGGTTAGCGATGAACCGATAAGTGGGACCCACAAGTACGTCATACTGGCTAATGGCCGGGCGCGTAATGCCCGTAAAGTTCACACCAACAAACGGTGTACCGTAGTAGCCGCGCCCGTCCACAGTCACGCCCAGCTTATTGCTGAAGTTGCGGCTCAGCGCAGTATCGAACGAATAAAGAGTCACGTGCTGCAACTTGGGTCCTGGCTGGAAGCGCAGATAGCCGCCTCCCAGAAAAATCTCGTACTTATTGCCGTAGGTATCACGAATAGCCTGCGCACGGCGTGCTTCGCGACGTGCACGGATGCGAGCCTGTACGCTGAGCTCTCCAGGCGTAAGCTCCGGCTGCTGGCTCTGCTTCGCGGCAGGTGCCTCGGTGCTGGAACTGCTCGAACTGGATGATTGCGCCATTACGGCAGGTGCGGCGGGCAAAAGTAAAGCCAGCCCAAGGGCAAAAAACCGACAGGAAACCATTTCTTTCGGGATACCTCCACAACAAGACGGAAGCACCCGCAAAGAAGCGCTCCCCCAACTGGTATTAAACCATTTCAGGGGTGGTGTCGGGGTGGTTCGCTGGTCATTGGACGCGTAAGAAGCTCATTCGCATCCGATGAGAGTGCTTTTCGAGCGTGCCGAATTCAGTGAAGGCGGGGCCGGTGATACCGTAGAACAGGGCGCACTTTGCTCAGGTACTACTATTTGCGGAGGAATCTTCCCAGATGGGCCGAGTTTTCTTTGGGTTTCTCATTGGTGTGCTCGCTGTGATTGCTGGAGCAATCGCATGGCTTTCCTATGGCAATGTGCCGGTTGCGGTTACAGATGCTCCCTTTCCCATGGAGCGTTTTCTTACCCACATACCGCTCAATGACCGCATTCAGAAAGAAATGATCAAGATGCCGCCAGTTCTCGCCAACGAGCAGAACCTGGTGGCAGGCGCGCGCATTTATGCAGACAAGTGCGCCGTATGCCACGGCCTCCACGGCAAACCCTCCAGCATTGGGGGAAATATGTATCCTCCTGCTCCGCCACTATGGGAGCAGCACAAGAACAGCTCGGTCGTCGGCGTGAGTGATGATCCTGCAGGCGAAACATTCTGGAAAATCAAAAATGGCATCCGCCTTACGGGTATGCCAACCTATCGCAATGAACTGACCGACACTGAGATTTGGCAAGTGAGCCAATTGCTGGCCAATGCCGACAAGCCCCTTCCGCCGGCCGCATTACAGATCCTGAGTGTTGCGTCCCCTGCGCACGACGCTAAAGCGAAGCCGTCAGATTCTAAGGATCCTGCATCTCCCTGGTGGAAGGACCTCAGCGACGGAGGCAAATCCGGCTCCGCTTCAACCTCTGATTCGGCGGCCCCCCAGTAAAGTGACCAGAGAGGTTTATCCGGCAGCGCTGAAAGGCTTCTCAAATACAATTGCAGGAGGAGGAATTCTATGAGCGTGATGGAAAGCCTGCGCAATGGCTTTAAGTTCTTCCTCATGAGTTTGGGCATTTCAACTCCCGCAAAGAAACCCCAGGCTGCGCCACCAGCAAAGCCTAAGTAAGTCTCGCCTTCATATGTGCGGCTGCAGATGTGTCACGGCTCTTGCCTTATCAGGATTCCTGTTTCATGATGACGAGCCAATCTCCATAACGAGTGGCCATAAAAGTAGCACTATCTTTCTTAGAAGTGCGTGGGGCCATCTGCACAATATTCAAATGTTCCTTTCAGTTATTTGCTACCCGCTTAATCCTCCCTATGAAGGATGGTGACCTGTTAGCCTGTTGCGCGGATGCAGTGAGTCCTCCTGCCTTGGAGTTTTTCCGATGAGTCTTTTTTTCGTGCGCCGCGTATTCGCCGCATCAGTCTTAATCGTTGCCGCTGTGCAGCTAGCAGCTCAGCAGAGTTATTTCACGAATTGGCCAGACGGCACCTCCCCTGAATTCATCGGCAAACACTTGGCCGAGCATTTCGTCACCAGTCCGCACCAGTACACAAAGACAATTCACTATTCTGAAGTTGTCACCTGGTATGGGGCGCTCACTTTTGCACAGGTCACGCATGACGATACTCTGCGCAATGAACTCATCAGACGCTTTGAGCCGTTAATGCCTCGTGGTGAGGAGTCGGATAGAAGGCCCCTGCGCCATCACGTCGACGATTCCGTTTTCGGTGTTGTGCCTCTCGAAATTGCCATTCAAACGCATGACCCGAAATACCTGGCCGAAGGCAAATACTGGGCAGATCGCCAGTGGGAAGATCCACTTCCTGACGGCTTCTCGCGTGAGACGCGCTATTGGGTCGACGACATGTATATGTTGAACATGCTGCAGCTTGAGGCCTTTCGCGCCACCGGCGAACGCAAATATCTCGACCGCGATGCCAAAGAGATGGTGGCTTATCTCGACAAGCTCCAACAGCCCAATGGTCTTTTCTATCACGCGCCTGACGTACCTTTCTTCTGGGGCCGCGGCGATGGCTGGTTTGCCGCGGGCATGGCGGAAGTGCTGCGCACGCTTCCCGCGGATCATCCCGACCGCGCCCGCATTATGAAGGGCTACAAGAAGATGATGGCCGCACTTCTGCGTTACCAGGGCAAAGATGGTATGTGGCGCGAACTCATCGATCACCCTGAGGCATGGCCGGAAAGCTCCAGCTCGGCCATGTTCACTTTCGCCATGATCACAGGGGTCAAGAATGGCTGGCTTGATGCGGCAGAGTATGGTCCTGCTGCCCGTAGGGCCTGGATTGCCGTCGTTGGATATGTTGACCAGAACTGGGATGTCACACAGGTCTGCGAAGGCACCGGGAAAAAGAACGACCTTGCCTATTACCTTGCCCGTCACCGTCGAACCGGCGATTTTCACGGACAGGGGCCTGTACTCTGGGCCGCAACGGAACTGCTGCGCTAGTTCAATCCACTTCGGAGACCGCGGCGGATAGTCGCGGTCTTGAAATCTGAATCCAGCCGTCGCAAAATCTGCTCCAATAGAGAGGGCAGGGTGTGGATATGGCAGATGGTCAACGTCGGGGGTTCTTCAGAGCATTCCTCGACTTCTTTATCCTCTTCAACGGCATCTCAACAGCTTCGAACCTCTCGCGCACGCAACGCGCTCCGGTCAAACGGCGTGGCTTGTTTCTCTTCCGTTCGAAGAAGGAAAACCGGCCAACATCGCCCGTTTCCTGACCTCCGTTTGCCTGACCCAGACCCCTGCTCCCTGTAGACTATAGCCATGGCAATCACCCGCGAGCAGGCGCTCGAATACTTCGCATCTCCCGATCTCATTGGCCTCGGCATGGAAGCCGATTCCGTGCGCCGCCGTCTGCACCCCGAGCAGGTGGTCACCTACATCATCGACCGCAACATCAACTACACCAACTTCTGCACTGAGTACTGCACCTTCTGCGCCTTCTACCGCCCGCTTAAGGGACCCAAGGCCAGCGAGGGCTACATCCTCGATTTCGAAACCATCTACCAGAAGATTGCCGAAACGGTCGAAATGGGCGGCACCGGCGTTCTGATGCAGGGCGGCATTCATCCCGATCTTAAAATTGACTGGTTCGAGCGCCTCTTCACCGGAATCAAGCAGCGCTTCCCGCAAATCTGGCTCCATTGCCTCTCCGCGTCGGAAGTGCTGGCCATTGCCGAGTACTCCGAGCTCGATCTGCGCACTACCATTGCTCGCCTTCGCGATGCCGGCCTTGATTCCATCCCTGGCGGCGGAGCCGAAATTCTCGATGACGATGTGCGTAAACGCATCGCGCGCCTTAAGTGCCGTACAGAGGACTGGGTCAACGTCCATCGTACCGCGCACAAGCTCGGCATGCGCACAACGGCAACCATGATGTTCGGCGTCGGTGAAACCATGGACCAGCGCGTCAACCACTTTGAGGTTGTCCGTAACCTTCAGGAAGAAACTGGCGGGTTCACGGCCTTCATTCCCTGGAGCTTCCAGCCGAAATACACCGCACTCGGTGGCCGCGGCTGGGACGAAGCGACCAGCGTGGAATATCTCAAGACGCTCGCCATCTCGCGCCTCTATCTCGACAACATTGAGAACGTACAGGCCTCATGGGTTACGCAGGGCCTCAAGGTGCTCGAACTCGGCCTCCACTTCGGCGGCAACGATGTAGGCTCCGTCATGCTTGAAGAGAACGTCGTCAAGGCCGCAGGCACCTCAAACTGCACCACCGAGGAAGAACTCCGCCGCATCATTCGAGACGCCGGCTTCAAGCCTGTCCAGCGCGATACGCTCTACCGCACGATGTTCTTGAATTGAGGTCGCATACTGGTTCTTTAAGCCCGCAACCCTAACTACCAAAGCCCCGCTATCAGCAGCAGGCTATAAACAACCGAGAGCGCAAGGGCCTGCTGCCCAACCGTCTTGAGCGCCATCTGCAGAGACGCCGGAGTCTTCTGCCGGATCAGATCGTATCCATAGCCGACTGCCGCAATCGTCAGGGCCGCAGCGATCCAGGCACGTTCCCGCACAACCATTGCCACTGCGGCGCAAAGCAGCACCACCACCGCAACCTGCGCGGCACGGCGAAATTGCCGGCTCGCCGGTGACGCCTTGCGCAGCGCAATACGCGCATCCAGCCGTGAGTGCACCACCAGAATGCCCGCGCTGGCCTGCATGGCGATCAGCGCCCAGAACCACCAGCACCAGGTCGCCACAGATCCAAGCGCGGAAATGCACGTTGCCAGCGAAGTCGACGTCAGCGCCGCGGCACTCACAATCTGGAAGAGCGTCGAGCGTTGCTTATTTTTGAAATTCACTGCAACGGCAATGCACCCAAATGCCGCAACTCCCGCCCCGATTGCCAGAAACGCCTTGAGCGGCCAGGTCACGAACAGAACAACAATGCTTGCGATAAGGATCGTCATCCAGCCAATCAGCCACCGCGCAGCACCCCGGGCTTCTGGGCTCCGCTGTTTCCACGTAAACCGCTGCCGCAACAGCAAAACTGCCGGGTCCTTTGCTGCCATTGCAGAAAAAGCTGCCGTCAGTACGGCAACCTCACTCCATTGCCATGTCCGCGCCAAAATCGCCACGCTGAAAATCGGAGTTAACAACATCGCAGTCGCCCCATGTTCGCGTGGAAGATACACTTTGGTTCGGTTCACATTCTCTGTCGAGTTCATCTGCATAGTTGTTCCCATGGCCGTCTCTCATCTTCTGGCACGCTGCACTCTTCCGCTGATTCCTGCACGCCCGATGCCATGAACATACCGGGAAGGCTATTTTAATGGCAGCGACTTTTATCACACGTCGCTCAATTAGGCGTTGGGAAAAGTGAGAGAAGGTCAAGGTCGCCGTGCCGCCGTATTGCTGAAATGGCCTTTTGTGCGCGATGTCACGCGCCAGAAAATAGCAGCCGGTGATATTCTGGCGCGTCCTATTTTTTGCCTTGAGGAGGATAACTGTGAAAAAAGCTGTACTGCTGGTTCTCAGCGGGTTGCTGTTGGTGGCCGGATGCAACAGTGGCTCAAATAAATCTGCCGGCATTCCTGTTAAGCCCAAATGGAAGGGGCCGGCCTATCACATCGCCTTCGGCGACAAGCAAGCCAAACCTGATAAATCCGGTGTAACGCTGCCGAACGTCACGTGGGACGCCAATCCAGACGCTGTTGAGAGAAGAGCCACACTTGTAGTGCGCTTTGACTCGTCTGGTGTAAAGACCGACAAGCTGATCGTCAATCAAGTTGTCCTGGCTCCTTTTGATATTTCTGGCACAAAGGGATCGCTCCCCGCCGATGCCTTGAAGTATGCCGATGAAGGACTTGCACACCTGCTTACTTCCTATTGCGTAAATGGAAAAGTAAAAGTCCAGATTCGTCTGGAAAAGTCTTCGCTCAGTCCGCAACCCAGTGACGAAGGCATCAATGACAATGCACTCTCTGACTGGCTCTCCACTGAGATTGATTTCAAGAATCCCAAGAAGCACTGCACCATCTAGAGTCAAACTTCTGGGGCGGCATATTCATTGTGCCGCCTCTTGTATTTGCATACTCCATTTCCTCGAAACCCGTTGCCGCATTCTGCTAGACTTGCCCCGCCATGAAAACCTACATCTTCCGCACGCTCTGTGCGTTCCTCGTCCTTGCAGGCGTCGCTTCAGCGCAGAAAGTCATCCCACTGTACCCAGGTACCGCTCCAGGATCGTCCGAGACAAACTACCCGGAGCAGCAGTATTTCACTAAGGCTTGGAACACTGAGATTGTCACCAATGTCACCAAGCCGACATTGACAGTATTTAAGCCCAGGCCTGCTCTCAAAAATGGCACCGCTATTGTCATCTGCCCCGGCGGTGGCTTCATGGCACTCTCCATTAACAATGAAGGATATGACGTTGCCAAATACTTGGCCGCCAGAGGTGTAACTGCATTCGTTCTGAAGTATCGTCTCGCTTATACCAAAGGCGATGCGGCCGCAGAGTTCCAAAAACTATTTGCGGACCGCCCGAAGTTCAGCGTAATGCTGCATCAGATTGAGCCGCTCGCTGCCGAGGACGGCCTGGCAGCAGTCACCTATGTTCGGCAACACGCGGCGGAATGGGGCGTAAATCCTGATCGAGTGGGCATCATAGGCTTTTCTGCCGGCGGCGAGGTTACCGCCGAGGTCGCCTTCCATTACAAGCCCGAAGGCCGTCCCGCATTTGTTGCCCCAATTTACGCCGGCTCCGTAGCAAAAGGCACGCCGGTCCCTGAAGATGCTCCACCCATGTTCCTAGCTGCAGCGACGGACGATTCTCTCGGTCTGATGCCACAAACTCTCGATCTTTACACTCGCTGGACTGAAGCCCACAAGCCCGCAGAACTGCACATTTATGAGAAGGGTGGACACGGCTTCGGCATGCACAAGCAGGGGATTCCCACCGACCATTGGATCGAACGATTTACTGATTGGATGGCGATGCACGGCTGGTTGCAGAAGTAACGTCGCTTCTGTGCGCGATGTTTTGCATGGCTTGATGACCAAGCGGTGTACGCTCAACGTTAACAGTGCCAATCTCTGATGGTGTACAACAGATTTCACAGAAGTGGCGCCTCCTCCTCTGCGTCACTTCCGTATGTTTCCTCCGGAGAGAGGTCTCGTGAACTCAAAGCCGCGCTGCCTTCCACCCATCTGGGTCATGGGCTTGACGAATGCCACCTTCGGCTTGTGCGGGGGATTTGTCGCCGTCAGCGTGCCGGAAATGCTTGCAGCGCAGGGTATTCCAGCGGGCCACGTCGCCACCGCTGCTGCAGTCATCGTCTCACCCGGTTTCTGGGGTTTTCTCTTCTCTCCCATTCTCGATATGCGCCTCAGTCGTCGAACGTATGCGCTTGTCACGGGTCTTCTCAGCGCCCTCGCCATCGGCATAACTCAGGCCCATCACTCTTCGCTGCTCATGGTCCAAATTGTCATGACTCTTGGCTTTTTCTGCGCCATGCTCTACCAGGGAGCGGTAGGTGGTTGGATGGGCGCGCTCATCGACAGAGGCCAGGACAGCAAACTCGGTGTCTGGTTCACGGTCTCTAATCTCGGTGCTGGGGGCATCATGATGGTGCTGGCCAGTGAACTGATGCAGCGACTTTCACCGGTAATTGCAGGATTGGTGGTTGCCACGGTGGTGCTGTCGCCCATGTTGCTGTTTCTCGCGATTCCATCACCGCCGCCCAGTGAGCATCAGGCACGCGAGTCGTTTGCACGCTTCTGGCGCGAGGCAGCATTGTTGATACGCCGTCGCGAGATTCAGATTGCACTTGTCCTTCTCGGTCTTCCTTCCGCCTCCTTCGCATTGACGAACGTGCTCGGTGGCACCGGAAAGGATTTCAACGCATCTGATCACTTTGTCGGAATCTTTGCAGGATTCGGATGCATTGCCGCCGGCATCATCGGTAGCTTCCTCTTGTTTCCACTGGCAAAGCATCTGCCGCTGCGCCGTCTATATCTTGCCATCGGCATCGTAGGTGCTTCATTTACGTTTGGGCTCATTCTGCTTCCGCATGTGCCGTGGGTCTTTGCAGTAGCCATCACAGGCGAAAATATGTTTCAGGCCATGGCATTTTCTGTAAGCAATGCCATCACGTTTGAAGTCATAGGGCCTGACAATCCATTCGCCGCAACCATCTTCACGCTGCTCATTTCCACCAGCAATCTGCCCATCATCTATATGCAGTATCTCGATGGCCGCGGCTACGATGCCGGTGGACTCACGGGGAGCTTCCTCACTGACGCATTACTCACTGCGGCAACCTGTGTGCTGTTGTGGTTCTTGCTGGTAAGACGGCTTGTGCCGGCCAGGGCCGCAAACTAGCTGTCGCACTTAGCCTGCCTGCTGGTTTTCCGTCGTACGCAGATTAAATGGCCACTCGCTCCGCTGCTTGGCACGCCACAGATAAATCAGCGTTCCGCTCACGCCTATGCCGGCCGCAACAAGCAGCCCTTCCAGTGCATTCACGCGTTTGGCCAGAATGAAGAGGAATCCAGCCATGGCCAGCAGTGGCGGCAGTGGATAAAGCGGCATCTTGAATGGCCTTGGCATATCGGGCCTCTTCGTTCGCAGCAGAATTACCCCCACATGCTGCAGGAGAAATTGCAGCAGAATGCGTGTAATCACCAGCATCGTAATCACCTGCTGCAGGCTGAAGAAGCAGAAGCAGGTTGCCACTGCGCCCAGCGCAATCAAAGAGCGGTGTGGGATGTGGAACTTGGGATGAATGGCCCCAAGGAACGAGAAGAAGTTTCCGTCACGCGCCGCAGCGTAGGGCACGCGACTATAACCAAGCAAAAGTGAGAAGACCGAAGCCGAAGCCGTCCAAATAATGAGCGCTGCAATTAATCGTCCCGCCCACACACCGAACGCAGACTGCGCAATCTCCGCCACAAGCCGTATCCGTGAAGCGGCACTCTCTGCCACATGCTTAGCGGCGTCCTGCATGGAAGGCAGCGCGGCAAGGTTCATCAGCAAATACATTGCGGCCACAATCACCACGGAAAGCAGAATCGCGCGCGGAATTGTCTTCTCTGGCTCGCGCACTTCACTACCCAGAAACGTGATGTTGTAGTAGCCCCAATAGTCGTATGTTGCAATCAGCGTTGCTTGTGCCAATCCACTGGCTGCAAGCCCTGCGCTCAGCGCGGGTGAATGCGGCATGTGCCATCCGCCTGTAGCTGCGGCGTGCGCAAAACCAGACACAATCACGCCCGCCATCGCCGCTACTACTCCGGCAAACAAAATCCACGCGAGACGCGTTGTCGATTTGAGATTCCGGTAAAGCAGTAACGTAATCAACACACACGCCCCTGCAGCCGCAAAGCTTGACCAGTGCACCATCGGTAGCGCGGCAATCGGCGCTTTTTCCAGCCCCGGCCAAAACCACGCCAGAAATCCCGAAAGCCCAATACATCCCGACGCAATCGACAGCGGTGCAGAAAAACTCAACTGCCACACAAACAAAAAGCCCAGCCAGTTGCCTGCGCTTGTCGGTCCGTAAATCTCGCGCAGAAACGCGTAGGATCCTCCCGCACGCGGAAATTCTGCACCCAATTCTGCCCATACCAGCCCGTCGCACACGGCAATCGCTGCGCCTAGCAGCCATGCCCACACGCTCAGGTGGTAGCCTGCTGCGGCAATGACCAGTGGCAAAGTGATGAAAGGCCCCACGCCGATCATCTCCAGCATGTTGAACAGAACAGCCGAGCGCAGACCGATGCGGCGATCCAGGGATGCACCGCTGTCGTGATGGGAAGTAGATTGATTCATAAGGGCAGCAGCGCTGACCGGATTGTACACTGTGCTTGAACATGAATCGCCTACGCTTGCTATCCATCGCCGCCACCTTCGCTCTAACTGCCAGTGCCGCAAGTCTTCTCATCGGACAAACACCTCCACGCGCATCGGTGTGGTTGCCGAGCACTGAGGCCTCTTCACATGCATTGCCTCTGCCGGAAGATCGCGGTGCAGCCCTGCTTGAGCAGGACATGAAGCGCCTGAATACCACAGCCAGTCTCCTGATGATCGTTGCGCATCCCGACGATGAAGACGGCAGCCTTCTCACTTATCTCTCTCGCGGCCTCGGTGTGCGCTGTACGCTCTTCACACTCACACGAGGTGAAGGTGGCCAGAACGTCATGTCTGCAGACACGTATGACGCACTCGGCCTCATCCGCACCAATGAGCTGCTCAAAGCAGACGAATACTACGGCGCAAAACAGCTTTGGGGCACCGAAGCTGACTTCGGCTTTTCGAAGACCCAGGAGGAAGCCTTCTCCAAGTGGGGACACGAGCGCGTTCTCTATGACGCCGTGCTCGCTGTGCGCCGTGAGAAACCTCAGATCATAGTCTCAACCTTTGTAGGCGGAGTCACGGATGGACACGGCCAGCACCAGGTCTCAGGTGAAATCGCGCAGGAAGTTTTCAAAGCCGCTGCCGATCCAAAAGTTTTTCCAGATCAGCTTAAGCCCGTCAGTGAAGGCGGCCTGGGTCTAACTGTCTGGCAGCCCAGCGCTGTGTACAGTATGGTTCCATTCGCGCCCATCACAGGCAAGGGAATGTTTGATTACGCAACCGGTAAGTGGGCGCCGGCAAAATTCAAGAACTATGTCACTGGTCAGTGGAGCACCACTGCTCCCTCAGCAGACGTCATCATCCCTGTTGGTACTCTCGACCCCACACTTGGTCGCAGCTATTCGCAAATTGCACGTCAAGGCTGGGGCATGCAGAAGTCGCAGAATGGCGGCGGCAATCCCACGCTCAGCGGCCCGGGCAACACTCGCTACCACTTGTGGGCCGTGGCAACGGCATCCAAAGCACCCGCAGGAGAGAACGGTGACGACAGCCTTTTCAAGAATGCGAAGGTTAACGTCAACACATCCATCTCAGGAATGGCAGCCCTTGCCGGAAAAACTCCACCCGACTGGCTTACACAGGCATTGTCCAAAATCGATTCACAGTTGCACGCCATAGAATCACGCTGTCCCTGCAAGGCCGGAGTAGAAGTCGCACATGCCCTGGTGCCTGTCTATCGTGAAACCATTACCTTGCGTGGCAAGGTTGCAAAGAGCGAACTGAGCAAGGATTCAAAGGCAAATCTTCTGTTCGCCCTGGACCAGAAGACGAATCAATTTCAGTCTGTTCTTGCTGACTTGCTCGGCCTCGATATGATCCCTTTCCGCACGCGTGACACCGGTGCGGAAATGCGTGGCTTCCGCGGCAACTCTGCTGATGAGACCTTGCCGTCCGTTGCGCCCGGAGAAAAATTCTTCGTCCGCATTCATACTTCACAGGCTTTCCCAAAAGAAACTCAGCTCGACCATGTCTGGCTCGAGAGCAACGGCACGCCATGGCCCAACGAGATGACCGCTGGCCAATTTACCCCGCATGCGCCTGAAGCCAATCCGGTTTTCACTGTCACTGTGCCGGAAAATGCAAAGCCCACCGCACCTTACTTCACGCGCCCCACAATCGAGCAGCCTTTTTACGATGTTTCAAATCCCCAGTTGCGTGACCGCTCCTTCGCGCCATGGCCACTCGCAGCCTGGGTGCAGTATTCGTTTGATGGTGTGCCCATCCGTATCGGCAAAGTCGTACAGACTCTCCATCGTGTCACAGGTCCTGGCGGCATTTATGATCCTTTGGTCGTCACGCCTCGCATCGGTGTCAGTGTCAGCCCTGAGGCACAGATTCTTCCCCTCGACGGCAGCGCGCTTCCCGTGCGCGTTACCGTGCATGCACAGCAATCTGCCGAAGGGACAATCACGCTGAAAATGCCGGAAGGCTGGAGTGCGGAACCTGCATCCTCTTCCTTCAAACTTTCCGCCGCTGGCGATACGCAACCGGCGCTCTTCAAAGTCAAGCCTTCCGGCGCAGAAGCCGGCGCGTACTCCATTCAGGCCATCGTCACAAGCGACGGTAAAAAGTATGAGAGCGGTTGGCATAGCGTCGGATACGGTGGCTTGCGGCCCTACAACCAATACCTGCGCGCCGAACTCAAGACCCGCAAAGTGGATGTAAGGATTGCTCCAGGCCTTCGCATTGGTTATGTGATGGGCCCCGGCGATCTTGTTCCCGACGCGATTGAAGCCATGGGCGGCCATGTAGAAATGCTCTCCGATAAGGATCTGAAGTCCGCCGACCTTTCCGGCTTCAACGCAATCGTCATCGGTATTCGCGCCTACTCCGTTCGTCCGGCTCTTTGGAGCGAGCAGTCGCGGCTCAACGACTATGTCATCAACGGCGGAACGGTCATCGTGCAATATCAAAGCGCCACATTCCCGGCGCCACTCAAACTCTCCATGGGTGATCGCACTCCCGAGCGCGTCGTAGACGAAACTGATCCTGTAAAGATTCTTGCTCCTCAAAACGCACTGCTTAATTCGCCCAACGAAATCACATCTGCAGACTTTGATGGATGGGTGGAAGAGCGCGGACACTCTTTCCTCGATTCATGGGATAAGGGCTATACCGCGCTTACTGAAACCGCAGACCCTGGACAGGATCCGCAGGATGGCGGCTGGATAGTAGCGCATCCAGGAAAGGGAACATATATATATGTTGCTTACGCGCTCTATAGGCAATTGCCAGAGCTCGTGCCAGGTTCCTATCGAATCCTTGCTAATTTACTCAGCGCTGGAGAAAAATAATCAGCGCGCACCGCGCGGATATACAGGAATGTAATATTCGGTAAATCAGAAATCGCCAGTATTCATGCAGATTTGCGCACAATATTCATCTCGTTGTAACATGCGCAACCCGCATAACTTATGTTGTTAAAAATATGTGAATTAGTCATATATTCATCAAGTTCTGAGAGCCTCTTTCTTAGAAATCACCACCGCAGGTGGGAACGCGACAATCGGCCACTCTGGTCACGCTTGCCAAACCGACAAGCGGATTCCTGATGCCGGAGCTCAGAGTGTTCTCACCAGTGCCGCACAGATAGTTAAACAAGACTTGGAATGCGGCCGGTTGAGTGGGCAGCAAAGAATTTGTGAAGTAAAAGAGAGAGGCTCAATGAAAACACTGAATGCGGTTGCCGCGGCACTTGTGGCAGCCAGTCTAGCCGGTACGTTTGCCCTGGTGCCCCAGCCGGCGGCTGCTCAGACCAAACATACAAAGGCGAAGAAGGAGACCAAGCCTTCTGTCGAAGACCAGATTCAGGCGTTGCGTCAGGAGTTGCAAGGCCAGATCGACAGCTTGAAGAACGACCTCGCAACCAAGGACGCTGAACTGCAAAAGGCCAAGCAAGACGCAGCTGATGCAGAAGCCGCCGCCACCAAGGCTCAGGCAGCAGCTGATGCACAGCAGCAGGCGAACTCAGACAATGCAGCTGCGGTAACCACACTCAAGAGCACCGTTGACGACATGAAAGACGCCAATGCTGCAGTTGTTGCCACCGTGCAGGAAGATCAGGCCAAGGCCGTCAAGCGGTCCGAGCTGTCAGATCTGGCCATCGGCGACAAGATCAAAATTGGTGCCACCTTTTACGGTGACTGGACCTACTACACCAAGACCGGCTTCGGTCCGCAGTTCCTGACACAGATGAACGGTGAAGGCCCAGGCAACGACGGTTTCAACACCTTCGACATCACCCGTACCTACTTGAACGTTCTTTACACACCCACCGATTCGATCACTCTGCGATTGACGCCGAATATCTATCGCGCCATCAACACCAGCGCAGGCGCGCTCAGTGACGGCAGCGGTGCGCAGGTTGGCTCCAGCAACAACGGCAACCTCAGCTTCCGCCTGAAATACGCGTACTTGCAATTCAACCACCCCTTCAAGGGCAGCAGCGCCTTTGGCAAAGGCAACATTCGCCTTGGCCAGACAATGAACCCCCTGGTGGACTGGGAAGAAGGTCTCTATGGATATCGTTTCGTCAACCTCACTCCATGGAACTATCTGAGCTTGAGCTCAACTTATGTCGGTGCTGAAGTAAATGGTCCCATCATGGCTAACGGTAAGGAATACGTTGACTATCAGATCGGCGTCTTCAATACCGCCAGCTTCCACGCTATCGAGCAGAACGACAAGAAACAGATTATGGGACGCGTCACCTTCTATCCCATGGGCACCCACACTGACCGTACTGGTCTCGGTTTCACCATCTTCGAGAACTACGGCTACAACACTAAGACGCCTGACGCAAAGAGCACGCCGCTCAATCGTCTTGCTATCCTCGGCCACTATCAGAGCCCCAAAAAGGGCTTCCTGATCGCCGGCGAATATGACCTCGGCCGTAACGCCATCAGCACGGGCCAGATGTTCTCCAGTGCTGCACCAACCTCCACAGGCTCCTACGCATGGCTGAACAGCCTGGCAGGTGCATTGCTCGCTGGAGATAAGACCCGTCAGCAGGGCTGGGCAGTGTTCGGTCATGCTGATCTTGGCAAGCCGCCCTTCACGGTCTTCGGCATGGTTCATGGCTTTAATTCCAACACCAAGATTCAGCCGCCCAACCCGCTCAACTGGGTTCGCACGGTCGCTGGTGTCAGCTACAAGTACAACAAGTATCTGACCTTCGCGGTGGACGATCAGAACCTTAACTACACCACCAGCCAGTACGACATGACGGCCGCGCAGATTGCGACTTTCAGCTCTTCGCTGGCGGCGCAATACCCCAACGGCATTCCGAATGTCGTGCCGGGCGGCACCAACGCAATCATGATCAACGCGCAGTTCAGCTACTAACCCCGGAGAAATCCTCTGGAATAAAAGGGCAGCCACTCGTTGGCTGCCCTTTCCTTATTTAAGCCTGAGTGCGATCAACCTGCGATCTTGGGTGCGCGATAACCAAACGCCGCATCAACAATCGCCGCAACACCCAAAGCAATTTCATCCTCATACGGTCTTGCTGCAATCTGCACTCCAATGGGCAATCCTTCTGGCGATTGTCCCACTGGCACTACCGCTGCCGGCGCGCCCAGCACATTGAACCACTGGGTATGCCGCACCGCATCGAGATATTCAACACTCCTACCTTCGATTACCCAGCTACGTTCACCATGCCGCCATGCAGGCACACTCGCCACCGGACAAAGCAAGGCAGGGTGCGCGCGCATTTCCTCAAGCATCTTCGCGCGTAAAGTGTCGAGCTCGGCCCACGCACTCAGTAGCTCGGTGGGCATCAACTCTTTACGCGTTCGCGCAATCGACAGGAACTCCGCAAAAATCGGACTTAACTCTCCTTCGCGTCCGCTATATAAGGGCCGGTAGAACATCTCTCCGCATTGCACAAACAGCTTCCACCACAACTGCCGCATTGGTTCAAGCACTTTTGGTCGAAACGACTCTACGCAAAATCCCGCCTCCCGCAATGCCCGCACCGCTGCCTGTACTGCCTCACGCGTCTCCGCGGTCACAGGAGCAATCTCGTCGTCCTCAAAAAATCCAATCTTCGTCGCGCGCAACTCATCCATGCTGCGCGCCCAATAGCAAACAGGCGCATGGGAGGGATCTGTCACATCCTGTCCGCCTAGCGTTGCAAACATCAGCTCCACGTCGCGCAGACTTCGCGCCATTGGACCAATTGCGCCTAGCACGCTGAACGGCCCTACGCACGGCGGCAAATGCCCCGCGCCCGGAAAACGTCCCGGCGTAGGCTTCAGTGAACAGATACCAGTAAAGTGCGCCGGCACGCGTACACTTCCGCCGGAGTCCGATCCAAGTCCTGCCGCCGACATCCCTACCGCAATCGCAGCCGATTCGCCTCCGCTCGAGCCCCCCGGCGTCCTATCTAGGTCCCAAGGATTGTTCGTGCGCCCATAGAGCAGATTTGCCGTTTCATACGCCATCAGAAATTCAGGACAATTCGTCGTCCCCAGAATCAGCGCACCTGCTGCACGCAACCGTGCTACCACAACGGCATCGTTGGCGGGCACATCGCCACGCAGCAGCGTGCTCCCAATCTCGCAGTGATAACCCGCCGTCGCAATCGACGACTTCACCGTTACCGGCAGTCCGAAGAGCGGTCCGCGCACTCCCTCATAGGCATCCATCTTCCGTGCTTGAGCGCGCACACGCTCTGGATCGAAATCGGTGAACACATTGAGCTGCGGATTGAGCCGCTCAATCTGTGCCAGATGCTCTTCCGCCAGTTCGCTCACAGAAATCCGGCGCTCGCGCAGCATTGCCAATTGCGCAACCGCCGGCTCAAGTACCAGCTTGCTCATTGCTCTGAGCCGTTTGCGGGTGGCGCAGCCGCTCCCTTAGTGATCGACCGATCCTGCGCGGGCGTTGAAGGAAGCGACTCGTAGTCGAAACGGTACGATCCCACCGGATTACCCGAGTCGAATCGAGTATTGAAGTTCAATTCGTAATTCAATGCGTCCGTATCGTCCGGATATTTTTCCGTCTTCGGATACGGATATGCGCTCATCTTGTGGAAAGGCAACTGTGCCACCGTGTATGGCGAAGCATCCCACCAATCCATATCCTTCACATATCCGTTGGCATAGAAGAAGTAATCGCGCTTCCAGTGCGGTGGCAAGGTCGGCAGCGTGTACGTGTCAAACTCCGCAGCAATTTCCTCACCGCTTCCAAAAATCGCGAACTTGTCGTCAATGCCCTTCAATAGCGGCGTCACATCGCCGAAACGCGTGTAGTTCCCGCGCTGCCTCTGGAAGGGTCCCGTCAGGCTTACGCGGTTGTAGTCGTAGTTCAAATCGCCTGAACTCTTGCCCTCAATCTGCAACGGATATCCACGGAAGTGTTCCGTCGCGTGTGTAAGCTGCATCTCACTCGTGCGGAACTCGCCCGCTGGCTCATTGTCGACCAGCACCTGATCCCAATAAATCTCCAGGTTCGATACCAGCCTGATCTTCTGCGTTCCACTTGGTAGCTTTCCTGTCAGGTCCACCACAATTGTCCGCTCCAGACCGGCAGGGAAGCCTGCCTCACCAGGAATGCGCTCCCACCTTCCGTTGGACAACTGTGCTTCCACATAGGGTGAAATCGGCTTGATCCCCGCTTGCCATGCCGCGTAGAGTGATGTCGCACTGAAGTAGTTCACGTAACCGGTCATCAGCAAATGCAACGGCTTCGACATATCTACTTGGCCCAGGTCAAGCGTCAGGTAGTGGGTATTCGCAAATCCGTCATAAGGCGTTGGTGTAAAGCCGCTGGCAAACGTGTGGTCGGCGTGGCTCAAAACACCAAGCACGTTGTGTCCATTACCATCCCAGGCGCCAAGCGGCAGCCGCGCCTGCGCCGAGGCAATCACGCGCCCGCTCGCAAAGGGAGGGTCGTCCAGGAACCGCTCATCCGGATTCACTTCCACATTCTCCGGATGATCCACTGCAACGAGCCGAAGCTGGTCAATATAGTTCACTTCTTCCATCGGCTCAATAAAGCGGATGCTCATCTTCCCGTCCACGGGCGCAATGTCATTGCCGTTTACTTTGATCCATTCGCTCGGGTTGGGCGTATTGCGACGCGTGGGTGTAAACCAGTGCCCCAGCACGCCCGCGCCAATCACATCTGTCACCAGCTTGTACTTGTGCCCGTCCCACACAAACAGTACCGGGCAACTACTGCCGCGCCGGTCCGCCTCTTTCATGGAAATCACCGGCGTATGCGGCAAATCAATCTCATCCTGCAGCACGCCCGTGGGCCATAGTATGCGAAGCAATTGAATATGGTCTGCCTTGCCGAGCCCGATAAGCAATTGCTTCGGTCCTTGCGTTGCATAGCCTGAGGCTCCTGGCAGCTCCCACTTTTGCCACTGTCCTTCGGCGTAAATTTCCACCTTGCTGCCAATCGCCGTCTTGTTGTCCGCGTAGCCAATCAGGTTCAGCAGTACCGAGTGATTCTTGTTACCGCCAATGTTGCGCAGCAGAACAGGCGCAGCGTCCTTCTGCGTCACAATCAGGTCCGCAGCTCCATCTCCGTCCACATCCGCTGCAATCAGTCCACGCGCGGCTTTCAGATGTACCTTATCCAATCCAAGCCGGGAGGAAATATTTTCAAACGTGCCGTCACCCTTGTTGCGCAGCACCACCACACGCGCGCCCGCGCTCGTCTCCACAATGGCCGCCAGATCGATCCACCCATCATTATCGATATCGATCGGCGTCACCCCCCAGGCGCTTTTTACGCCCGTCAGGGGAAGTTGTACGCGCACAAACACTCTTCCCTTGTGATTCGGACCTTCCACATTCCGCCACAACGTCAGCCCGGGAGCACCGTCGTGCGTAACGGCAATATCCATCCAGCCGTCTTTGTTGTAGTCCAGCACCGTTATCCCGCGCGACTCCGGCAACTTTTCGTCATACAAAGCCTGCGCCGGATATTTCCCCTCGCGCGGATTCACATACAGCGTGGGCGATGTGCTACCGCCCGTTACCGCAATGTCCACCGCGCGGTCATTGTTGAAGTCAGTCAGAATTGCCGCATTGGTTTTTGACGTTCCACCCAGTGCCGCCTCCTCCGTCCATTCGGTAAACGTCTTGTTTCCATTGTTGCGCCACAAAACATTGGCTTCACCGCCCGTCTGCAGCGGTGCCCCAGTGAGAAACAAATCCAGGTCTCCGTCATGATCGAAGTCGATGAACGAAATTCCTGTCGGCTTGTTCTTGGCGGTAATTCCCACACTCGCCGTCACGTTCTCGAACTTACCTTTGCCCAGATTGCGGAAGAACATCACTTTGTCGCTGAAGGCAACCGCAAGATCGTTCAACCCGTCTGCATCGAAATCGCCCACCGTACATGCCACCGCATCGCCAGAAGCTTGCAAGCCAAGATCGGCTTCGTTCAGTTCCGTAAATTTCCCATCCTTCTCGCGGTGATAGATACGAATGGCTTTGTTGCTATCGGACATCAGTACAAGATCCATTTGTCCCGCGCCGGTCGCGTCGAGCATGCAGGCGCCTCCCGTAGCCTCATGCAGTTCCGCATTGCCGCCAATCTCGCTGGCCTCAAACTTTACCGGAATCATCTCCGCCTGCTGTTCCTGCGGTTGTTCGACTGGAAGGACCGTCGAGTAGTGTCCCTGTTCTCCATAGGCCAGTCCAATCGGCGTTGAAATCTTGGTCGTCGAAAGATGGCGGAAAATGACGAAATGCTCGCGCGCCGCTGGTGTGTCTCCTGAGCGTTGCAGCGCGCGCGCCATCGCGAACTCTGCGGATGCATGCAGTGGCTGATTATCCAGCGCTTTCTTGAACATTGCGATGGATTGCGCGTAGTCCTTCATCTCGCTCAGGCAAACACCGGCGAAGTAGTAGGAATCCGCGTCGTACGGATCGTACTTCACCGCATTCTGAAAGCTCTTCAGCGCCTCTGCTGTTTCATTGTTTGCGTGCTGTGCGAGCCCAAGGTTATACCAGGCCTGAGGATTATCTGGTGCAAGCCTCAACGCACTCTTCAGCGCTTCTTCCGCCTCGGGCAACTTCTGCAGATACATCAGCGCAATACCCTTGTTAATGGCTGCCTGTACCAGGTGCGGATCTTGTTCCAGCGCTTGAGTAAATGCGGTGGCCGCTTTATCTGTGAACTGCTGACCCATTAAGGCAACACCGCGGTTATTGAGACGGATCGCCTCGGCTTCCGTCTTTGTCAGTGAAACTCCATAGGCCGCATTCGCGCCAATGAGAGCCGCAAAACACACAGCTGCCAATCGAAAACCTCGCGTGTGTCCGCGCAGGCCTGAAAATTTGGTCAAAAGTCTCATCAAAACCAAGTGTACGAGAGCCAGCCTCTGCTGCCCACCCCTCCCAAACTTGACTTTTCATTCATGAAAAGAGTTACCGCCATGGCACTCGTCGCATGGAAGTCACGTTCTGCATTTGCTTGCAAACTATTGCCGTGATACGTTCCTCAATAAATTGCCGTATATAGAGATTCTCCATGAGTTCCAATCCGCAGGTCGATTACTGGCACCGCGTTTATCTGCTCTCCGCATGGCGCAGGAGTTTGTACACCGTTCTTGGCTTTGTTCTCTTCGCGGCTGGTCTGTTCTTCTCACTCGCAATGAGCGCTTCCAACGGCAAATTTCCAGCCGCAATCTCAGCGCTTTTTCTGCTCGGTACCGGGATTTATCTGCTGAGTTACGGTCTGCGCAGCCGCATCACACTGAATGGCACACGCATTACCGTGCGCGGACCGTTCCGTGAGCAGTCCGCGGATCAAAGCGAAATTGAAGGCATGCGTACCTACTCTGACCGAAGCGGCACCTACACAAAACTCTATTTAAAGGAAGACCGCGGCTCCATCACCTTCCTCAATGGCTTTGAAACAGATGGTGACTTCGACACGTGGTTTCGCAACATTCCCAATCTCGACCAGCGTGACCGCGACGCCATTCTCGACCAGGTTGAGCGCGATGAATCACTTGGTTCCACCCCCGATGAACGCAAGGCCGCCTTGCGCTATGCCATAGCCTGGGCCGTGTTGCTGCACGTCCTCGTCATCATGGCCGCGGCTGCTCTCAACTTCGGAGACGAATCGCTGCAGCAGGGCGCCGCGCTCATTGTCGCGCTCACGCCCATTGCGGTCATCGCACTCGTTTGGAAGTCGCCGCTTCTGTACACAGTCTTTCGTGCCAAAAAAGACCCCCGCAGTGAATTGGGCTTCGTTCTCTTAATTGCCGGCTTTGCATTGCTCATTCGCTGCAGAGGCATTCACATGGTCTCGCTCCAGAACGCCCTCGCACTTACTGCGTTGCTGACCATTATCCTCATCGCTGCGCTCTTTAACACCATGCGGTCCGGAGCAGCCGTTTGGGGGCGTATGATCGCGCTCGTTTTCGCCCTCGGTATGTATGGCTATGGCCTCATCGTCGTGACTGACGCACTTTCTGACCACTCCAGTCCCACCAGTTACGCAACCATGGTGGTCGGTAAACACATCTCGCACGGCAAATCGACATCCTACATCCTCGATCTCGCTCCCTGGGGGCCTGTTCAAGATCAGAACCACATCTCCGTCACTCGCCGTGGTTATTACGCTGCCCAATTGCGCGACCCCATCTGCTTCAACCTGTATCCCGGAGTGCTGCATCTCGCCTGGTATCAAGTCACTCCGTGTACCAGTCAGACCTACACTGCTCCTTGAACATGCCCCGCAATTTATACTTCAGTCGTGATGCCGCCTGAGGAAATGCTTGACTGGCACGCCTTTCTGGCGCGTCCTCCACTTGCGTCTCCCTCGCAGGAAACGCTTCGCGCACTCTCTCATCAGACCATTCTGATTACAGGGGCGGGCGGTTCCATTGGCTCTGCACTCGCGCTACGCCTTGCCCATACACAGGCCGCATCGCTGCTACTGCTCCAGTCATCTGAGTCGCATCTCGCCGCGCTCCAGAAAGCTCTGCGCAATTGCAGCATTGCGGTCGAACTTGAATTCGTTCTCGGCAATGCCGGCGACGCCGTGCTTCTCAACAAAATCTTCGCCACTCACGCGCCTCAACTCGTCTTTCATACCGCCGCGTACAAGCAGGTCCCGCTCCTTGAGTCGCAGCCTTTTGCCGCGCTTGAAAACAACGCACTCGTCACAAACACGCTCGCGGACATTTGCGCAAAGCACAAATCCACGCTCGTCCTGCTCTCCACAGACAAGGCAGCCGCGCCGTCTTCCATGCTGGGTGCCAGCAAGCGTCTCGCGGAGCTTTCTGTGCTTTCTTCTGGCGGACGCGCGGTCCGCTTCGGTAACGTACTCGGCTCGCGTGACAGCGTGACCCACATCTTTGCCCGCCAGGCGTTGCAGGGTGGCCCTCTCACCGTCACCGATCCTGAAGCCGAGCGTTACTTCCTCACCGTTGACGACGCCGTCAATCTCCTGCTTGCCGTTGCCGCTGAACCTGCTCCCGGACTCTTCGCTCCCAGGCTTCAGACCTCGTACTGCATTGCCGATCTGGCGCGTTACATCGCAAACACGCTCAAGCCTGAAAACAATCTCCGCATCGCATTTTCCTCGCTCCGCGCCGGAGAAAAGCTCATCGAGCAACTCTGGTCTCCCGATGAAAACGCCATACCCGCATTGAATCCTGATCTGTATCGCATCGCAACACCGCTTCCCGCGCCTGCCAGGCTCGCACAAATCGTCGCAACTCTCGCGGCCGCGTGCAATGCGCGCGATCTCACTGCGGCGCTCGATGTAATCCGCGAAGCCATACCTGCATATGTGCCTGGCCCCACCGTTCTCTCATCGCAACCGTCAGCGCGGGTAACCCCATGAGCCAGCCAACCGCAAATAAACGCCGCATAGGCGTCGTCACCACGTCGCGTGCCGACTACAGCCACCTCTACTGGCCACTGCGTGAACTCGCCGCGCGCAACGACATCGAACTCGGCGTCTTCGTCCTCGGCCCGCATCTCTCTCCGCTCTACGGCAACACGATTGCCGAAATTGAGCGCGACGGCTTTCCCATCAAAGCCCGCATCGAGTGCTTGCTCAGTTCCGATACAGACACCGGTATGGCCAAAACCATTGGCATCGCCATCGTCTCGCTCGCTGACGCGCTCACCGCCTGGCGCCCCGACATTCTTCTCCTCATCGCGGATCGCTATGAGATGCTCGCCCCTGCCGCCGTTGCCGTCGCCATGCGTATTCCCATCGCGCATATTGAGGGCGGGGAAGTAAGCCAGGGCGCAATCGACGACCAGATTCGCAACGCCCTCACCAAGCTCGCGCATATCCACTTCACGTCCACTGAGACAGCGCGCCGTCGCGTCATCTCCATGGGCGAGGAACCTTGGCGCGTCCATCACGCCGGCGCACCGTCCCTCGATCACATGCGCCGCTCCACACTGCTTGATCGAACAGCGCTCGAAGGCGAACTGAAAATCACTCTCGCCTCACCCACACTCCTCGCCGCTTGGCATCCGGTCACCATTCTGCAAAATACCAATGCGGAGGCAGATGCGTTTTTCGCCGCGCTCGCGCAATGGCACGGGCAACTGCTCTTCGTCTTCCCCAACTCCGACGCCGGCAGTCACGCGCTCATCGACCGCACCCGTGCCCTCGCCGCCTCCCGGGCAGATGCACACATTTTCGTGAACTTGTCCGCAGTCACCTATTGGAGCCTCTTGGGTCAGGTCGATGCCATGATTGGAAACTCTTCCAGCGGCATCATGGAGGCAGCCTCCTTCGCTCTTCCCGCAATCAACGTTGGCATGCGCCAGCAGGGTCGCGAACGCGCCGCCAACACGCTGGATGCACCCGCTGACGCGGCAGCCATTTCCGAGGCCCTCAACCGCGCGCTCAATCCTGCCTTTCGTACATCACTCCAAGGCATGGCCAATCCCTACGGCAACGGCACCGCCGCCGAAACCATCGCCCGCGTGCTTGCATCAGTTCCGCTCGGAAATATTCTCATCAAGCAACCTACCCCCGTACCGGAGCATGTAAGGGAGAAAGGCGCATGATTGGCTCGCAGGAAATGCTCCGGAAGGGGGCGCGCATCATTGAGCCTGTACTTCAACCGTGGGGCTTTGAGTTTCGTCATTTCGGCGCAGGCGCTAGTTCTGGCGGGCAATTCGCGAGCGGTGAATTCTTTCGTTTGAACCGCAGTCTCGAACTGCATTTTCGAAATAGCCTCGGGCTCGTTACCTATTCAGCCGGTCAATTCAATACTTCCCATGAGACATACATGCGTGAGCTGGGGGTCTGGAACGATTGTCATTACCCGGGCTTCTCGTCAGATCCGCTCCAGGCTTTCGCTGGACTTGCTCATGATCTCCAGTTCGCTGAGGATTTTCTCCACGGCTCTGCGGAGGTGCTAGAGCGGGCTGCGGTGAATGAGGCCGCTTCCAACGCGCAAAAGACGGAAGCGGATATGGCTTCATACGTTGGAGATACTGCGCAACTGACAACTCTGCATGATGCCTTCTACGCGCGCGATTACAACCAGGTACTCGCGATTGCCGCAATACTCAAATACCCTGATCGTTTGAGCAGAGCGCAGCAAACCATGATTCAGATAGCCCGTGACAGGTCAAATCCAGTTCAAGAGCATTCATTTTTCAAGCTGTCCAAAGATCAGGGGCGCAAGTGAAAATCCCCCTCTCAGCTCCCGACATCACCGAAGCCGAAATCGCCGCTGTCACGCGTGTCCTCCGCACGCCTCATCTCAGCCTCGGCCCTGAACTCACCGCATTCGAGCAGGAGTTTGCCGCTTACCACCGCGTGCCGCACGCCGTCGCCGTCAGCTCAGGCACCGCAGGCCTCCACCTCGCACTTCTTACCCTCGGCATCGGCCCCGGCCACGAAGTCATTCTCCCCGCCTTCACCTTCGTCGCCGTCGCCAACGCCGTCCTTCAGGTAGGTGCAAAACCTGTTCTGGCCGACATCGACGCCACCACGCTCAACCTCGACCCCGCAAGCGTCGAAGAAAAAATCACCCCGCGCACGCGTGCCATCATCGCCGTTCACACCTTCGGCATCCCTGCGGATATCGATGCGCTGCTCGACATCGCGCGCCGTGACAACCTCTTCCTTATAGAGGATGCGTGTGAGGCTATCGGAGCCGAGTGGAACTCGCCGGTCCACTCTGGTCGCGCCGGCAGTTTCGGCCATCTTGCCGTCTTCGGCTTCTACCCCAACAAGCAAATCACCACTGGTGAGGGCGGAATGGTCCTCGCGCACGACCCCGTGCACGCCGACCGCCTTCGTTCCCTGCGTAATCAGGGCCGCCTCCCAGGGGCCGGCTGGCTCGACCATTCCGAGCCCGGCTATAACTACCGTCTCTCCGAGTTAGCCTGCGCACTCGGCCGCGTCCAGCTCACCCGGCTTCATGAGATTCTTCCCCTCCGCGCTTCCGCCGCCCAGTGCTACAACAATCTGCTTGCCGGCGTTGACGATCTCATTCTTCCGCCCCTCGCCGTGTCCCATCGCACTCTCAGTTGGTTTGTGTATGTCGTACAAATTCCAAATTCCATCGCGCGGCAAACCAACGGCCGTGCCCGCATCCGCCAGGCACTGGAAGAGCAGGGAATCGCGACCGGCCTCTATTTCCCGCCGCTCCATCGCCAGCCGGCATTGGGAGCTTCTGTCGGAGGCTCCGGTTTTCACCTTCCCGTCACAGAAAGCGTTTCCAGTCGAACCCTGGCCCTGCCATTCTTCACGCGCATCACAACCGAAACGCAGAGCTTCGTCGCCCAGGCACTTCTCGCCGCCCTTCAAACAAAGTGATTTCCATCGCCACCATCGGAGCACCCTGACACTCTGATAATGGACGTTCCAACGACTCACTGAAGAATTTTGATGGAACTTACGTGTTTTTAATAAGGCATAGATACCTTTCCGCCCTACACTACATCTAATCCAGTAACAAGCAGTTGCAGTTATCCAACCCCTGGGGCTTGGGTTTCTGCTTTCTCTCTTTGCAAACTTGTTCGTATCGCGAAAGCCTGCACGAAACGGCGGGCGTGTCGCTTGACAGGGGATAGAAACGAGCGCATCATCGTGCCAAATTGGGATCGGAAATCACTCTAATCCCGACGGCGAACTACGCAGTTCGCCGTCAAGGGCAATGTTCTGCTACGACTTTCCTCAGCACCCTGGACTCACAAGAGTCTTTTCTCATGAGAAGGTGCCTATGGTGGTTCGAACGCAATGCAAGGGTCGCACTTTTACAGGGCTCCATGTTGGAGTAACGAATGCACGCCGCTATTTTCCAAAGGGCACTCCGGCTGTAGATCTCTTTCTCGATCATCTCCAGATTCAATGTGCGCTTAAACCTGATTTCTGGGATGGTGAAGCAGACATCACCGACGCCCGGCTCAGTGCATGGCTTGAGGCAAAGCATCCAAACGGAACGCCGTGTCGACAGCCAATTGCGCTTGATCTGGTCCCCGCGGGAAATAATGCATTTCGGTTGCAGGCCATTTCTGCGCATCAAGTCAAAGTTGTCGTACCTCAGAATGCAGCCTGACCTGTATGAGTCTCGATCGACAGCCTGCCGCAGCTTTCTGCTCAAGAGATAAGTGTATGTGCGATTTCAAATCAATTTGAAATCGCACATACCTATTTCCAGGGATCGTGCAGCAGGACGCCAATACCAATATCGTCCTCAAACTGCTCCACATCCACACTTCCCAGTCTCACAAATTCACTCAACGCGCCAAACGCTGGCCTCGCTTCTGATCCAAGCATCTTCGGTGCAACGTAAAGCTGCAGCCTGTCCACCAACCCCTCGTTCAGCAACGCCGTATTCAGCCGAGTTCCAGACTCTGTCATCAGCGAAAGAATCTCATTCGCGCCCAGCCAGTCAAGCACCTTTTCGAGAGGCACGCGTTCGCCTTCGGCCTCCAGCACTTCCACGCGCACTCCGCGTTCGCGCAAAGCCTGTGCACGCTCCTCATCGCTTGACACCGTAAAAACCACCACATCGCCTTCAACGGTATCAACCAGCTTCGCGTCCAGCGGCATCCGCAGCTTCGAATCCAGCACAGCTCTAAGTAGATTCCGCCGCCTCGGCAGTCCACTCCGGTCCGTCAGCAGCGGATCGTCCGCCAGAACCGTATCGATCCCCGTGATTACCGCATCCACTTCGTGGCGCATCCGCTGCACTTCAGCGCGAGACACTTCGCTTGTAATCCAGTACGGTGTACCCGCTGCATGCACGCCGGCCGCCGGCGCAATCCGCCCATCCAGCGTCATGGCCACCTTCATCCGCACAAAGGGCCGCTTCGTCCGAACCCACTTCGCGAATCCCTCGTTCAGCCGCCGGGCGCCTTCTTCACACACACCTACAGTCGTCTTAATCCCCGCGGCATTCAGCGCGGTAATCCCGCCGCTGGCCTCAGGATTCGGATCGCGCGTCGCAGCCACAACCCTTGCAACGCCCGCCTCAATCAATGCCTGCGAGCACGGCCCCGTCCGGCCCCTGTGATTGCACGGCTCCAGCGTCACATACGCTGTCGCTCCCTTCAGCCGCTCCAGCGCATCCTTTTTCGCCTCTTTGATCGCAACCACTTCTGCATGATCCATTCGGTCATACTCGTGCCATCCTTCGCCAATCGCAAGGCCGTCGGCGTCCACAAGCACACACCCCACAACCGGGTTGGGCGAAGCCAACCCAACACCGCGCGCGGCAAGCTCCAGCGCACGCTGCATCCATTGGTTATCGATTTCGTCGTGTGTGTTCATCGCAAGTGAAGAGAACTCTCAACTCGAATTGCATGCCAAAGTCAGACCGATTTCATTGGAACTCTGCACCGAATTAACCCATTCCGAACGAATGGGATCGGCAAGTTGCTAAAGCGCACTCTTCGCTTTGCGTATCTGGAACAGAAAAATCAAATTCACCAGCGTTAGCAAAATCACCGCTGACACTACCAGAGCAATCATGGGTGCTCCGCGAAAATACTGGTAAACCAGGCCCGCAATCACAGCCACGTTAATCAGCAAAATCCGGTTCGGCAGCGACATCTTCTTCTTATCCATGGCGCTCTCCAGCAGCGATACTCTAACTACCCCAGCAGCGCCTCCACAAAATCCCCCGGCGCAAACTCCAGCAGATCCGTCATCTTCTCACCCACACCCACATAGCGCACCGGCAAATTCAGCTCGCGCGCAATCGCTACTGCAATGCCGCCCTTCGCCGTACCGTCCAGCTTCGTCAACACAATCCCCGTCACGCCGGCACTCTCGGCAAACTGCCGCGCTTGCTGCAGCCCATTCTGCCCCGTCGTCGCATCCATCACCAGCAGCACTTCATGCGGAGCGCCTGGTACCAGCTTCGCCGCCGTGCGCCGCATCTTGTCCAGTTCGTCCATCAAGCCGCTCTTGGTGTGCAGCCGCCCCGCCGTATCCACAATCACTTCCTGCACGCCGCGCGCCTTCGCCGCATGCGCTGCGTCATACAACACGGCTGATGGATCGCCGCCCTGCTTTGTCTTGATCATCTCCACGCCCGAGCGCTGCGCCCACACTTCAAGCTGCTCAATGGCCGCCGCGCGAAACGTATCCGCCGCGCACAGAAGTACCGTCTTGCCTTCACCCTGCAGCCACGCGGCAAGCTTCCCGCTCGTCGTCGTCTTTCCTGCGCCGTTCACACCCACCAGAAAGGTCACCTTCGGCGGCGTCGCCGGCTCTGTCACAACCACCCGTGGAGCTTCCAGAATCGCCTGCAACTGCTCCTTCAGCAGCGTCCGCAACTCCGCCCCGCCCTCAATCTCCTGCCGCTTTGCCCTCTCGCGCAACGCATCCAGAATCGCGGTCGTCGTCGGCACGCCTAGATCACTGGTCAGCAGCACAGCTTCCAGGTCTTCCAGCGCACTTTCGTCCACCGTGCGCGTCATGGCCACAATGTCACCCAGCCGCGTTTGCAGTGAGTCCCGCGTCCGCGTTACAGCGTCGCGCATGCGCCCAAAAAATCCGCGCTTCTCTTCCGGTTCCTGCGCCTTTTCAGGCTCTTTGCTGCTGCCAAAAAGTGAAATCACCATCGCATTCGTCCAGTTTCCAGTCTAAAGCCCGCCACACGCGGGTGCCCGAACGCTACCTTTCCGTTGGGCACCCGGAATAAATCGAAACTCATCCGACCGCAGTATGATTTCTCCTCCACAGCCCTTCTGGCGCGTAAACGCCGCCTGCTGCATGCAATGCAAAATTTACTTGCAAAATGCAAGCCACTTGAGAAAAAATCCTTGAACGCGCCGGAAACCGGCGAAATGATTCCCCAAGGAGCGTCCCCCTTTTATGAGCAAGGTCCGTGTTCTCGTCGGCACCAAAAAAGGCGCCTTTATCCTCACTGCAGATGGCAAACGCGACAACTGGGAGGTCAGTGGACCCTTCTTCGCCGGATGGGAAATCTATCACATGAAGGGCTCGCCCGTGGACACCGACCGCATCTACGCCTCGCAGACCAGCGGCTGGTTCGGCCAGCTCATTCAGGCCTCCAATGACGGCGGCAAAACCTGGCATCAGCCCGGCCTCAAGCCCGGCGAGCCGGAGATGCCCGCCTTCCCCGCCAAAGCGCCTAACCGCTTCGTCTATGACCAGTCCGGCGCGCCGCTCACCACTCATGCCTGGTATGACGGCACTCCGCACCCCTGGGAATTCAAGCGCGTATGGCATCTCGAGCCCTCCCTCACTGAAGCCAACACCGTGTATGCCGGCGTCGAAGACGCCGCCCTCTTCAAATCCACGGACGGCGGTGAAAGCTGGAACGAACTCTCCGGCCTCCGCGGCCACGGCACCGGCCCCCAGTGGCAGCCCGGCGCTGGCGGTCTCTGCCTCCACACCGTCATCCTTTCGCCCACCGATCCCGATCGCATCGTCGTCGCTATCTCCTCTTCGGGCGCCTTCCGTACAGACGATGGCGGCAAGACCTGGAAGCCCATCAACAAGGGCCTCGTCTCCAACTTCATGCCCAACCCCACGGCGGAAATCGGCCACTGCGTCCACCACATCGCCATGAATCCCACCAGGCCCAACACACTATTCATGCAGAAGCACTGGCATGTCATGCGGTCAGACGATGCTGGCGACAACTGGACCAAAGTCTCCGGCAACCTGCCCACCGACTTCGGCTTCGTCATCGATGTCCACGCGCATCAGCCGGAAACTCTCTACGTTGTGCCCATCAAGTCAGACTCCGAGCATTTCCCCATCGGCGGCAAACTCCAGGTGTATCGTTCAAAAACCGGCGGCAATGAGTGGGAAGCCCTTACCAACGGTCTCCCGCAGGAGAACTGCTACGTCAACGTCCTTCGCGATGCCATGGCAGTCGACAAGCTCGACGATTGCGGCGTCTACTTCGGTACCACCGGCGGCCAGGTCTACGTCTCGCCCGACGCGGGAGACACCTGGAAGCCCATCGTCAGCAACCTGCCAAGCGTCCTCTCTGTCGAAGTCCAGACGCTGGCATAGGGCAGAAACCTGTCAGCAGGGAACAGAGATGCTACTTTCTGTTCCCTGATCCCTCAATCCTGTTCCCTGATCTCCGAAGATGAATAAACTCCCCATTCGCGTCGTTCTTCCATTTCATCTCCGCAACCTCGCCCAGGTCGGCGCGGAAATCACCGTCGAAGCCGAAGAGCCCGTCTCCGTCCGCACCATCATTGACGCGGTAGAACTCCGCTATCCCATGCTCCGCGGCACCATCCGCGACTACGAAACCCTCAAGCGCCGTCCCTTCCTCCGCTTCTTCGCCTGCCAGGAGGACTTCTCGCTCCTCCCACCAGAAACTCCGCTCCCCAAAGAAGTGGCCGAAGGCAAAGAACCCCTCCTCGTCGTCGGCGCCATCGCCGGCGGCTAGATCCACTCTCTTTCGCACGCAGTGCAATAGAAAGGCCGCAACCCATCGGATCGCGGCCTCTCACATCGTGCTGTCTTATTTCTTGAATCGCTCTGCCAGCACAGGCGCAGCATCGCCGTCTTCAATTACCGCCACAGTGGTAAGTTCCAACAGGTCGCCCCACTTGGCCGCGTCTTTGTATAGAGCCACGGCATCGTCGGTTTCATACAACACAAACCCTCCGCTGCAATCCACATTGTGCCAGCGGCCTAACAGCTTCACGCCTGCTTCTGGCGCGGCCTCACCCGCAAGGAATCGTTCTGCAGCTTCGGGGATGTTGCCCGTGGGAAAGGCCCATGTAATCATGAATTTCATGTAAATCTTCCTCCTGTCATTTCTCTCTCGCGCGGAGGGAGTGATTGAAGTGAACGAGTCCTTCTCCACAACAAGGTGCCAAGTATAGCGCTGTTACGTGGCAGGTGCGGTCCGCTTCCGCATTGCTGCGTTTCCGTCATGCATACTTCCAACTCGCTTCAAGTCGTTCGACAAACCCATACTCCGGGCGTCGCTTTGTCACTGCACAAACGATTTACTAAGGGATCCCGCGCGCGTATACTTGGCGCGCGTTGTCGTCGGAAACTTGAATGACATCGAAATGCTATTCAGTTCCCACATCGCTGCATCCACGCCATGGAGAAACGTAAAGTGTCCGCTCGCTTCCGCCTGCTTCTGCCCATTCTCATTGCGTTGTCCTGTCTTAGGCTCTCCGCCGCGCCTCCCGCGCACGATCAGTTTCACGTCGCCGTCTACATCCCCGTCGGCGCAGTCGAGCAGATGAAGGACCCCGCATGGCTTGAAAGCTCGTGGAAGCAAATCTCCAGCCAGGTCAAAGTCGATAAAGTCTACATCGAGACCTACCGCAGCGGACTTATCGCCGACGATGCCCTCATCGAGCGAGTCAAAAAGTTCTTCCTCAATCAGGGAGTTGAAGTCGCTGGCGGCATCGCATATGTCGGCGGCGGAGACAATGCCGGTCGCGTGGGCAACTTCAAAGAGACGCAGAAGGTTGAGCCCGGTCAGTTCATCTCCCTCTGTTATACCGACCCCGCGCAGCGAGACCTCGTCAAAAAAATGGCGGAACTCACCGCGCGCCACTTCAACGAAATCATCCTCGACGACTTCTTCTTCTACAACACAAAGACCGCTTCCGACATCGCCGCCAAAGGCGACGAGAGCTGGACCAGCTTCCGTCTCCGCACCATGGACAAAGTCGCGCAAGACCTCGTCGTCAACGCCGCCCGCTCCGTCAATCCCAACGTCAAGGTCATCATCAAATTTCCCAACTGGTATGAGCACTTCCAGGCCAACGGTTACGATCTCGACCAGGAACCCAAAATATTCAACGGCATTTACACCGGCACGGAAACCCGCGACCCCATCCACAACGATCAGCACCTGCAGCAGTATGAGAGCTACGAGATTATTCGTTACTTCGACAACATTGCTCCCGGCCGCAACGGTGGCGGCTGGGTTGACACATACGGCACGCTCTATCTCGACCGTTACGCCGAGCAGTTGTGGGACACCATGCTCGCGAAGACGCCGCAGATTATGCTCTTCCAGTACAGCGACCTTCTCAAGGCCGCCGAAGCAGGCGACCGCAGAGCCTGGAGCACTCTGGACACCACATTCAAAATGTCCGATCTCCATAACTGGAGCACGCGCAACGGAGCCACGGGCGCGCCCAGCTACGCGGCCGCAGCTGGCTATGCGCTCTCCAGTGTCAACGCCGTCGTCGGCAAGCTCGGCAAGCCCATCGGCATCGCCAATTACAAGCCCTACCAGTCCATCGGAGAAGACTACCTCCCCAACTTCCTCGGCATGATCGGTCTTCCCATTGAGATGGTTCCGGAGTTTCCAACCGATGCAAAAACCGTCCTGCTCACTGAAGATGCAAAATTCGATCCGCAAATCGTCAGCAAAATCAAAGCGCATCTTCTCAAAGGCGGAACCGTCATCATCACCAGCGGTTTGCTAAAGGCGCTGCAAGGCAACGCCCCTAACCAGATTGGTCAGCTCGCAGAAATCTCCCTCACCGGCAACACTCTCAGCGCCGACCACTACCAGGGCCCCTTCGGCATGCCCGGCGGTCCGCTTCCGCACAACATCCTCATGCCGGAAATCTCTTTCATGACCAATGACGCATGGCCCGAAGTTCGCCTCACCGCCAACGGCAATGGCGCGCCGCTTCTCTTCCAGGATCACTACGCCAACGGTCTTCTCTACATTCTCGACATCCCTGACAATCCCTTCGATCTCTACGATCTGCCCCAGCCCGTCCTCACCTCGCTCCGCCGTTACCTTCTGCGCGGCTTCCCCGTGCAGTTCGATGCTCCCAGCCAGGTCAGCTTCTTCGCCTATGACAACAACTCCTTCGTCGCGGAGTCATTTCGTGACCATCCTGCAAATGTCGTCATCTCTCTCCCCGGCGCCGGCCATCACCTGCGCAACCTCGCCACCGGCGCGGTGATCAACGGTCAGGCGCCTCCACCCATCAAGACTCCGTTCGGGCCTCCAGTCCCTCAGCCCCCGGCAACTGAATTCCACATCACCGTGCAACCCCACAGTTTCGTCGCCTTCGCCGCAGAATAGGGCAGAAGCACAACTCTGATCGCTCAAGGGTTTGACTTACTCTAAGTCAAACCCAATCCATCAGGCGGTTCTTGAGGGCGTAGTGTACCTTCCTGTTCGTCAAATAGACAGAAGATCGTCATGATGCCTCGCGTCGGATTATCCTTATAGAAGGTGACGTCCCTCCACTAGTCCATAAATCGCATCTAATCGAATGAGGAACGACGCCGAATCAAGAGGGCTCGTTTTCATACACATGTCTTATCCGTTGTCGCGTAAGTCGGTTTGGTTGTTGCTTCTGGTCGTTGGTTGTATACATTTTCAGGCCCTTGCCTCGGACGGTTCGGAGTTTCCTGACGCTCCGCTACCAGCCGCTTCGGCAGCATCGGCAGCAATTGACCCGGAAGCTCCTGAGGGTGGTATCTCACTCCACGCTGGTCGTGTGTTCATTCCACATCTGAAGACCGCTCCCAAGCTCGCCGACTTTCTCGGCAAATCCCTGCACGACGGCGCGCGTGAAATGCTCCGCGTTAACTCCTTCGTCCAGCGCTACCCTGACGACAACAGCGCCCCCGATGAGCCCACCACCGCCTTCCTCGGCTATACGCAGAAATACTTCTTCGTCGCTTTCGTCTGCAATGACCATGATCCCGGTCTCATTCGCGGTCATATGCTTGCGCGTGATGGCCTCTCCGACGACGACACCGTGCAGGTCATGCTCGACACCTTCCATGACGAGCGCCGCGCCTTCGTTTTCGCCAGCAACCCGCTCGGTATTCAGGCAGACGCCATGTACAGCGAGCAGAGCGGCTACGATTTTTCCTTCAACACCGTCTGGGACACTTGGGGCAGTCGCACGCCCACCGGCTACGTGGTGCTCATGCGCATCCCCTTCGCAAGCCTCTACTTCGCCAAAACCAATCCCGGTCAGATGCGCACCTGGGGCATCATTCTCGAGCGCAATGTTGCCCATACCAGCGAAAGCGATTTCTGGCCGCGCATCAGCCACAACATCGCCGGCCGCCTCTCCCAGGACATGGAAATCGAGGGCTTCCGCGACGTCGATCGCGAAGAGAACATCCAGGTCGAGCCTTACGTGCTCGCGCGCAATCTGCGCCAGCTCAACGTCATCAATCCCGATGACCCCTACTTCCAGCACAAGCACCTGCAGGGCTACGCCGGGCTCGACGCCAAATTCATCCTGCACAACAGCCTCGTGCTCGACACCACCATCAACCCTGACTTCAGCCAGGTCGGCGTCGACAATCCCGCCGCGCCCAATCAGCGTTTTCCACCCTTTTTCCCTGAAGTGCGCCCGTTCTTCATTGAGAACAGCAGCTACTTCATGACCCCCATCAACCTCTACTACACTGACAACATCGCGCTGCCCCAGTACGGCGCGCGCCTCACCGGCAAGCTCGGTCCCTGGGCCGTTGGCCTGCTCGGCGTCGACGATCGCAAACCCGGTGACTCAGTCGTTCCCGGCGATCCTGCCTACGGCTCACGCGCCCATTTCTGGATTGGCCGCCTCAATCGCGACCTCGGTCCGCTCTCCAATGCAGGCGTCATCTTCGCAGACCGCGAATACAAGGGCTCCTTTAATCGCGCAGGTGGCATTGACTACCGCGCCCGCATTCATCGTCGTTGGACTTTCACCGGCCAGGGCGTAACCTCGCAAACTCTCAACACCGCAGACGGCAACGCCGGTGAACAAGGCTGCCCCAATTCCTCTCTTAGTTGCAGCGGACAGGCATGGCGCCAATCCGTCAGTTACAGTGACCTTCATTGGAACTGGTGGACAAACTACAGTGACACCTCCGCCGGCTTCCTCACAGATACGGGTTTCTTCCGCCGCCCAGACGTCCGCCAGCCCAACGGCCGCATCGCTTACACCTTCCGGCCAACAAGCGGACCTATCCTCTCCCACGGTCCCAGCCTATATATGGAGCGCATCTGGGACCACACCGGCCTTCCGCTCGATTTCTACTTCAACCCGTCCTACCATGTCAGCTTCAACCACAACACCAACCTCGCCGCCTGGTTTGAGCTCGGACAGGACCGCCTCCGTCCCAGTGACTACTCAGTCCTTCCCGCAAATGTCGAGTGGCACGCGCATGCCGCTGGCATCAACTTCTCCTCTGCGCCCACGGCCTACTTTGCCATCAGCGGCGGATTTAACCAGGGCACGGTCATCAACTTCTCTCCGCCCGCCAACCAGGGGCCGGCGCCCGTCAACGTGGCCTCGCCCAGCATGAACCTCGACATCAAACCCATAGGCGGCCTCGACCTGCAGACCAGCTACACCTACACCCACTTCACTGCGCTCGACACCGGCGAAGACGTCTACGACAATCACGAGCTCATCTCCCGCTGGAACTACCAGCTCACCAAGGCCGCATCCTTCAACCTCATCGGCCAGTATGTCTCCACCCTTCCGCACCAGGACCTCACCAGCGCCGCCAACTCCAAGTCCCTCTTCGGCGACGCCCTCTTCACCTACATGCCCCACCCCGGCACCGCGCTCTACTTCGGCTACATCGGCAACTTCGCCAACATCGACCGCTCCCTCTGCACCCGCCAGCTCGACGGCAACTGCAACACCGCCTACCCCATCCTCCCGCCCACCGGCTCCTCCCTCATGAACGACAGCAAAACCATCTACATGAAAATCAGCTACCTCTTCCGCTTCTAAACCTAGGGTGACGAGAAACCGTCCCCGACGTTCCCGAACGGAATACCCCCTCGTTTCAGGGCCTGACTTCAGTCAGGCCCAACATACGCAAAAGAATTCGGGCTTCAACGCCCGGCGCCGTATACCCGCCACAAATGCTCCGTGCTCCATTCATCGCAAAATATAGAGGACCCAGAAGTGCCGTTTTTGCAATTTGGGGTGGTTTTAGCGATGTGTGGGGTAGGTCATCCCTCACCCCACTAGAAACAAGTCTGCTGCATGCAATGCCGCTCAACGCAGAACGGAGCGGGCAGGGACCGCGGGGTCCCACAGACAGGCCTTCGTCTGAAAACGAGCAACTTCCGGTTAGACGGTAATACGCCCGAAGTCCGTTGAAGCTGTTGTATGGACTTCCCAAGCGGCCCAAAGCGATTTGATCTCTCCGAGCCGCGCAGACCTATTTGATTCTCACTCTTTCGGAAAACCACGCGCCGAAACGATGGGTCACCCACCTCCAGGGTTAGGCTAGAGTCGGAAGTGAAATGCGCGCCACGCGCTTCCGCGATGAATTGGGCATGGCAACCGATCAATGACTTTGCCTGCCAGTTTCACACTGCGGTCCCTACTGCGCAGGAGATGTCACAAACCCGCCCTGGACAATCCTCACCGAGCCCTGGTCGAACGACACTAGGCCGTCGCTGCCGAACCGTACAATCTTCTTCGAGAATGGATAGTCTGTCGCCATCGAGATGGCGCCCAGCAGTGTGTGTGTCTGCAGATCAAAGGCTTCCAGCATGATTTCATCGTTGTAATAATCCCACTTTGTTGGCGCCAGAAAGTAGGCAATGTCCAGGGAACTGTCGAAGGTCATCACTGAGCCAGGTACCATTCCACCATGCAATTGGTCGAGTGGGAATGACCCCACGGTGGCGCCGGTCGCCGGGTCAATGATCGTCCCATCGGAACCGTACAGGTACCCACTCTTCGATTCATAAGCAATGGAAAGCAAGTTCCAGTTCGCGTTTGTGTACGTTATCGCGAGCGTAACGCCATTGCTATCCACCGGCATCACGTAAACCACATTCAAGTCGGCATATCCGTTGACCATTTGCGCGCCGTACAAATAACTCCCATCACTCTTCCATGTCAGCAGGCCAATCATTGCTCCGCTTACACTCACTCCCGGCACGGACTGCGCACGTTGCGTCGCATCGTCGTATATCGCAACTCCGCCCTGCTCAAACATCCCCTGCGTCACGTTCACGCCCCGAGCCACGCCAATCGTATGCGAATTGACGGGGTCCACCTGCAAATCCAGCGCATAGTACGGAATCAAGACGCCGCTAGACGGGTCGTTGTATTCACCCAGATCAATTGTGATGTCCGGTGTCATATCCGGCAGTAGATACCGCTGCACCACACCAGACTGCAGACCTACGTACATGTACGCACCGTCGGCCGAAATTGCCATGCGGCCTGGTTGTGCAGTTGGGCTGGCGACTGTCGTCATTGCACTGGTCTTCGGGTCAATCTTCACAATTGATCCCACCACTCCGTTGCTGGGAGGAGTCGAAAGATAGAGCATCCCAGTCACCGGATCAGCAGCCATGTCCACGGCTTGCACTCCGACACTGGATACCGTAGCGGATTGATTCCCCGGAAGATTCGGCTCCGTGATGATGAAGTACATATACGGATCTGTCGGCTTGGGTGCTGAAGTGGCCACGGTCACCGGTGACGAATGGGGAATCGCCAACAAGGACGCCGGTACCTCGGCAGTCATCTCCGTCGACGAGACATATTTAGAGGTCAGCGGGGAACCGTCCCAGTAGACGGACTGCGTTGCAGTAAATCCAGTTCCGGTTACCGTCAACGTAAATCCCTGAGCGCCTGCCGGAACCTGGCTCGGCGAGAGGGCACTAATCGGTGAAGCATTCGGCATAGGTCCGCTCGGATCGCCCGAGTTCACGGACGACACTTTTCGCGATCCGCAGCCAGAGAGCAACAGCGCTCCCGCACACACAACGAGAAACCGGCATGGCATTTCCATCATTTCGACCTCCGTTCATTTCGCAGGGATCGTAATGCAGATTCGCTGCCAAGCCCGCTACTCAAAATGTGAACAGAATATTCCCTCGTGAAATCAAGTGCTTCCGTCTGACAACCACCCCTCCAAGGGTTGACTCGGAAACGGGTTGAAGGTTGGCAGGACTCAACAGGCGGAATGGCGTATGCCATGCAACGCCAACCCATGCGTCAGGTTCGAGTTTCGAGTACAAGCGTGAATCTCAGGCATCAAGGATGAATTGCCCCAGGTCGGCCGGTGTGCCACTCGCCCGCGGACTAACATCCGACTTGGTACAGAAAAACTGGGCCCTTCAAATAGCCCACTACACTAACAAGGAATCTGCTACAAAAGATCGGGCAGACCAAGAGTTTCGGGAGTACGGTCGGCTAACCGGAGGTTACCACTCAGTAAACAGGAGTTGATTCGGTGCCAGGAAACGAGTTTCTTGCCCGCTATTTGGCTCGCCGTTTGAAAAGCCCATAATCGCAGAGTCCATCATCGACAGGAGGAGGAATTGAAGATCGGCTTTGAATGCCCCGCGCTTCACCTGCACCACGCAGAGAAAGCCGAAAGTGATCCACTCATTCCATCACGGCAAATTTCGGCAAAGCCGATCCCAAAAGGTGCCTTCTTCATCGTCCGGCCACAAATTGCTCGCTTTTCGGACCCTTGATTCCCACACCTATCCGGCAAAATCGCCTCTACGCAGATTTCACCCTCAAAACCACCGGCAATCGCCGTCACTTTTCGTCCAAATTCCACCAGGTTTATCTGGGAATTCCGCATAGTCAATTTACCAATCGCCCAAAAACAAAACGGGCACTGTGCGCGTACAGCGCACAGTGCCCGCACACGTAATTCCGTGCCTTACGGCTGTTCGTCCATCAGCGACGGTGGCGCATCCTGCGGTGCCGCGCCCCATTTCTCGTTCGGCTTCGAGCTGACTGACACCTTCAGCGTCCCGCCGTCCGCAATCGCCTTGAATGGGATCCAGTTCTTCGTGTGAGCCTTGCCGTTCAGCTCCACACTCTGGATGTACGCCTCGCTTGCCTTCGCGCCAGGTGCCTCAATCGTAAAGGTCTTGCCCGAGTACGGAGCAACCAGATGAACCGTCACCTTCGGGAACGACGGTGCAACCAGCTCATAGGCCTGGCTCGCCGGATCCACGCTGTAGATGCCCATCATGCTCAGTACCGCCCATGACGACATCTCGCCGCAATCATCGTTGCCCGGTATCCCATCCGGCTGATCCGTATAGTTCTCCGACAACACGCGGCGAACCACCTTCTGCGTCTCCCACGGCATGCCGCTGAAGTTGAAAATGAACGGCGCCTGCAGGTCTGTTTCGTTGTAAGGGTTGTAGTACTGCGCATACCACCCAGCCACCGGATAATTGAAGAACTCTGTCATCCGCTTGTTGAATAAATCCTTGCCCATCGCCTTCACAACCCAGCCCAGATCCCCGGGCACAAACGACTGGTAATGCCACCCCGTACCTTCAATGAAGCCGTGGTCGTTCTGCATCGGGTTAAAGTCCTTCACCCACGTCCCATCCGCATTGCGCGGCTGAAAGTACTTCGTCTCTGGATTGAACAGGTTGCGGTAGTAGGTCGCGCGCTCATACAGCATCTTCGCGTCGTCGGTCTTGCCCAGCGCCTTGGCCACGCGATACAGCGACGCATACGCAATCGCATCTTCCTGCATCTGCGAGACGGAGCCGTACCCAACCTTGTCGTCCGGCACAAAGTGAACCTTGTTGATCCAGTCGACGCCTTCCTGGCCCACATATGGCTTGCCCTTAGGCGGAGCCTGCGTGGCATCCTTCAGCATGCCTTCCCACGCAGAATCCATATCGAATCCGTGCAGTCCGTCCAGCCACGCTGTCGCCAGTCCAACCGTCAGCGGGCTGCCCGCCATCACGTTCGTATACACATTGAACTGCGGCCAGCGGCCAATCCATCCACCCTGCTTGTACATCAGCACAATCGACTGCGCCATATCCTCCATGCGCTTCGGCTGGACCAACGCAATCAGTGGAAGTTCGCTGCGATAAATATCCCAGCCCGAATAGCTCGCATAAATGTGATGCCCTTGCGCAACGGTGTGCACCTGTCCATCAAAGCCCAGATAGCGACCGTCCGAGTCCTCAAAAATCGTTGGCATCAGCAGGCTGTGGTAAAGCGCCGTATAGAACACCTTGCGCTCCTTCGCGGTTCCGCCCTGCACGCCCACAACGCCAAGTTCCTTGTTCCACGCATTCTCGCTATCCTTGCGAACCGTGGTGAAGTCCTTACCCTCGGCTTCCTCCTTGAGATTTTTCTCTGCCCCTGCCGCATCCACATAGGAGATCCCAATCTTCGCGGTGATGGTTTGCGCATGCGCCTCCTCGGGCCACGTCACATACGCACCTGTCCACTCCTCATGTCCGGTCTGCTCAGCTGTGCGGCTGCTCTTCTCAATCTTTCCCGGCCCGCCGTAGTGGTCGCCCGTCCACGTGCCAAACTTCGCAAACGGCTTGCTGAACGTCATCACGAAATAGACCTTGTACAACTGTTTGCTTCCGCAAAAGGCGTGGTTCTCCACGTAGCCCTCAATACGGTTGTTGCCCACCACATGCACGGATGCTGCATTCACTTCGTTCAAAGTGTGGCTCAGCGGTACCAGAATATTCGCGCCTTTGCCGGCTGGAAAGGTGAAGCGCGCCTCACCTGTACGGTCGGTTGCCGTCAGCTCTGCATTGATATTCCACTGCAGCAAACGCACCTGGTAGTAGCCCGGCGAAGCAGACTCATACTCGTGTGAATACGGTGACTGGAAATCCTGCACCTCCGTCATAATCGGCCCGGTGGTCGCCGTGAAGAATACGTCGCCTTCGTTCGAGCAGCCCGGTCCACTCATGTGGTTCATGCTGAAACCCTTCACGGTTGTGTTGGTGTAGTGGTAGCCGTATCCGTGATCCTCCGTATCGGGGCTCAGCTGCACCATGCCGAAGGGCGTCGTAGCGCCGGGGAAGAGATTCACTCCATCGCCCGGGCCGTAGCCGGTTCCAATCAGCGGACTCACTTCGGCCGATAGTCCCGTTGCAGCGGAACTTTGTGCACGCGCCGTACCCATCACAAACACAACCAGCGCTGCCAGCGCAGTCCATCGAACCAGAGCAACATAGCCTGCCGCGCGCAGATGCACGCGGATCAACTTCATTTTCATCATCCTGAATCCCTTCATGGTATCGTTTCCACGACCTCAGCAAACGACCAAATTGTAACGCCGATGGCCGCCATGGTGACAATGAGTTCACCGCATTCCATAAATTCCAGTCAATTTGCTGGATATGTGTATGCCAGTTGCCCTTGTTTGCTTTTGATTGGCGAGCGTATACTTCGTCCGTTTTTGCGACCTCAAATTCAAGAGACCTGAGCGCTAGCGCGCTTTACAGACGGAGTAAAGGACCCTAAAGTGAAAACCTTTTCAAGACGCGACCTCATTAAATCTTCTCTTCTCGCTCCCGCTGCCGTCGCTGCGCAGGGAATCGGCACTACTGCCGCTGCCGCAAGTCCGCTCAGCGAACCCGTCGGCCCGCTCAGCCTCGACCACTCTCTCGTCTCGCCCGCGCCTGGTGCAGGCCGCGAGCGTCTACTTCTCGATTTTGGCTGGCGCTTCCATTTCGGCAACGCCGCTGACGCCAGCAAGGACTTCGATTACAGCACGCCCTCGGCCGGCAATTTCCAGAAGACAGGCAACTTCATGCCCGCTGCCGCAGCCACCTTTGATGACACCGACTGGCGCGCCCTCAACCTCCCGCACGACTGGGCCATAGAACTGCCGTTTACCAACGACCGCGAATTGCAGAGCAAGGGCTTCTACCCGCTCGGCCGCAAATATCCTGACACCAGCGTCGGCTGGTACCGGCGTATCTTCGACATTCCCGCTGAAGACGCCGGCAAGCGCATCACCATCGAATTCGACGGCGCTTATCGTGATGCCCTCGTCGTCTTCAACGGCTTCTATATCGGCAAGCACAGCGGCGGATATGACCCGTTCAGCTTCGACCTCACCGACTTCGCCTATCCCGGCCAGCGCAACACTCTCCTCGTCCGCGTCGACGCCACCGAGACCGACGGCTGGTTTTACGAGGGCGCCGGCATTTATCGCCACGTTTGGCTGGTAAAAACCAACCCAGTTCACGTCAAAAAGTGGGGCACTTTCGTCCGTTCTGAAGTCACCGGCTCAAACGCCAAACTCTCCATCCGCACAGATGTCGCCAACCACGGAAAGACCACAGCCAACGCGCGCGTCGTCTCCACCATTCTTGACCCGGCAGGAAACGCCGTCGGCAAACATGTGTCCGCCTCCGCCTCCATGGACGTCGGCAATGATCACGAATTCGAGCAGCAAATCGCCATCAATAATGCGCGACTCTGGTCGCTTGAAGAGCGTAATCTCTACAAGCTGGTCACAGAAATCCAATCAGACGGCAAAGTGGTTGATCGCTACGAAACGCCGTTCGGCATTCGCACCATCAAGTTCGACGCGCAGCGCGGCTTCTTCCTCAACGGCAAGCCAGTCAAGCTCAAAGGCACCTGCAACCACCAGGACCACGCCGGCCTCGGCGTCGCATTGCCGGACGCTGTGCAGCACTACCGCATCCGCAAGCTGCAGGAGATGGGCTGCAACTCCATCCGCACTTCGCACAATCCGCCCACTTCAGAGCTTCTCGACGCGTGCGACCAGCTCGGCATGCTCGTCTTTGACGAAACTCGTATGATGTCGTCCAACCCCGAAGGCCTCGCGCAGTTCGCCAACCTCGTTCGTCGCGACCGCAATCGACCCTCCGTGTTCATGTGGTCCATGGGCAATGAGGAAGGCCAGGCAAACACGCCCAAAGGTGTGCTCATTCTCACCAGCATGAAAGACCTCGCCAACAAGCTCGACGGCTCGCGCCCAGTTTCCATCGCGCCCACCGGAGCCATCGGTACCGGCGGCCTTGCTGTGTGCGATGTGGACGGATACAACTACATGGATCCGCAGGCGGCGGCCTTCCACAAGGCGCACCCAGACCGCCCCATCATGGGTACTGAGACGGTCAGCGCCGTCGGCACGCGCGGCATCTATATTACGGATCACGACAAGGGCTACGTCGCTGCCTACGATCCCTACACCACCACAGGCCGTGCCTCGGCTGAGGGCTGGTGGAAATTCTGCGATGCGCAGCCCTGGCTCTCCGGCGGCTTCGTCTGGACCGGCTTCGACTATCGTGGCGAGCCCTCGCCCAACGACTGGCACAACATCAGCTCGCAATACGGCGTCATTGACACCTGCGGCTTCCCCAAGGACTCGTTCTTTTACTACCAGTCCTGGTGGACCGATACACCCGTGCTGCATCTCTTTCCGCACTGGAATTGGAAGGGCATGGAAGGCAAAACCATCTCCGTCTGGGTCTACTCCAACCTCGACAAGGTTGAGCTCCTCCACAACGGCAAGAGCCTCGGTGAAAAAGCCGTTCCCAGAAACTCGCACGTCGACTGGGTAGTGAAGTACGCGCCTGGTGAAATTGAAGCGCGCGGTTTCAAGAATGGCAAGCAGGTCATGACCACCAAACGTGCCACCACCGGCGCGCCCGCCAAGCTCGTCCTCACGTCAGACCGGAAGGCCGTCAACGCGGACGGAGAAGACGTGGCCATGTTCGCCGTCGAAGTACAGGACTCCGCAGGCCGCACCGTTCCCATCACAGACAATGAAGTCACCTTCAAGGTCTCCGGCTCCGGCCGCCTCATCGGCGTGGGCAATGGCGACCCGACTGATCTCGCCTCCGACATCGGCACCAAGCGCAAGGCCTTTTCGGGCTACTGCATGGGCATCGTGCAGTCCTCCAAAGATGCGGGCAACATCACCGTGGAAGTCAGCGCCGACGGTCTCACTTCCGCATCGCTCACCATCCCCGCAAAGCAAACTACGTTGCGCCCGCAGGCAGCCGAGTGGGTGCGCCCCATACCCAAAGGTTCCGGCATCACCGGCCTCTGGCGGCCCGTACATAATGCGGATGATGAAGAAGGCGGATTCCTCGCACGCATCCTCGGCTCCAATGCCGTCTTCTCTCTGCATCAGCAGGGCAGCGCAATTACCGGTGATGTGGAAGGCAGCGGCGGATTCTTCGGCGGTGGAGAAGTCACGCCCATCAAAGACGGCAAGATCGACGGATCGAAGGTTTCCTTCAGCTCCGGCATCAATTCCTACACCGGAGAAATCAAAGGCGACCGTATCGAACTCGATCGCACCTTCCACATTCCATGGCACTTTGAAGAACCGGCAAAGCCCGGCCCCAACGCGCCCGACATCGGACCTGCGCCCGACGGAACCGATCCCTCACGCGACCCGAGCATGAAGTTCCCCACCAGCTTCAAGGTGGTGCTCCAGCGCGCAAATAGATAACGATGCGGTGAAGGGAAGTGTGCAAGTTTGGGGTGCGCGGAGTGATCTTCGCGCACCCATTTTGCAGTCCTCAAACTTTTTGCTATGGCATGAGCATGGGCAAAGGGCAGTTACACGCCGGAGTTCATCTCAAAGTACAACTCCATACCGAAGAGCGATTCTGATGGAACAACAATGCGATCGCCCAAGATTGCAAATGGAATCTTCTCTGCTTCTAGAATTCGCTCAACCGATTCCAACTCTCCAACTTGCACTGTACAAGACCTCAACCTGGTTGAAGGGAGCGCTTGGGATTGCAACTCGGCGGTTTGAATAATCTCAATTCGACCTTTCCCCAATCCGAACCGCAATCCGCCATCAGGAAGAGGATGCCCCTCAGCACCGCTGAATCCAGCCAGGAAATCGACGTGTTGCATCGGATCAGGGGCAGCCAGAGTGACTGCCGCAATATCCCTTGCCGAATTTGGATGCTCTTGAAAAATTCTGTTCCAGAAGTTCTCAGGAAAATGTTGCTGGCACACAAAGAAACCTACATTCGGAGCAGCCGGATCACAGGCGAACGCCAAAGTGAAAGCAACCTGCGTCTCCGAGCCACCCGGACCTTTCCCCTTACGCTCAAAGAAGAATGGCTCAAAATCTCCAATCCCTCGTGCCGCAAACTCGGCAGCGTCAGATTCCGCATTGGAGCTGCTCAACACCAGCATCGCAATGCCTTCCCGCAGTTCGAGGTAGTTCCGCACAAACGTTCCAAAGCTGAATTGTCTCGGGTGATGTGGCGCGATGCGGTGAGCAGAGCCGCCCAATGAAATCAACTCGATAAAAGAGGAGCCGAACTGAATCAGTCGATTCTCCGTCCCCCATGGATGCTCATTGCGGGCACCGACCTGGAAGCCGACTCTCCGATAGAGGTCCGCTGCCTGATCCAGCTCTCGAACAGCAACAACAATGTGGTCAATTCTGCGCAAAGCGTTGTCAGTCTACTTGTTTGGCGTACGGTCGGTTAGCTGCAATCGTTGAATGACCTCGTCAACAGCACGTTCCGCCGCACTGACCGCGCCCGCCATGTAACCAGGTTCCGTCCCACTTGTTTCACTTCCGCCTAAGGATAAGAAATGTTGCCAATCACCATTCACCCACGGTGCAGCGAAGGGTTTCGGATGCGTGCCGCCGTTCCGGTCATCTGATGTCGCTGTCAGCGAATCGGCTGCCCAATCTTTGAAGAGAGTAGCGCGCGGATGCCGTGCTTCTGGTCCATAGAGACGTGCAAACTGCTCAAGACAGGATTTTGCAAACGCACTCTCTCCCATGGCAGCTCGTGCGTCGGCGCCGACGCTTGGGAAGCCGAAGAGGGCTGCTTTGCCGGAGGCTGTTGTTGCGTCATGAATCTCACCCAGCGGGCCGACCAGACTCTGCGCGGTTCCCGACAATCCGGCATCGCGCCAAAACGCGCGTTCGTAAATGGCAAAGAACTTTGCATGAGGAGCCATCCAGGTTGCGGTCTCCTTCCATCGCTGTTCAGTAACTGAATCCATACCTGGTGAGAATGCAAGTTTTGCAAGCAACCGTGGAGGAACTGCCGCAATTACCTGTTTTGCAGTGAGAGTATGCGCCGTCCCATCCACTTTTGAAATCGAGAGCGAAACTTCATTGGCTGCCAGAATCATCTGACGGACTCTTGTCCCGACAAGAATGCTGTCCCCCGGAATCTGTTTTTCGAGCGCACGGATCAGCATTCCTGTCCCGCCTGCAATACGCAAAGATTGCGGTTCTTGCTGTGTCGCACGATAACGCCACGGTGTTTCGCGAGACATGCGCTCAAAAATTACTTCTCCCTCGTTGTGTTGAGAGAAAGTTGCCAGTCCTAGCTCATGTACAAGCGCAGCAAGTCTTGGCTGGATTTCCGGCCAGAACCAGGAAGGCCCTAAATCAAAGCCGTCGTCAGTAGGAGTGCCCTCTTCGTCCCTTGTAAGTATCCGGCCACCCAGCCGTTCCCGCGCTTCAATCAGCGTGAAGCTGATTCCCCTGGAGTGAAGCAGCTTTCCGGCATAGAGACCGGCCAGACCACCTCCAATAATCGCAACTTCAGTTTGCATGCTTATGGTTGGATGAACGTTCTATCTTTGGCGGTCCACTTTAATCGATATATGCAAACGAGATTGCTGCACAATGTGCGCATTGTCTTGTCCGCACTTACACACCAAACTGCTTCAAATGATGATCCAGATGCTTATACGACAGCACTGCCCACTCCTGTGGTGTCATTGGCCCCAAAAAGCAGTGCGGGTGCTTCGTACAGAGTGCTGGACCACCCGCCGAAAACCGATCCACCCAGTCGATCAGGCGCCGCTGCTCTGCTGCGAAGTCCTTGTCACCCTGAATCCGCAGGCTATTATCCGTAGGCATATTTCGCCGAACGGGCGCATCGCCAAGCATCGATTTCTTCGCCATCCTTCCGACTATCCTTCCAATCAGGCTGCGCGGTGGGTTATTCACGCCAGCGGCCATCTCCATCGACGCTGAACAGTGTGCAAGCATCTGCGCCACCGTCATCGCACCCCATTGCCTCTCGCAGTCTGGTGTAAGGCGTGCGATCCGTTCCCTGATCTCCGCAGCGGAGTCGGCATCAAACAAATTCTTCATCGATACTGCTCCTCGAACGGTTTCCAACTCATATCCACTGAGAGCTCGTGCGTTGGCTTTCATGAAAGCCTGGCATGAAATTTCCACGGCTGGAGTAAGGCCGTGGCTTGTCCCGTAAATCCCTTGCCGAATATTCCAGTGCTAAGGCGCACACTGATGTTGGCAGATGAAAGCCTGGTCAATGATCACTGAGCTCAAGCCATTAGGTGATACTCTAACTGCTTTCTTTTCAAATACGCGCCAATAAGTCCATAGGAATCAAATATGCTTGGAGGGGGTCCCCGCAGAACCTATATTGATTCAAGGATTTATGGAAAAAGCTACGTTTTTTTTGCGGAGACTCTGCCGGGAAGAGCCAAAATCAACTCCGCCTTAAATGACTTTCCCAATCCTTACTCCACGTGCGCCGCAGCCTGCCTCGTCCGATACCGCGGCTTCTTCATCAGATAGCCAATCGGGATCAGGCAAACGGTCAGAATCACGAGCGCATGTACCGTATCGATATACGCCAGCACATTTGCCTGCTGGATCATCATCTCGTACATGCGGCCCATGGCCCCGCCCGCGGCCTGTGCCGGAGAGAACCCGCGGTGCTGTAGCGTGTGGTTCAATCCCTGCTGCATCACGCGATAGTTGAAGTCGCCCGCATACACATGTGCGCCGAGATATGCCTGATGCACCTGTGCGCGCCGCACCAGCATGGTACTGATGAATGAAATGCCAAGGCTGCCGCCAATGTTACGCGCCAGCGCCGTCAGGCCGGAGACCTCATTATTTTTCTCCTGCGGCACGCCCACGTAGGACATCACGCTGATGGGCACAAACAGAAACGGCATGCCGATGACCATCAGCACACGCCAGCTCGCCGCATCCCAGAAGCTGATGCTCAGGTTCATGTCAGAGATGCGCCAGATGCCGAAGCTCACCCACGCAAAGCCGAAGCAGATCATCGCTCTCGGATCGAACTTCTGCCCCAGGAAACCTACGATGGGTAAAAGAAAAATGAGTGTGAGCCCTCCGAGTGAGAGCACCATACCCGCCTGTGTAGCGGTGTATCCCATCACCTCTTGTAGGAACTGAGGAATCATGACCGTCGTTGCGTAGAGCGCCGCGCCAATCACCAGCATCACGAGTTGCGTCGCGCTGAAATTGCGGCTGCGGTAAAGCGATAGATCGATGATCGGGTGCTCGGTGGTGAGTTCGCGCCACAGAAACGCGACGATTCCAACGACGACAACGATCGCCAGAGTGATGATCAGGTTCGAGCCGAACCAGTCCCTCTCTTGACCCTTGTCGAGCATGATCTGCAGTGCGCCGATGGTCACCGCGAGTAGCCCAAGTCCAATACCATCGATACTGCCCGCCTTCTTTTGCAGCTTCTTCAGGTACGGCGGATCTTCCACGATGCGGCTGGTCAGAAAGATGGAGACAATTCCCACGGGAATGTTGAGGAAGAAAATCCAGCGCCAGTCATAGTTGTCCGTAATCCATCCGCCTATGGTTGGGCCGATTGCCGGTGCGACCACGACAGCCATTCCATACAGCGCAAACGCCACGCTGCGTTTTTCAGGCGCAAAAGTGTCCGCCAGAATGGCGCGCTCGCTCGGTTGCAGGCCCCCGCCTGCCGCGCCCTGCACTACGCGGAAGATCACCAGCATCCCAAGTGATGTGGCAAGACCGCACAGAAACGAGCAAATAGTGAAAGCCACTACACAGCTCATGTAAAAACGCTTGCGCCCGATGCGGTTTGCAATCCAGCCGCTGATGGGCAGTACGATGGCGTTTGAGACCAGATACGACGTCAGAACCCAGGTAGCTTCGCTATAGCTCGCGCCAAGCGATCCCGCAATATGTGGCAGCGCAACATTGGCGATGGAGGAATCAAGCGCCTCCATGAAGGTAGCCAATGTGACCGTGAACGCAATAATCCACGGATTGAACCGCGGTTTCCACGTGTCATCAAAATGAAACTCGCTGTCCGCATCCCGCGACTTCGCGGAAGAGTCAGCGGCTGGCTGCGCCATGCCCACTCCAGAAAGATTGGTTTGTCTTGCTGTGCTGTTCCGGTGTGGGAACCAACAGAGCGTGCGCTGTCAGTCCGGAAATCTCCTGTTCGATGCCAAGGTTCGCGCAAACGATGCAGAGAATTGCGATCAGCTTCATCAACAGGATAAAGCACGCGGCGCAGCACGTCTGAGCGGTCATCCGGTAACCAGTTTCAGACGGAGGAATTATCAGTGCTCAGCCTTGCCCGGCCGCAGCATCAGTTCGCGAATTGCCTCGCGCGGATCTTTGCCTTCGTCGAGTATCAGCTCCATCTGCTCGGTGATGGGCATCTCAATGCCGTGCTGCCGTGCAAGTCCCAGAGCTGCGCGGGTGGTGCGCACTCCCTCGGCCACCTTGCCGCCCAGGCCTGCCAGAATCTCTGGCAGTTTGCGCCCCTCGCCCAGTGCCTGACCGACGGTGCGATTGCGCGAAAGCGATCCAGTACAGGTCAACACAAGATCGCCCACCCCCGAGAGCCCAGCCAGTGTTTCCCGCTTACCGCCGCATGCAACGGCCAGCCGCGTGATCTCCGCGATGCCGCGCGTGATCAGCCCGGCGGTTGAGTTGTAGCCGAGTCCGACACCTGCAGTCACTCCGGCCGCAATGGCGATGACGTTTTTGAGCGCTCCGCCCAGTTCCACTCCGATTACGTCGGTAGAGGAGTAGAGGCGTAGAGTCTCCGAACTGAATTCGTTCTGGATGCGCTCGGAGGTTGCCAGATCGCTGAACGCGACGGTTACTGCCGTCGGCTGTCCTTGTGCCACTTCCAGCGCAAAGCTCGGCCCACTGAATGCGCCGACAGGAATGACCACCCCAGCAGGCTCAAGCACCGAGCTGATCACCTCGGTCATACGCAGATAGGTCTGGTCTTCCACACCCTTGGTGGCGCTCACAAGAATCTGCCCTGCGTGCAAAGCGGGTAGGATCCGCTTGATGGTCCCGCGCAGGAACTCAGACGGGATTACGGCCACAACAATCTCAGCATCACGAATCAGTCCCGTCTCCGCCGTAATTGCAAGCCCGTCCGGAAATTTGAATCCCGGCAGAAACAGCGTATTCTCACGCGCCGCGGCAATGGTTGCCGCTTCATCTGCACTGTGTGACCAGAGCGTAACTTCGTGTCCACCACGACGCACCAGTGATAGAGCAATTGCGGTGCCCCACGCGCCCGCGCCCAATACGGCAATGCGGCTCATGCAGTCCTCCGCTCGGTTGTCTTGCTGCCCCCGCCAATCTTGTTCTCGGTCCCATTCAGCAGGCGGCGTATGTTCTGGTGATGCTTCACAATAATGAGCAATGCGACCGCGGTCTGCACGGCAATAAAGAAGACCGGCTTGTCACCTTGCACCAGGAACCACGCGAATGCTGGGAAGCATGCAGCTCCCACAATTGATGAAAGTGAGACGTAGCGCGTAAGGGCGAGCAGTACCGCAAACACCGCAATGGAGGCCAAAGCAGCTGCCGGCGCAGCCACAAGAAACACACCAAATCCGGTTGCAACCCCCTTGCCGCCCTTGAAGCCCAGCCACACCGGAAACATATGCCCAAGAACCGCCAGTAGAGCGGCTGCCGCTGCCACGCTGCGCGCCGGAGCAAGGTGCACAAGGTAAGGTGCCAGCACCGTACCCAAGCCCACGGCAGCGGAGCCCTTCAACATGTCTGCGAGAAACGTGGCCGCGCCCAGCCCCTTGGCGCCTGAGCGCATTACGTTGGTGGCGCCTATGTTGCCGCTCCCAATGGTGCGAATATCCTGCTTGCGGAATATGCGCATCAGCAAATATCCCGTGGGAATGGAGCCCAGCAGATATGCTCCCACCACTAATAGAAGACTCACAACGACCATGACGGAAGTGAGTTTAGCAGGTGAGGGCACTTGTGGTGTGTCCTGAAATGCCGTGACATCTCCCCGCATCGGGTGTACGTTGTTGGCCTCCCCCGAATGTTGCATGCAAGAAAGGGGTAATCATCCAATGGCCAGCTATATGTTGCAGGTAAGTTACACGCAGCCGGCACTGGCTGCACTCAGCAAGAAACCCGAGGACCGCTCGGCAATTGTCGGTAAGGCGATCGCAAAGCTCGGTGGATCCCTCAAATCGATCCATCTTTCACTCGGCGACTACGATGTGGTGGCAATGATCGAAATGCCAGACAATATCAGTGCCACAGCATTGTCAATCGCGCTTGGAGCCGGTGGCGCATGCAAGGCGATTAAGACGACTCCGCTTCTGACAATTGCCGAAGCAATAGCCGCCATGAAGATGAGTTCGAAGTCAGGCTACAAACCGGTTGGACGCTAGGCGAGCTAATCCACCATCAACTCACCGGGCATAATGGGCCGCGTGCGCGGCAGCATACCGTTGAACGCGGTCAGCCCCACGAGTATAAGCATGCCCGCATATACCACCAGCTTAATAAGGCTTCCGGTGCGTGTGGCGGGCAGCGTCTTCCAAAGAATCAGCAGGACAGTCTGCGAAATCGTAACTGACCACACGGAGCCGTAGAAGTAGCGGCGCTCTATTCCTTCACCTTTGGTGGACTTGCCCACGCGTGGCAGTTTTCCCAATAAGCCGAGAAAGAGAATGAATGCGCAGAGCGGGAAGTACACGTACTGGTAAAGCTGCTTCATGTACCAGACGCCCGTGGCCACGGCAATCAAGAGACCAAGAAGATTGAGCAGGGCAAAGTTGATGACCGCGTTCCACGCAAAGGTGTAGCAGACCTTGCGGTAAAGCGGGTTGGGCTTGTCTTCGTCAAAGCGCAAGATGTAAGGCGCGGGCTCACATCCGGGCATCTGGCCATAGAGGCCGGCAATGCCGGTGCCGATGAGAACCGCACCAAGCCAGAGTGAATTGGCCAGGCCAAAGCCGTGCGCGAAGAGGGAAAAGGTCAGCGGTCCAGGTGCAAGAAAAAAAACCCAAATCCAAATGGGCCAATGCAGAACGCGATAGTAGTGTTTGTTGCGGGTGCGCATTTTCCGCGCATCCGCATATTCAACTTTGCCGGAGTAGGCCATGGCCGGAGTGTTGCAGAGCAGGTGGAGACGAGTCAATAAATGAGTGCAACAACAACGCGCACTACATCAGCTTTCTGCGAATCAGATCCAGCGCCTGTTGCGCCGCCCATTGGCGCACGCGGTCGCGGTCGCCACGGAATGTGCGGTTGTAGGAGTCGGTTGCCTGTGCGTCGCTCACCGCGAAGTAAACCAGGCCAACGGGCTTTGTCTCCGTGCCGCCGGTGGGGCCGGCAATGCCGGTTACGCCCAGGCCTAGCGTCGCTCCGGTGCGCTTGCGAATGCCTTCCGCCATGGCGACGGCAGCTTCCGCCGAAACTGCGCCGTGCTTCGCGATCAGATCGGGCGGTACATTAGCGAATGCAGTTTTGAGAGGATCGCTGTAGACGACCGCGCCGCCAAGAAACGTCCGCGACGCTCCCGCAACAGACGTGATGCGTTGCGCGACAAGGCCGCCAGTGCAGCTTTCCGCCACGGCCAGAGTGGACTGGCGCAGGCCGAGATAGTAGAGGACAATCTGTTCCAGCGATTCGCCTTCCGAAGAGTAAAGCCAGTCGTCCAGCGCTTCCTCCAGTTTGGTTGCAAGCTCTTCCACGCGGTCTTCAGCGGCTTCCTTCGACTTTTTCGCGCAGAGCAGCGTGAGCTGAATATCGCCGGCGTGGGCAAGAATTGTCGTCTCCACGTCGGTGTACGTGGTGTAAATCGGCGCCAGCAGCTTGTCTGCCTGCGACTCGGGAATCATGGCTGCCTTGAGCGTGCGCTTTGCTATGTGGCGCACGGGCAGAATCTCGCGCAGGCGCGGCATGCACTCGGCGTCGATCATGGGTCTGCATTCATTCGGCGGGCCGGGCACGAGCATGATGAGCTTGCGATAGCCTTCATGCGTAACGTCGAGCCACTGGCCGGGCGCGCTGCCGTTGGGGTTGGGCAGAATCTCGGCGCCTTTGATCACATCGGCCTGCTTGAGATTATTGTCCGGCATGGTGATGCGCCACGTTGCGGCGCGCGCATGCAGAGCGGCCACCTGCTGCGCATCGCGCTTCAGCTCAATGCCTAGAGCTTCTGCTGTAGCTTCGCGGGTCAGGTCATCTTCCGTGGGACCAAGACCGCCCATGAGGACGAGAATGTCCGAACGGCCAAGCGCGGTGCGAATGGCTGAGACAAGGTCCCTGAGCCGATCGCCCACGATGGACTTGAAGGCAACGGTAACGCCGATTTCGTTCAAACGCTCGGTAACGAACAGCGAGTTCGTGTCCTGGCGGAACGGAGTAAGCATTTCTGAGCCGACTGCAATGATTTCTGATTTCATAGGGGCGATTTCAGCACTCGGAGACTGAAAAGAAAGTCGAAGGTCAGGCCGCTAGTAGAGTTGTATGCCTTCCACTCCCAAGTCCACATCATATACGGAGTCATTCGTGGCAAGCACGGTGGTCCCGAGTGGCGAGAAGGCGACACCGACCAGATTGTTCCCGCTTACGACAAGTTCCGCCTCTCCCGAAGGCGTTACGCGCACCAGCCCGCGGCGTCCGTGCAAGCAGGCTGTGACAAAGACATTGCCGTCCTTGTCGAGTGCCAGGCCCTGCGCCCGGCCAAGCCCGCGATACCATGCGGAGACCGTTCCATGCGCATCAATGTGCCAGATAGTCTCGTTGGAACTGAGTGATGGTCCGGTGACGAACAGTTCGCCGGCAGTGTTGATGGTCATGTGATACGCCGAAACCGATGGCTCCAGCGTGGCATGCACGAAGATCTTGCGCTCGGGATCGATCTTGAAAATCGTTCCACTGCGGTCGCCGACGAAGAGGTTGCCTTCGCTGTCAAAAACACAGCCAGTGGCAATGCCCATGCCTTCGGCGTAAAGAGTGGACTCGCCCGCTCCATCGAGCTTGTAGACATTTCCCTCGGCGCGCGAGGTCACATACAGCTCACCATCCGGACTGAAGGCAAGGCCCGTGGCGTTCAGCACGCCGGTGGCAAAGGGAGTGCCTCGGCCATCCGCGCTGACGCGCACAACCGACACGGGAGTCTGCTTGCCGCGCGGACCTGAAATGGTTGCGTAAATCATTCCCGAACGGCTGACGGCCGGACTGGTCACTGGATGCAAACCATCAGAGAGCAGGCGCGCCACACGCAGCGGCGTTGCGTTGCTCACGCCATCCTGCGAGCGGACTTCAATCAGGCTTGTAGATGCCTGCTGCGGTACACGAAAAGCAAGCCGCGTGGACCGGCTCATCAGTACATGCGCAACGTGACTGCCCACAACCACGCCAGGAGTGGAGTAGTCCTTGGGACCCAGCCATGCACCGGTCAACTCCACCTCGCCCAAGGGCAGCGCCGCGGCAGGGCGAACGTCGTCAATGCGCGGCTCATGCATCAGCGGTTCGGTCTCGGATTGTACGCGCATTCTTGGCATCTCAGATCCAACGGTGGAGTACAGTGGCGACTATCAAAGCATAAACCCCGGCGAGAACGTCATCGAAAACAATACCCCAACCACCGGGCAGCCTTTCAAGCTTGCGAATGGGGTATGGTTTGAGGACATCGAAAAAACGGAAGAGCACAAGCGCGAGCAGTCCATGCTGCCAGGTGGCAAGGCTGCCCATGAGCGCGATCCACTGGCCGGCCACTTCGTCGATAACTACGAAGCCAGGGTCTTCCCGGCCGCTTTCACTGGCTGTGATGGTGGCTGCAGGAACCCCAAAGACGATGGAAGTGGCGATTCCGATGAGCAGCGCGACCAGCAGTGCATGTGCGGATGGATGCGCGCCAAATGCGTAAGCCGCCCACAGGAGTGTTGCTGCCACAGAGCCCCAGGTTCCGGGGCCGGGTTTGCCCAGGCCTGCGCCAAAGAAGGTGGCAATTGTCCACGCCCACAGCGTCTTGTGTTCCGCCGCCCGGCCAACGATTTTCTCACTCATAGTCGTCGCCTTTTGTGTGGCCTCCGGAGAGATTGCCGAGGTCCTCAAGAACTTCCGGATCCAGAATCGGCGAACTGATTTTGTACGCGCCCGATGCCCACTTACCGAGATCGATCTTGCGACAACGGTCTGAGCAGAAAGGGAAGTCCTCGTCATTCTGCTGAACAAGCATGCCGCAGGTGGGGCAACGTAAAAGTTTTGCGGATTTTTTCTTTGCAACCATAGCGAAAAAACGTGCGCAGCCCCTTGCTGCGCACTCATCAATTCCTATGGTATCGCGCTGAGCTGCTACATGCTCTTGAGCAGTTTTTCCAGCCGCGCAAGCCCCTCTTTGCGGGCGGTCACGTTCGCTGGGTTGGTGTTTTCCGGGTCTTCGCCGGCCCGCATGAATCCGTGGCCGGCGCCGGGGTAGATCACAGCGTCGTACTTCTTGCCTGCGGACTTCATGGTTTCCCGCGTGGCTGGAACTGTGGCGCTGATGCGCGCGTCATTGCCTGCATAAAAGCCATAAACCGGGGCAGTGATTCCTGAAACATCGGGAGGTGTGGTTCCGTAAAAGACGAAGGCGGCTGTCAGATCTTTGCGCTGCGTGGCGAAGGCGAACGACTTGCCGCCGCCCCAGCAGAAGCCCACCACGGCGAGCTTTCCGTTGGCGGCTGGTTGCTTCAGTGCCCAGTCAGCGGCCGCATTCAGGTCAGAGATCACCTGATTCGGATCGAGTTCGGAGACGGCCTTTACGCGCGCATCGCGGTCAAGGAAGGCGCTGGAACCGCCGCCATTCGGTCCTTCCCCGGAAAGAAGGTCGGGTGCCACGACGATGTAACCCGCAGCCGCCAGGTCGTCTGCCATACTGCGCGCCCAGTCTGACAAGCCGAAGATCTCATGAATGAGTACCACGACCGGCGCTTTGCCTTTGACTTCGGGATAGACCACGAATGTGTCGATAGTGCGATTGCCGTTGTGGATTTTGACCCACTGCTGGTGGCGAGGCGATTTGTCGAGAATTTTCTTGGCCCAATCCTGCGCCTGCGCGGGAGTAACAGCCAGTTCGAGCGCGCAGCAGAGAGCCAGGAGCGCGCAGAAGACAGTGCGAGGGAGAAGCCGCGTTTTCATGGCGAGAGTCTAGCAGAGAGTTGCAATGGATGGCTCGCGAACTCTGGAGCTTGTGAAAGAAATCCAACCGTTGAAAATGAGTGATTTATCGAATCAGTGATGCTGTAATGGGGACTCTGACCGAGGTCCTGTCTTTTTTGCTTGCTAAAGTTCTGTTTCAAAGGGGGAAGGTTTGCGTCTTCAGCGTGCTTTTGCAGTTACTTTATTCACCATCTCCATCGCAGTTTCATCCTTGGCTCAACATTCAAACCTCAACAAAAACCAGGAGCAGGTTGTCGATAAGGTGAAAGGCATGCTTGTGGCTGCCAAAACCGACGATCAGGCGAAGTTTGATTCGTTGATTCTTCCCGGCTTCTACATGTATGACGGCGGCAAACGTTTTGACGGCGATGCAATGATGAAGCTCATAAAGACATTGCATGGCAAAGGATTTCGTTACGACTGGAATGTGACGAATCCTGACGTGCACATTGAAGGCAAGACTGCCTGGGTTGCCTACGTGAATCGAGGCAGCGTCACCGATCCACAAGGTAAGGTGACTATGATGAGCTGGCTGGAGTCCGGTTTTCTGGAAAAGAGAGACGGCGTTTGGAAAATTGCCTTCCTTCACAGCACCCGCGTGCCTCAGACAGAAGTGGGAAAGTGAACTGAACGCTTTTTATCGAGCCCGCCAGGCTCAGGGAATTGGACCGTCAATCACGCGGGCGACCAGATCGTAATCGTGCGCCTCGGTGATTTCGGCGCGATAGAAGTGCCCGGCTTCAAGTGTCTCCAGATCACCGAAGTCGTTGATGTAAACCTTGCCGTCGATTTCCGGTGCATGAAACTGTGTCCGGCCTTCCCATAGAAGTTCAGTCTCTTCGCTTTCGCCTTCAGCAAGGAGAACTACTTCGCGGCCAATCCACTGCTGCTTTGCTTCCCGTGAAATCTTCTGCTGCAGCTTCATCAGGCGCTTGCGGCGCGCTTCAATACTTCTCTTGTTGACCTTCTCATCGAGCGAGAAGGCTTTGGAGCCTTCTTCATCGGAGTAATTGAAGACACCGAGCCAGTCGAATCTTGCTGCGGTGATGAACTCTTCGAGTTGTTCAATGTCTTGCTGCGATTCTCCTGGGAAGCCGACGATGAAGCTGGTCCGCAGTGCGATTCCCGGAACCGCGGCACGAACCTTGTCCAGAGTCTTCAAGAAAATGTCGGCGCCGGCGCCGCGCTTCATGCGCTTGAGCACATCGGGCGAAGCGTGTTGCAAGGGAACGTCGAGGTACTTGCAGATGTTGTCGTGCTTTGCGATGGTCTCAAGCAGCTTGCCGGTGATGCGGTTGGGGTATGCGTAAAGGAAGCGCAGCCAGCGAAGATCTTCAATCTGTGCGAGGCGATCAAGCAACGTGGCCAGGCCATCTTTCATGCCCAGGTCTTCTCCGTAGCAGGTTGTGTCCTGGCCGATGAGCGTAATTTCGCGGACTCCGCGCGCGACGAGTTGTTCGGCTTCTGCAACAACAGACTCAAAGCGCCGCGAGCGGAACTTGCCGCGCAGATTGGGAATTACGCAGAAGGTGCAGGGATGATCGCAGCCTTCGGCGATTTTGATGTAGGCCGAAGTCTTTCCCGTGGACAAAAGCCGTGGCGTTGTTTCGTCGTAGAGATACGTGGGCAACATGTGCGCCGCACCATCCCACGTATCGCGGTTGAATCGGCCCTGCTGCTCGCGGAGATCGCCTTCGGGTCTGAAAGAGGTGGGCGATTCGTGCTTGTGCGTTCCGGCTGCAGACTCCCGACCGCTTCGAGTAAGTGCATCGCCGCTGAGAATGTTGAAGGGTGAAGGCACTGCAGGTGATGGCTGTGCTACTCCAGCAGCTTGGAGAATGGCTTCGAGTTCGCCGGTGCCGACGACGGCATCGACCTCCGGAATGTTTTTGCGAATCTCGTCGCGATAGCGCTCGACCAGGCATCCGGCAACGATGAGCTTGGTTGCGCGGCCTTCGGTCTTGTGGCGCGCCATTTCAAGAATGGTGTCGACGGACTCCTGCTTGGCGGTGTCAATAAAGCTGCACGTGTTGACGACGAGGATTTCGGCCTCTTCGGGCCGTGCGGTCAGGCGTGCGCCGGCGCGATCCAGCAGACCCATCATGACTTCGGAGTCGACCAGATTTTTGGGGCAGCCTAACGAAACGAAGCCCACGACAGGCGCCGTGGGTTGGGAAGATTTACTCACACTACTATTGTACTTGGAAGTGGAATTTTTCACTTCGGATGCTGTCTTTCCAAACGGGAACGAAGGACTCTGGCAAGTGCTAAAATCAACAGTGCCGGGTCCTACGCGACGTAATCCCGCCAATCCCGCCAGGTCCGGAAGGAAGCAACGGTAACGGGCTCGTACGGGCGCAGTAGGCAACCCGGTACTTTTTGGGCGCCACGAGGCGCCTTTGTTCTGTTCTTTCCGGGCGTTTTGCCCGCTGGCAAGCCGCGCGCACGCTGAGCGTTGCGCCGCAGGGAGATAAAGCCTTGAGCCTCGCCGTTCGCCCCATTGTGGGCCGCCGCGCCAAGATTACGGCGCTTGGAACGTACGTCCCGCCGCAAGTGATTACCAACCAGGACCTGGAGAAGCTGGTAGAGACCAACGATCAGTGGATCGTTGAACGCACCGGCATTCGAGAGCGGCACAAGCTGGCTGCAGGGAAGGGCACGAGCGATATGTGTGCCGAGGCGGCGAAGAAGTGCCTGGCGCAGCGAGGAATCCAGCCGAGCGAGGTTGAGGTCATTATTGTGGGCACTGTGACGCCGGACATGATGTTCCCGTCGACGGCGTGCCTGGTGCAGGACAAGATTGGCGCGAAGGGCGCTTGGGGATTCGACGTTTCGGCCGGATGCTCGGGCTTTGTGTTTGCGCTGCAGGCGGGCGTGAAGCTGGTCGAGAGCGGCGCGCATTCCAAAGTGCTGGTTTGCGGCGCGGACGCCAACACGCGCATGACCGACTATACGGACCGGACGACCTGTATTCTCTTCGGCGATGGCGGCGGCGCGGTGCTGATTGAGCCGGCAGAAGAGGGTGAGATCGGCTTCATCGACTTTGTGCATGAGATTGACGGCGCGGGCGGCGTGAGTCTGAACCTGAAGGGCGGCGGCAGTTTGAATCCATCGACGCACGAGACGGTGGATAAGAAGATGCACTACATCTACCAGGATGGGCAGGCTGTTTATAAATTCGCCGTGCGCAAGATGGCCGAAGCCACGACCAAAGTGCTTGAGCGCAACGGCGTGACGGGCGCTGACCTGGGTTGTTTTATTCCGCACCAGGCGAATAAGCGGATTATTATGGCGACGGCGGACCGGCTGGGCATGCCGGAGGATCGCGTCATCATCAATATCGAAAAGTACGGCAACACTTCGGCGGGCACCATTCCACTGGCCATGGAGACTGCCATTGAAGAAGGCAAGCTGAAGAAGGGTGACCTGGTTCTGCTGGCCGCCGTGGGCGCGGGCTTTACGGTGGGCGCTGCGTTGCTGCGATGGGAAATCTGAGGGGCAGTTCAGAATTCAGAAGTATGCATTGAGTGTGCAGGGGCCAATGCGAAGCCCTGTGCGGGCCTCGGCATGCATTTCCAGGAGCAAGATTCGTCCAGTTTCGTTGGGAATCATCGAAAGTTGGTCAGGTTCGCCAGAGCAGGAGTGAATCGCTCCTGCTCTGGGCGGACGGGGCTGGTTCTAAGCGAATCTCAAATTACATCGTGGTTGCCATGGATTTGACACCCGGAACCGGCTGATCCTGGGTAAGCAGAAGAGTGGGAGCGGTGCCCGGAGGATTGGAATTTGGATTGGGATCCAAAGCGACCGCCGTATAAATTGAACCGGAAGCGAGCTGAACTCCAGTTGCACCAGTATCAATGGCTACCTGTGTAGGATCACCTGCGACAGTGACACGTACCTCGTACGCTCCGGCCGGCACTTGAAGATATTGTGTGACCGTGCCAAAAGTGAAGTTGGACAGAACTGGCGTGACGGGATTGTTCGGATCAGAAATGCTCACACCCGGCGCAGTGACGTACACATCAACCGGACCTGCGAGTGTAGAAGCATGGACGACACGAAGCTTGCAGTTGCCTGCGGTGGGTGCCGTAAGGTCATCATCTTCCAATGCCGCCTGCAACTTCGTTGGGGTGTTGAGGGCGATGATGGTGTAGTACTTGTCCTTCATCAGGGTTGCTTTTGTGCTGAGAACCGCTGTGGTGTCTTTACCGGCTGCAAAGACCTGGATTTTTCTATCGGTTCCGGCGGCGACTTTTGCGTAGGCCGAAGTAGCCGATCCAAATGCGGCATTCTTGGCAGCGAAGTCGCTGCCTACCTGGACATCGACGTTGGGCGCACCTGCAGATGCATGGATGAATTTGACGTAGGAATAGCTGCTATTGCCGCCACAACCGCTGAAGAGAAGAGAAACGGTGGACAGGGCAATCACGCCGAAGAACTTTGTGAAAGACTTCATGGTACGGAGACCTCCTGTTTTCGAGTCGTTTTGCATTTAACTATTTGATGAAATTGAATGACTATTTAGTGTGAACAAAAAATTGCCCTTTGTGTCCTGTCAGAATTACTTCAAATATTTTCAATTTCATGAATAAATGAGTCGCGAAGGCAGGCGGTGGCGGGTGAAGCGCCAGGGTGAATGGCGAAGATTTCCTGCACAAAACGAGGGTACTTTGCGAGGAATTTGTGGAGGTTTTGGGGCGGCAGGTAGCGATGTGTCATTTTTGCCGGATAAATGTTGGAGTTCAGGGTGCGTTTATCGAGGAAAAAGCAGGAAATTGCGTTTTCCCTGGACAAATGCGAGTAGATTTAACCAAATTCTGCTGATTTGCCGGGAAATAGATAGATAACTTATATCGTTGGTACATCGATTGCATGCCAGGAGAGTTGTGAGGAGTGGAAGAAGGGCCGGTTGAGAATCGACCTTTCCCACTCATCGCGCACAATGCGCGCGATGAATGGGGCACGACAGTTATGTGACTGGCTGATATCCCATCCCCAGTAACCGGGCCACCTGCCCGGTGGTTTGTAGGCTGAAAAGCGGGTATTTCCTAGTATTGCTCGCGTATGAGCTTGAAGTGCAATAGTCAATCTCAACTGACGGTCTGCGCATCATTCCGAGTAGGCTAGTCTACGCAGAACTGAAAGTGGCATTGAAGACTCCCGCACCATTTTTCCCTGAGAGTGAGTATAGGAAAATGGTTGGCCAAGACGATGAGATCAAAGGATCTCAATCTCTTTCACATACCCAGCGAGAACGCAGACGGTAATTCGACATTCTCTTATTTAGCTTAGCGTTTTAGCTCTCAGCATCAGGGTAATTCGAGGGGCCGGTGACCCACCGGCCCCTC